>NZ_JAUSLW010000164.1 GCF_030645195.1 Phenylobacterium sp. | reverse complement strand
TCCCCGGTGAAAGAATTTTACAATCCTAAGACCTTCATCATTCACGCGGCATGGCTGCGTCAGGCTTTCGCCCATTGCGCAAGATTCCCTACTGCTGCCTCCCGTAGGAGTCTGGGCCGTGTCTCAGTCCCAGTGTGGCTGGTCATCCTCTCAGACCAGCTATGGATCGTAGGCTTGGTGAGCCTTTACCTCACCAACTACCTAATCCAACGCGGGCCGCTCCAATGGCGATAAATCTTTCCCCCGAAGGGCACATACGGTATTAGCTGAAGTTTCCCTCAGTTGTTCCGTACCAAAGGGCACGTTCCCACGCGTTACTCACCCGTCCGCCGCTAGCCCCGAAGGGCTCGCTCGACTTGCATGTATTAGGCCTGCCGCCAGCGTTCGCTCTGAGCCAGGATCAAACTCTCAGGTTGAGTTGACTCTGACTTCAATGTGACAGACCCGAAGGTCTGTCTGGCATTGGTCTACATAGTTCTTGACGAGGTACATAACACCAACAAGTCCGAAGACCGGTTGGCATATGGTATTGTCTTCAAGAGACCGCAGATTTAGTCAGCGTCGAGATAGTCTGGTTAGGACTATCGCCAGAGCGCCGCCGCCTGCGTTTCTCTTTCCAAATCAACAATGTCAAAGACCGTGACCGGGTTTCCCCTGCCCCACTGTTTAGCGCCGGTGGTCGGCGGAGGCGGCTATCTAGTGGCCGGCCTCTTTCGTGTCAACCGATCCTTTCGGACTTTTTCGCCAGAGCCCGGAAGGTCCGGATTTAGGCAAAAATCTCGCTCCGGGCCCACCGAGGGGTAAGCCCCATCAAGTCCGTAACGATTCGATTGAAGCTGCGGAACATAACGATCTGCAGTCGAAAAGCAAGAGGTTTTTAAGGCCTCTAAGTCTTCGCTGCGGCCCGTCTGGCCCTCAGCGAGGAGCGGCGTATCTAGTGGCCGCACCCCTTAGTGTCAACCGGCTCTTTCGAACTCTTTTCACCGATCCAGAAGATCTGGACACCGATGAAAGGAAACCTTCGCGCCGAGGTTGGAACCGAGGCTCCAAGTCCCGACCGGAGATCCGATCGCCGCTTGAACTGCGTTACGAAGAACAATGATTTCAAGTGCTTGGTAGCGCCTGAAGCCGTTGTCCGCCGCCCCGTTGTCCGAGCGAGGGGGGCTTATATGAGCGGGTTCGAAACCGCGCAACCCCCTTCCGACAGTTTGGTGACAAATCGGCGCCCCGCCTTGTGGACAGAGCGCGCCTCTCCTTATGAAGACGGGGCGCAAACCCTTTGCGCACGGGGTTAGGAGAGGTTTCCGCAGATGCTTTCGCAAAAGGCCCGCTACGGACTGCGCGCCCTGGTCGAACTGGCCCGCGCCGGCGGCGGCCAACTCACATCGGGGGAATTGGCCGCCCGGGCCGACGCGCCACGCAAGTTCCTGGAGGCGATTCTGCTGGAGCTGACCCGCAACAAGGTGGTGGTGAGCAAGCGCGGGAAGTTCGGCGGCTATCTCCTGGCCCGCCCCGCGGCCGAAATCAGCTTCGCCGAGATTATCCGCATCATGGATGGGCCCCTGGCGCTCGCCCCCTGTGTCAGCCGGCTGTCCTTCCGCAAGTGCGACGACTGCCCGGACCTGGCCACCTGCTCCCTGCGCGAGGCGCTCTTGAGGGCCCGCGACGCCACCTCCGACGTCCTGGAGGGCTACAGCCTGGCCGACGCGGCCGCCTGCGAGGGCGCCGAGGTGTTCAAGCCGGGCTGAGCGCATGTCTTCTTCGGGACGATCGGAAAGCCCGGCGCGGCGTCATCGTGGAACACGCCGACCTTGTCCGGCACGCCCTTCTTGCCCAAGAGGTGGATAACGAAGTCCGGTGACACCTGGACCACGAGCGGGTGGTTCATCTCCCCCATAAAGGTCACGGGCCTTCCGTAGTCGTACTTACAATCGCCAGTCGAGACCACGATCTGTCGGTCGATCTCGCTCCCCCAAACCGTCTTGTGGCGCCCGGGCTGCAGTCGAAAGTCGTAGGCCCGCATCTCGGCTCGGTGAGGCTTGTAAAGCGGAAGCACCAGCACCTGCGGGGTTTGATTGTAGATCCTCAGGCTTGGCGCCGTGTCGCAGCCCGCCAGAGCCACGCACATCATGCCGGCCAAGCCTGCGAGTGCGATCCTCATTGCGGTCGCCTTGCCCATGGCCGGGGCGGGTTCGCTCCCGGCCCCCGCTCATTCCAGTTGGAAGGCCCGTGCCACTGATGATCCCTTATAAGCGAGTAGGCGCCACCTAGCAGGTTCGAAGGCAGATAGAGCGGGCCGAGCTGCTCGCCCTGCTTCACATGTTGGAGCTCATGACCCTCAGCGTTCCGAGCGGCTTCCAGCGGGCTCATCGCCTTATCGTTTGTCCAATCGGGACCATCTGAATCGTGAGGGTCATAGGGATTGCCATTAAAGACAACCGCGTTTCCAAGCGTGATCGCGCCGACCCCGCCCAAGGGATTGTTGGTGAATTGGATCGAATCCTTCCGCACATCAATGTGCGGGTTCTTCCCCATCACCTTGCCAAGCCCGTATCCCGCCAAGCCATAGCCCAGACCGATCGCCGTATTGGGCGCGTTCCAGGCCTTGCCGAGGAGACTACGGATCGCCGCGCCCTTCTCCGGGTCCCTTTGCCAGTGCGCCAGCTGGCGCCACTTTTCCGCCGAGAGGCTCGGCATCGCCGGCCGAGCCGTCGGCTCGGCCGGCGGCGGCGGTGTCGCCATGATCTCGGCGCCCTGCGGCTTGCGCCGCCCCAACACATGCAGACCCGACGGCATCCGAAACGTCCCCTTGAGGACGGGAGCGCCCGCCCTCACCAAGCCGAAAAGGTCCCATGGCGATGCTGAAAAGTCAAGAACAAACCCAGAACATTCTGGGCGCGCAAGCGGCTCTGGCCGCCCGCCGGAGGAGCCCCGCCCTACCCCGCCGCGATATAGGCCTTGAGCCCGTCGGCCTCGGCCTCCACCTCGGAGATCTTGTGCTTCACCAGGTCGCCGATGGAGACGATGCCGATCAGCCGGTCGCCCTCGCAGACCGGCAGGTGCCGCAACCGCCGGTCGGTCATGCGGCTGAGCAGGGAGTTCACCGTCTCACCCGGCTCGGCGAACACCACGTCGCGGGTCATGCAGGCCGAGACCGGCTGGTTGAGGGCCGAGGCCCCCTGCTCGGCCATCACCCGGACCACGTCGCGCTCGGAGACGATGCCGGCCACCCGGTCGCCGTCCATGATGATCATGGCGCCCACCCTGCGCGAGTGCAGCAGGGCGCAGATGGCGCTCACCGTCTCGTTGGGGGTGGCTGTGAAGACCAGGTCGCCCTTGGCCTTCAGGATTTGCGAAACAAGCATGGCTGCGTCCTTCCGTAATCCCCGGAAAAACCAAGGTCGCTCAATATCGCTGGCGGATCAATCGACTACACCCCGACGTGATAGCCAGCCGAAGGGGGTCACCAGCACCAGGCCCGCGGCGTAGCCGAACAGGTGCGCCTCCCAGGCCACCGGCATGTCGCCCGCCCCAGGCGCGAACCCCACCACCGCGATCAGCAGGTTCACCACCACCCAGGCCGCCGTCATCCCCACCACCTGAGGGCTGAGATAGGGGCCGGGAACCCCCTTCCCCGCCAGCATGCGGGCCGCGGCCGCCATCAGCCCCGCCGCCGCGCCCGAGGCGCCAACCAGAAGGTGCGGGTCCCCGGCATGGACCCAACCATAGCCGAGGTTCGCCAGCGCCCCGCAGGCCAGATAGAAGAGCAGGAAGGCCAGGGCCCCGGCCGGCCGCACGCCATAGTAGCGGGCCACCGGCGCCCCGAAGGCCAGGACCGCCACCCCGTTCAGCAGGGCGTGGGCCCAGCTCCCATGCAGGAAGAGGGCGCTGAACAGGGTGATCCAGCGCCCCTGGGCCAGGGCCTGGGGCGAGAATCCATAGGTCGGCAAGATTTGCTCAGGCGGCAGGAATGTCTGCAGGCCGAACCCCCCGATGATCGCCGCGGCCATGGCCAGGGCTGGCCAGGGGGCGTTGAAGGCGGGTTCACGCGGTTGGTCCAACGGGCTCTCCACACGCAAAAGAACAGCGAAACCGGGTGGTTCGCTGAGTCGCATTAACCAAATCGCCAGTGTCTTTGCTCTTTAGTGCGCGCTGTCCAGTTTTGGCACGTTCGTTGCTCCTGCCTGGGCAGACGTTTGGTCCGCGCGAGGTTTTCGTATTTCCATGGCCGCCGCTCCCCCCGCCGCGCCGCGTCTCCTCGCGCTGGCCTGTGTCCTCGCCGCCGGCCTGGCCGCGGGCCAGGCCCAGGCCCAGGCCATGGCCACCAACTCCGCCGACTTCAACGCCGGCTACGGCCGCGTGGCCGGGTCGGAGAACCATCCGGTGGAGGTCTCCACCCGCGACGCCAACGGCAACCGCATCATCGTCGACGGCCTCATGCTCACCGGCGAGGATCAGTCCAGCTTCTCCAGCGCCTCGGGCGTGGTGGACGCCTATGCCGGGGTCGGCGCGCTCTCGGGCGGCGCCACGGCGATCGGCAACAACCTGACCGTGGTGACCCAGGGCAACTACAACACCGTCATCATCAACTCGACCCAGACCAACACCGGCGCGGTGAGCGCCAACGCCACCGCTAACGGAGGGGTCGGCAGTGGTCAGTAATCCGCTCCAACGGGTCGCCGGCGCGCTCAGCGCCGCGGCCCTCGGTCTCGCCGGTTGCGCCACCCCGGTGGCGGGCCCCAGCGGCAACTATTCCCGGGCCATCGGCACCGCCCCGGTCACCGCCAACCCGACCCCCTATTCCTCGGCCTTGGTCTGCATGGCCGGCTATGCGCGCAACGCCAAGCTGGTGGCCCCCCGCATCGCCGTGGGCCGCATCGCCGACTACACCGGCAAGTCCGAATCCGACGGCTCGGGCCGCAAGATCACCCAGGGCGCATCCCTGATGGCCATGTCGGCCTTCGCCAAGGCCGGCATGCCCCTGGTGGAACGCTTCGACACCTCCGTCTCCGAGCTGGAACTGAAGTACGCCAACAACAAGCTGATCTCCGACGCCCCCAATCCCGCCCCCGACCAGGCGGCCGACTATCGGCGCATCCTGGCCGGCCAGGTGCCGGGCTCGGACTTCTATGTGGCTGGCGGCGTCACCGAGCTGAACTTCAACATCCGCTCCTCCGGCGCCGACTTCACCGGCGGCAGCCCCGACGCCAAGGAGCTCAAGGGCTCCTTCCGCGGGCGCATGTTCGTCATGAACATCGGCCTGGACATGCGGCTCATCAACACCCGCACGCTGGAGGTGGTGGACGTCATCTCCTACCAGAAGCAGGTGGTGGGCCGCGAAGTGGGCATCGGCCTCTTCGACTTCCTGGGCGGCAACGTCTTCGACGTCTCGGCCGGCGCCGGCGCCCTGGAGCCCATGCAGCTCGCCGTCCGCGCCCTCGTCGAGCGCGCCGTCGTCGAGATGACCGCCAACCTCTACGGCATGCCCGGACCGCGCGCCTGCCTGGCCTCCGATCCGCTGGGCGACGGCACGGTCGGGATCACCGGCGGCTATGTGCCGGCCTACAACAACCTGGGCACCAACAATGCTGAAACGCGGTCCGATCCTTCTCGCTGGAATTCTCGCCGGGATTCTGCCGTGCGGGGTCGCTACTAGTCAGACCAGCACGGCCCTCAACAACCAGGTCCAGCTCGGCGACGTCTTCAGCCAGCAGACCCTGAACGTCGAGACCGTCACCGACTCCACCACCGCCAACACCACGGCGACCGCCAACGTCTATGCCGCCTCCACGGATGGCGGCGATCTCGACGTGCGCTCCAACCAGACCTCCAGCGGCGACGTTGTGGCCGACACCGTGCTCAATGTCGCCGCCAATTCCGGGGCGGCCACCAACCTGACCACCACCGCCAGCGGCAACCTCGGCGACGCCAGCATCTATGGCGGGACGCTCACCGGGGTGTTCACCCAGGCCACCACCGCCTCGACCCTCTACGCCCACAGCCACATCGAGGCGCCCAACGCCCAGACCGGCGACGTGGCGACCTCCGCCCAGGCGGTGGGCAATAACCAGAACCTCGGGGTCAGTGTCGCCGCGGCCGGCGTCCGCGTGAACCAGGCCAACGCCGGGACCGCCTATTCCGACGGCGGCGGGGTCTATGGCCTGGTGACCGGCACGGCCGAGATGACTGCCGGCGCCATGGGCAACAATGTGTCGCTGTCGGGCGACGGCGGGTCCGGTGTGCGGATGATCGCCGACCAGCAGAACACCGCGGCCAACACCCACGCCTCCCACTTCACCGCCTTCGGCCAGGTGCAGGACGCCAAGACCACCGCCGTCGCCGCCGGCAACAACCTCAACGTCGTGAACGAAGGCTACCTGCTGGACGCCACGGTCAACCAGGGCAACCAGGCCTATGTCCGGGCCCAGGCCGAGAGCTCGGCGGCCAATTTCGGCGCCGGCGCGGCCGTGGCCAGCGGGGTGGGCAACAGCGCCGTGATGGGGGACATCGGCGGCGAGGTGATCATCGACAACACCCAGTTCAACGAGGGCGGCGGCATCGAGGCCGTGGCGGCCTGGACCGGCGGCGAGGGCTATGACGGCCTGGCCTCGGCCACGGCCACCGGCAACTCCGCCCTCGGCTATTCCTGCTCCGACTGCTCGGGCCGCCTGACCGTGGCCAACAGCCAGACCAACACCGTCGATGTCGGCGCCACGGCCACCGCCACGATGACCACCGGCCGCTCGGTCTCGGGCGTGGCCAACGCCGTGGGCAACACCGCCACCTACTATGTCAGCCGTCCCGGCGAGTAGGGCGGCCCCGCCCCCTTCCCGCCTTGCGCCCGCCACGAGCCCCGGCGCATGGTGCCCGACCTTCTCCAGAGATCGACCCGGAAAGCCTTGATGATCCGTCCCTTGCGCGCCGCGGGCGCGCTGCTTTCGGCCCTGGCCCTCAGCGCCTGCGCCGTCCCCCACCTGTCGATGCCCAAGCTTGGGGGGTTCGGGTTCGGACATGACAAGGCCCCGGCCGTCGCCCCGGCCAAGCCGCCGCCCGGCCAGTGGCCCCAGGTCCGCTCCGACGTCCCCGCCGATCCGGAGGTCCGCTTCGGCGCCCTGCCCAACGGCATGCGCTACGCCATCCGCAGGCAGTCGACGCCGGCGGGCCAGGCGGCCCTGCGCCTGCGCTTCGACGCCGGCTCCCTGCAGGAGACCGACGCCCAGGCCGGTCTCGCCCACTTCCTCGAGCACATGGCCTTCAACGGCTCCAAGAACGTGCCCGAAGGCGACATGATCAAGATCCTGGAGCGCCTGGGCCTGGCCTTCGGGGCCGACACCAACGCCTCGACCGACTTCGACGAGACCGTCTACAAGCTCGACCTGCCGCGCACCGACGCCGAGACGCTCGACACCTCCCTGATGCTGCTGCGCGAGGCGGCCGGGAACCTCACCATCGACCAGGCCGCCGTCGACCGCGAGCGCGGCGTGGTGCTGTCGGAGGAGCGCGCCCGGGATAACCCACCCTACCGCGTCTACAAGGCCCGCCTGGACTTCATGCTCAAGGGCCAGCGCCCGCCGACCCGCTATCCCATCGGCAAGGTCGAGGTGCTGCGGAACGCCCCGGCCAGCCTGATCGCCGACTATTACCATCAGTACTACCGCCCCGAACGCGCCACCCTGGTGGCCGTGGGCGATTTCGATCCGGGCGCCATGGAGGCCAAGATCAAGGCCCGCTTCGGCGACTGGACGCCCACCGGTCCCGCCGGCGCCGACCCCGACCTCGGCCCCGTCGCCCCCCGCGGCCCGGAGGCCAGGCTGGTGGTGGAGAGCGGCGCCCCCCTGTCCCTGCAGCTGGCCTGGATCGGCCCGCCCGACACCGCCCCCGACACCGTGGCCAAGCGCCGCCGCGACTTCATCGAGCGCCTGGGCTTCTCGGTGCTGAACCGCCGCTTCTCCAGCCTCAGCCGCTCGGGCGCGCCGCCCTTCCTGGGCGCCGGCGCCTTCAAGAGCGACGAGTACGACGCCGCCGAACTGACCATGATCACCGTCAACGCCGAGGCCATCCGCTGGAAGGACGCGCTCAGCGCCGCCGACCAGGAGCAGCGCCGGGTCATCCGGTACGGCGTGCGCCAGGACGAGCTGGACCGCGAGATCGAGGAGGTCCGCGCCAGCCTCAAGGCCGACGCCTCCGGCGCCGCCACCCGCACCCCCGCCGAACTGGCCGGCGAGATCGTCGGCTCGCTCTCCGACCACGAGGTGGTCACCAATCCGGTCCAGGACCTGGCCTTCTTCGAGGCCACCGTGAAGGGCCTGAAGGCCGCCCAGGTCTCCGCCGCCCTGAAGGCCGCCTTCGACGGCGACGGGCCCCTGGTCTTCATGACCTCCCCCAAGCCCATCGCCGGGGGCGAACCGGCCCTGCTCCAGGCGCTGGACGCGTCGCGCAAGGTCGAGGTCACGGCCCCCACCGCCATCGCCACCGTCGCCTGGCCCTACGGGAGCTTCGGAACCCCCGGCAAGGTGGTGGAGACCAAGGAGGTCGCCGACCTCGACGCGGTCTTCGTCCGCTTCGCCAACGGCGTGCGCCTCACCGTCAAGCCGACCCGTTTCCAGGACGACGAGGTCCTGGTCCGCATCAATGTCGGCAATGGCCGGGTCGACTTGCCCAAGGACCGCCAGAGCGTGGCCTGGGCCGCCGGCGCCTATGTCGAGGGCGGCCTGAAGCAGATCAGCGCCGAGGACATGGAGCGGGTCCTGGCCAACCGCGTCTACGGCGCCCAGTTCGGCATCGGCGACGAGGCCTTCGTCCTCTCCGGCGGCACCCGCCCCGACGACCTGGACACCCAGCTGCAGGTGCTCACCGCCTATGTGGCCGAGCCCGGCTGGCGGCCCGAGGCCTTCCAGCGCCTGAAGACCGCCGGCAAGACCATCCACGACCAGTACGAGTCCACCGATTCCGGCGTGCTCAGCCGCGACCTGGCCGGCCTGCTGCACCCCGGCGACCAGCGCTGGGTCTTCCCCAGCCGCGGCGAGATCGCCGACGCCAAGCTCGCCGAATTCCAGGCCGAGATCGCGCCCGCCATCTCAGGCGGCCCCATCGAGGTGGTGATCGTCGGCGACATCACCGTCGACAAGGCCATCGAGGCCGTCGCCGCCACCTTCGGCGCCCTGCCCCCGCGCCAGGAGCCGCCGGCCGCCGATCCGGCCCGCCGCCAGGTCGCCTTCCCCACAGGCGTGGCGACCCCCGTCCAGCGCACCCACAAGGGCCGCGCCGACCAGGCCATCGGCTTCCTGGCCTGGCCCACCAACGACTTCTTCGCCAACCCCCAGAAGGCCCGCGACACCGCCGTCATGGGCGAGGTGCTGGAGCTGCGCCTGATCGAGGAGCTGCGCGAGAGCCAGGGAGCCACCTATTCGCCCCAGGTCAGCTACAACCACTCCATGGTCTGGCCCGGCTGGGGCTATGTCTCGGCCAATGTGGAGATCCCGCCGGAGAAGCTGCCGGCCTTCTTCGCCGACGTCCGCAAGATCGCCGCCGACCTGCGCTCCAGGGACATCACCCCCGACGAGCTGGAGCGCGCCAAGAAGCCCCGCATCGACCAGATCGAGAAGGCCCGCGAGACCAA
>NZ_JAUSLW010000014.1 GCF_030645195.1 Phenylobacterium sp. | reverse complement strand
GCCTTCTCGGTGACCTTCTCCGGATCGGCGTCGAGGTGTTCGATGACGATCTTACGCACGCGCTCGAGGATGTCGGACATCAGGTTTAGTTCCTCAATTAGTCACTTGATCCATCCGTGACCGCCGACATGTTGTCAACCGTAACGGAGCTTCGATTTCGGCCTTCGCCCAACCGCTTCGGGCGTGGCCGTAGCATGTTCGCTTGGCCTAGGCCAACAGTTCAGATCATCGCCATGCCGCCGTTCACATGCAGGGTCTGCCCCGTCATGTAGGCGGCTTCGTCGCTGGCCAGATAAACGCAGGCCGCCGCCACATCGCTCCCGACGCCCAGCCGGCCGGCGGGGATGGTGGCCAGGATCTGGGCCTTCTGGGCCTCGTTCAGGGCGTCGGTCATGGGGCTCTCGATGAAGCCCGGAGCCACGCAGTTGACGGTGATCCCGCGGGTGGCGACTTCCTGGGCCAGGGCCTTGGAGAACCCGATCATTCCGGCCTTGGAGGCCGCGTAATTGGCCTGGCCAGGGTTGCCCATCACCCCCACCACCGAGGTGATTCCGATGATCCGGCCGGCGCGGCGCTTCATCATCCCGCGCATGGCCGCCCGGCTGAGGCGGAAATAGCTCTCCAGATTGATCTTCAGGACGGACTCCCAGTCCTCGTCCTTCATGCGCATCAACAGGCCGTCCTTGGTGATGCCGGCGTTGGCCACCAGGATGTCCAGCGGATGGCCGGAGACCTCCTCGGCCTTGGCGATCAGGCCGTCCACCGATTCGGCGTCGGCCAGGTTGGCCGCGGCGATCGAGGTGCGCTCGCCCAGCTCGGCGGCCAGTTCGGCCAGCACGGCCTCGCGGGTCCCCGACAGCACCACATGGGCGCCCTGGGCGTGCATGGCGCGGGCGATATGGGCGCCGATGCCGCCCGTGGCCCCGGTGACGAGGGCGGTCTTTCCGGTGAGATCGAACATCAGAGGCTGCTCGCGAAGGCTTCGAGGTCTGCGGGAGTGTTGAGCGGAGTGGCTTCGGCGTCCGGCGCGATGCGCTTGGCCATGCCCGACAGGACCTTGCCCGACCCGGCCTCGGCGAAGCGGGTCACCCCGCCCTCCTCCACCAGCCAGATCATGCTCTCGCGCCAGCGGACGCGGCCGGTTACCTGCTCCACCAGCAGCCGGCGGATCTCCTCGGGATCGAGGGTCGGCCGGGCGGTGACATTGGCCACCAGCGGCGCGCGGGGCGCCAGGATCGTCGCGGACCCGAGCGCCTTGGCCATCTCGTCGGCTGCGGGCTGCATCAGGGGGCAATGGAAGGGCGCCGAGACGTTCAGCGGGATGGCGCGGGCGCCCAGCTCCTTGGCCTTCTCGATGGCGGCGTCGACGGCGGCCTTGGCGCCGGAGATGACGACATTGCCGTTGTTGTTGTCGTTGGCCACGACGCAGACCCCGAAGGCCGAGCCCGCCTTGGCGGCTTCCTCGGCGAGCGCCACGTCGCTCTTGGGGCCGATCAGGGAGGCCATGGCCCCCTCGCCCACCGGCACGGCCCGTTGCATGGCCTGGCCGCGCAGCTTCAGGAGGCGCGCGGTGTCGGCCAGGCTGATGGCGCCGGCGGCGGCCAGGGCGGAGTATTCGCCCAGGGAATGGCCGGCCACGAAGGCGGCCTTGTCGATGCCGATCTTGAATTCCTTTTCCAGGGTCCGGCTCACCGCCAGGCTGACGGCCATCAGGGCCGGCTGGGCGTTCTCGGTGAGGGTGAGCTGGTCTTCCGGCCCCTCCTTCATCAGCTTGAACAGCTTCTGGCCAAGGGCGTCGTCGACTTCCTGGAACACTTCGCGCGCGCTGGCGAAGGCTTCGGCCAGGTCGGCGCCCATGCCGACGGCCTGGCTGCCCTGGCCGGGAAAGAGAAAGGCGAGGCTCATCTGGGGCTCCCTTCGGCGCGCGTTGGCGCCACTTCGATTCAAGGGCGGAGGGTTAGGGGATTGCGCCCCGCCGGGCAAGGCAGGCCGCATTCCGCCACGACAGGCTGGAATTCCGGGCGGTCCGCCCGCAAGCTGGCGAAAACACCCGGGAGGCCTCCATGCGCGCCGTCATCCGCCGTAACAAGCAGCTGGTCTGCGATGAAATCCCCGAGCTGACGCCCGGCGCCGGCCAGGTCCTGGTCAAGACGCTCGCCTGCGGCATCTGCGGGTCGGACCTGCACGCCCTGCACCACATGGAACACATGATCGAGACCTCGCGGCGCGCCAGCGGCGGCGGCGACGCCATGGGCGGTGGGTTCAACCCCTCCGCCGACACCGTCTTCGGCCACGAGTTCTGCGCCGAGATCCTGGAGCACGGCCCCGGAACCACCGGCGCCCTGAAGGCCGGGACCCGCGTGGTCAGCGTGCCGGCCACCCTCACCGGGACCGGTGTGGAGTTGCTGGGCTATTCCAACGCCCTGCCCGGCGGCTTCGCCGAGCGGATGATCCTGTCAGAGATGATGCTGCTGGAGGTGAAGAACGGCCTGCCCACCGACCAGGCGGCCCTCACCGAGCCCTTCGCCGTCGGCGCCCACGCCGTGGCCAAGGCCCGCCTGGACAGGGACAGCGTCAGCCTGGTGATCGGCTGCGGCCCGGTGGGCCTGGCGGTGATCGCCGGCCTCAAGGCCAAGGGACACGGCCCGGTTATCGCCGCCGACTACTCGCCGCGCCGCCGCGCCGCCGCCGAGATGCTGGGCGCCGACCTGGTGATCGACCCGGCCACCGAGAGCCCCCACGCCCGCTGGGAAGCCTTCGGGGTTCCCACGGCCCGCGCGGCCCAGAACATGGCCCGGATGATGGGCAAGACCTTCGGCCAGCCGGTGGTCTTCGAATGCGTCGGCTCGCCGGGCATCCTGCAGCACCTGATCGAAGCCTCCCCCGCCGGCAGCCAGATCGTCGTCGCCGGCGTCTGCATGGAGACCGACAAGATCGAACCGGCCATCGCCATCACCAAGGAGATCGAGCTGACCTTCGTCTTCGGCTATTCGCCGGAGGAGTTCGCCCAGACCCTACACCAGATTTCCGAGGGCGTGATCGACGTCAGCGGGGTGGTCACCGGCAAGGTCGGCCTGTCGGAGGTCGCCCAGGCCTTCGTGACCCTCGGCGACCCGGAGTCCCACGTGAAGATCCTCGTGGAGCCCGGTCGTTGAGAACCTCCTTTGTCAGCTTTCCCACCTCCGCCGGCCTGCAGGTGGCAGGTCTGTTGCGTACGCCGCGCGAGGCCATGGAGCCGGTCGGCGCGGTCCTGATCTGCCACGGCTCCGACGGGGTCGACGGGCGCGGCGAGTACTATGCCGGGGCGCTCAACGCCGCCGGCCTCGCCACCCTGGAGATCGACATGTGGGCGGCCCGGGGCACGTCACGTGGCGCGGCGGGCCGGCCGCGTTCGCCCATGGAGACCCTGCCCGACGCCTTCTCCGCGCTGAAGCTCCTGGGGGAGCAGCCGGAGATCGATCCGGCCCGCATAGGCATCCTGGGCTTCTCCTGGGGCGGGGTGGTCACCCTGCTCAGCGCCACCAAGGGCCGGGCCGATCCGCTGCGCGGGGACCTGCCGGGCTTCGCCGCCCACGCCGCCCACTATCCGGTCTGCTACGCCTACGCCGTCGACCCGCGCATGGCGCTCGAGGGCCTCACCGGCGCGCCCATCCTGATCCAGACGGGTGGCTCGGATAGTTACGATCATCCCGACGCCGGGGCGAAGCTGGCGGCGGCCCTGAGCGCCCAGGGAACCGCCCAGGTGCGCAACATCACCTATCCGGGCGCCACCCACGGCTTCGACCGTGACCTGCCGGCCCAGACCATCAACGACCCCTTCGCCCACAATGGCGCCGGCGGCCCGGTGCTGATGGAATTCGACAGACCCGCGGCGGAGGCGGCGCGGCGCGAGGTGGTGGGCTTCTTCACCGCGGCGCTCGCCTAGGCAACACAGCGCCGCCTGACGCGTTCACCCCTTCGGACTTCTCGGAGGGTCACATGACGGCGCGTCCAACCTGGCAGGGACACCTGCGTCTCTCGCTCGTCTCCTGTCCGGTGGCGCTCTACACGGCCACCAGCCGGACCGGCGACGTATCCTTCAACATGCTGCACAAGACGACACACAATCGCATCCGCATGGTTCCCACCGATCCGGAGATCGGGCCGGTGGAGCGGTCCGACATCGTCAAGGGCTACGAGATCGAGAAAGACCGCTACGTGGTGGTCACGCCCGAGGAGATCGACAGCGTCCGGCTGGAGAGCACGCGCACCATCGACATCGACAAGTTTGTCGACGCCGAGGAGATTGACCGCCTCTACTGGAACGACCCCTATTTCCTGGTCCCGGACGGCAAGGTGGCGGTGGAAGCCTTCACCGTCATCCGCGAGGCCATGGAGAAGGCCGGCAAGATCGCGCTCGGCCGCCTGGTCATGCACCAGCGCGAACGGATGCTGGCCCTGGAGCCGCGCGGCAAGGGCCTGGTGGCCTACACCCTGCGCACCTTCGACGAGGTCAAGGCGCCGGAGGACTTCTTCGAGGACATCCCGGCCGCCAAGGCCGACAAGGACATGATCGCCATCGCCGCCAAGATCATCGAGCGGCAGGAAGGCGACTTCGATCCGCGCGAGTTCAAGGACCACTACGAGGACGCCCTGCGCACCCTGATCAAGGAGAAGGAAATGGGCGCCGGCCGCAAGGTCACCGTCGAGGAGCCCCAGGGCGCAGAGGTCATCGACCTGATGGAGGCCCTGCGCCGCAGCCTGGCCGGCGACAGGGGCGCGGCCAAGGCGACCAAGCCCGCCGCCAAGAAGGCCGCCGCGAAACACGCGCCAACCAAGAAGCGGGCCTAATCCACGCGTCATCCCGGACGGCCGACAGGCCGATCCGGGACCCAGGGGCCGTGCGTACTGCCCCTGGGTCCCGGCTCTCCGCTGCGCTGCGGCCGGGATGACGAGTGTTTGCTAGACCTTCCCCAGCCGCTTTATCGCCGCCGCCAGGGGCCGCTCGGACTCGAAGTAGTCGGCCCAGGCCGTGAGCTTGGGCAGTAGGGCCGGCACGGTGCGGATGGTGTAGGCGGCCGGGTCCAGCCCCGTCTTCACCTGGCTCCAGGTCAGCGGCATGGAGACCGGCGCCCCCTCCCGGCCGCGCGGCGAGAAGGGCGCCACGGCCGTCGCCATGCGGTCGTTGCGCAGATAGTCGAGGAAGATCCGCCCGCCGCGGTCCTTCTTGGCCATGCTGATCAGGAACCGGTCCGGGGCGTCGGCAGCCATGGCCTTGCAGACATCGCGGGCGAAGGCCTTGGCGGTGGGCCAGTCGATCTTTCCCGCCTTGAGTGGCGTGACCACGTGCAGGCCCTTGCCGCCCGTGGTCTTGCAGAAGCTCACCAGGCCCAGGTCCTCCAGCCGGTCGCGGACCTCGCGCGCCGCCTCCACCACCGCGTCGAAGGCCACGTCCGGCCCGGGATCGAGGTCGAACACCAGCCGGCCAGGGACCTCCGGCTTGAAGGGCTCGCAGTTCCACGGGTGCAGCTCCACAGCCCCGATCTGGGCGGCGGCGATCAGGGCCTCGGGCCGGTCGATCTGCAGATAGGGCTTGGGGTCGCCGGCCACCTGCACCTCGGTGAACAGCGACGACGAGCCCCGCGAGGCGTGCCGCTGGAAGAACCGCTCGCCGCCCTCGATCCCGTCCGGCATGCGGATGATCGAGCAGGGCCGGCCCTTGATGTGCGGCAGGACCGCCGCCGCCACCGCCTCGTAGTAGCGGGCCAGGTCCAGCTTGGTCACCGACTCGCCGTCATTGGCATGGGGCCAGAGCGCCTTGTCGGGGTGGGAGAGGGTCACCCCCATCACCACCACCGAGCCGCGGGGCGATACGGTCTTGGCCGCCGCCTTGGGCGCTGGATCGGCCAGCTCGGCGCTCGCCGCCGGCGCCGGGACCTCGGCCTCCACCTCCTGGGCGGGCTTGTCCTCCCGCAGGCCCTTGAAGGCGGCCTGGCGGATGGCGCCGTCGCCGGTGAAGCCGGCATACTGGATCTCGGCCACCAGCTCTGGCTTCACCCAGTGGACCCCGGCGGTCGTCTTCGGCGCCCCCTTGCCCTTGAAGGGGCTCTTGTCGGTCTCCAGGGCCTTCAGTCTCGGCAGCAGGCGATCGACCTTGTCACGCGAGAAACCCGTGCCGATCCGGCCCACATGGACCAATTCGCCGTCGCGATAGACCCCGGCGATCAGCGAGCGGAAGGCGTGGCCGTTGGTGGTCCAGCCGCCGATCACCACCTCATGGCCCTGTCGGCACTTGGACTTGGCCCAGGTCTCGCTGCGGCCGGAGCGGTAGGGCGCGTCGGCCCGCTTGGAGATGATCCCCTCCAGGTCCATGCGGCAGGCCGACTGCAGCACCGCGTCGCCGGCGGTGGCGAAATGGTCGACATAGCGGATATTGGGCGCCGCCTTGGCCGTCAGGGCCTGCAGCCGCGCCTTGCGTTCGGTCAGCGGCAGGCCGCGCAGATCCTCCGCCCCCTCCATCATCCGATCAAAGACGAAGCAGATCAGGTCGTCGGTCTTGCCCTCGGAGATCGCCGCCTGCAGGGCCGCGAAGTCCGGCGCGCCGGTGTGGTCCAGCGCCACCACCTCGCCGTCGACCACGCTGTCGGGCAGGCCCGCGCCCGCCGCCACGATGGCCGGGAACTTGGCCGACCAGTCCAGGCCCTTGCGGGTCTTCAGGGTCGCCGCGCCGCCAGCTGCCCGCAACTGCATGCGATAGCCGTCGAACTTGATCTCATGCACCCAGCCCGGCCCCTGGGGCGGCTTCTCCAGGGTCTTGCAGAGCTGGGGTTCGACGAAGGCCGGCAGGACGCGGAGGGACTTGGCCTTGGCGGCGGACTTCGGCGCGGCGCGGCCCACCTTGGGCGAGGCCGCGGCGGTGGAATGGGCGTTCTCACGGGTTTCCCAGACCGCGTCGGCCGGGGTCCCCTTGGCGGTCATGAAGGGGCTCGCGGACTCGCCCTCCCCCGCCGCGATCTGCGCCATGGTGCGGCCCGAGGCGATGGAGCGGTCCTCGGCGGCCAGGGCCCCGCCCTCCCCCTCCACGGCGGCCGCGTCGCGGTGCTTGATCAGCAGCCAGTTGCTGCGCTTGGACTTGGCGTCGGGGCGCAGCCGCACCAGCACCCAGGAGCCGTGCAGCCGCCCGCCCTCCATGACGAACTTCAGCTCGCCGGTCTTCAGCGCCTTGTCGATGTCCTCCATCCCGGGCTCCGGGGCCCAGTAGCCGCGGTCCCACAGCTGGACCGTGCCCCCGCCGTACTGGCCCTTGGGGATCGCGCCCTCGAAGTCGCCATAGTCCAAGGGATGGTCCTCCACCTCCACGGCCAGGCGCTTGTCGCGCGGATCCAGCGATGGCCCGCGGGTCACGGCCCAGGACTTGAACACCCCGTCGTGCTCCAGCCGCAGGTCGAAGTGCAGGCGGGTGGCGGCGTGCTTCTGGATGACGAATCGCAACCGGTTGGACCTGACCGCCTTGGCGTCGCGCCCCGACGGCTCGGCCGTCCGCTCGAAGTCCCGCATCTGCTGGTAGAGCGCGAGTTTCGCCGCCGCCATGGCCGCCTCCGATCCCGGTTAGAATGCCGAAACGATTGACGCCGATACTTGATCCAGATCAGCCGCGAAGATGAACGGCAGATAACAGGAAACTACAGCTAAGCCTTTGAAACCTGCGGGAAAACGTCGCAATTCGGTGTTCCGGGTTGCCGGGGCCGCCGCCGCCCCGTACGGGAGTCCGGAGCTGGGGAGCTTGTAGTGTGGTGAGCGTTCCATGGCCATGACCTCTTCCGGCGATCCCATGGGCGGTGCCTTCGCCCAGGAGAGTGACGCCTCCCCTCAATCCTATCTGAACGCCGACGCCCGCGGGGGCATGGTGGGGAGCAAGCAGAGCTTCACGGTCGCCGAGGCCGCCAACCGCCTGGTGGGCGGCGAACCGGGCTGGTCCAGCGCGCTCGGGGTCGGCTTCACGGTGACCTACGGCTTCCGGGCCGATGCGCCCGCCACCATGCCCGACGACGCCACCGGCTTCTCGCGCTTCAACGCCACCCAGATCCGCCAGGCCGAACTGGCCCTGTCCGGCTGGTCGGACGTGGCCAATATCAGCTTCGTCCGGGTGGGCGCTGGATCGTCCGGCGATGGGGCCTATTCCAATTCGGCCAGCATCCTGTTCTCCAACTATTCGGGAGGGGTCGAGGGCGCCTCGGCCTTCAGCTTCTTCCCCGCCATCACCAGCTTTTCCTCCAGATCGGGGGACGTCTGGACCAACATCACCTTCGGCTACAACACCAATCCCACCGTCGGGAACTTTGGCGGCTCGGTGCTGGTCCATGAGATCGGCCACGCCATCGGCCTGGGCCACCCCAGCAACTACGACGCCAGCGACGCCACATCGCCCACCTACGCCGCCAGCGCCGAATATGCCGAGGACAGCCGCCAGTACACGGTGATGAGCTACTTCAGCGAGACCAACACCGGCGCCAGCTTCGGTGGGACCTATTCGGCCGCGCCCCTCCTGGACGACATCGCCGCGGCGCAGCTGGAGTACGGCGTCAACACCGCCACCCGGCTGGGGGACAATACCTACGGCTTCAACTCCAACGCTGGCCGGCCCTGGTTCGAGGCGACCTCGGGGGGCTCGCGCCTGGTCTTCGCCGTCTGGGACGCCGGCGGAAACGACACCTTCGACTTCTCGGGCTTCAGCCAGAACCAGGTGATCGACCTGCGCCAGGGCTTCTTCTCCAATGTCGGAGGCCTGGTGGGCAATGTCGCCGTGGCCGTGGGCGCCACGATCGAGAACGCCCTGGGAGGCTCGGGCGCCGACCAGATCAACGGCAACAGCGCCACCAACCAGATCCTCGGCGGCCTGGGGAACGACACCATCGACGGCGGCGAGGCCAACGACTATCTGCGCGGCGCCGAGGGCGACGACAGCCTGATCGGCGGCGCCGGCTTCGACGACATGCACGGCAACCAGGGGAGCGACAGCCTGCGCGGCGGCGATGGTCCCGACTGGGTGGTGGGCGGCCAGGCCGACGACCAGCTGCTCGGCGAGGCCGGCGACGACGTGGTCTACGGTAATCTGGGGTCGGACACCCAGGACGGCGGCGACGGCCGCGACTGGGTGCGCGGCGGCCAGGCCAATGACAGCCTGTCGGGCGGGGCCGGCGACGACTGGATGTCCGGCGATCTCGGCGACGACACCCTCAGCGGCGGGGCCGGTGCCGACATCTTCCACACCTGGGGCGCGGCGGGAATCGACCGGATCACCGATTTCAGCCGCGCCGAGGGCGACCGCATCCAGGTGGATGTGGGCACGACCTGGACCCTGGCCCAGGTCGGGGGCGACGCCATCATCTCCATGGCCGGCGGCGGTCAGATCGTCCTGGTGGGCGTCCAGACCACCGCGCTCACCGGCGACTGGATCTTCGCAGCCTGAGGCGTCAGGCCGCCTGACGGCGGGGACGCGCCTCGACGGCCACGGCGCCGACGCGGAAGCGCGCGGCGGAGGCGGCCAGGGTTTGAGCCTCCGAAGACATTCCGTGGCTCGCCGCGGTGGATTGCTCAACCATGGCCGCGTTCTGCTGAGTCATCTGATCCATCTGGTTGACCGCGGTATTGACCTCGGCCAGGCCCACGGCTTGCTCCTGGGCGCTGGCGGCGATCTCGGTCACCAGCCCGTCGATCTCGGCCACACGGCTGACGATGCGTTGCAGGGCCTCACCGGTCTGACCAACCAGTTGGACGCCCGAACTCACCTGGGCGGTGGAAGTGCTGATCAGGGCCTTGATCTCCTTGGCCGCTTCGGCCGAGCGCTGGGCCAAGGCCCGGACCTCGGAGGCGACCACCGCGAAACCCTTGCCGGCGTCCCCGGCCCGGGCGGCCTCGACCCCGGCGTTCAGGGCCAGCAGGTTGGTCTGGAAGGCGATCTCGTCGATCACCCCGATGATCTGGCTGATCTGTTGCGCGGAGGTCTCGATACCGCCCATGGCCAGGACGGCCTGCTGCACCACATCGCCGCTGTTCTGAGCGTCGCCGCGCGCCGCGAGGACGACATCGGCCGCGGATTTCGCACCGCTGGCGGTCTTGCGCACGGTGACGGTGATCTCGTCCAGCGCCGCGGCGGTCTGCTCCAGCCCGGCGGCCTGCTGCTCGGTGCGCCGCGAAAGGTTGTCGGCGGCCGACGCGATCTCGGAGGCGCCGTTGCGAATGATCTGGGCCGAGGCGACCATGCCCGCCAGGGCTTGCTCCAGCCGCTCCGAGGCCGAGTTGAAGTCGGTGCGCAAGGTCTCGTACTTGGCCGGGAAAGTCTGATTGATGCGGACGGTCAGGTCGCCTTCGGACAACTGCTTCAGGCCCTCGGCGAGGCCATCGACGACCACAACGGCCTCGTCCTCGACGGTCTTCTGATAAACTTCACGGTCCCGCGCCGCGGCTCCCTCCGCCAGGCGGGCGGCCTCGACCTGATGGACGGAGTCCTCGGCCACCTGCCGAGCCTGGGCGGCCTCGGCCAGGGCGGCGCTCGACCGGGCGAACATGCTGGAGATATTGAAGGTCGCCCACATCAGCACGGCGGCCTCGGCCACCAGGATCACGGCGTGGACGACGACGCGGCCCAGGTCCCCGCCCCCGGGGAAGACCACGGCCGGCGCCACGAAGCTCAGCAGCAGGTGATGGACCGCCACCACTCCGGCGCCGATGGCGATGGCCCGCCAGTCGCAGGAGACGATCAACACCGCCAGGGCTGCGAAATAGGCCATGTGCATGTCGACCTGCCAGGGCTTGCCGGCGAAGGCGGCCACCAACAGGGACACAGAGCCCATCAAGGCGGCGGCGGCGGCCATTCGCACGGCCGAACCCTGCGGATTGAGTCGCCAGAAGACGGTTACGGCGCCGGCCAGGCCCGCCGAGGCCAGGCCAAAACCGATCCAGGGCGCCTTGAGCACGGCGGCCGTGGCCAAGGTGATCGGAACCAGCAGCCAGAGCATGGTCACCACCAAGCGGTCGGCGAACCGGCGCTGGTCTTCAATGGACTGGAACATTTTGGCTCCTAGGCGGCACAGGGGGCGACCCGGCCGGGGTCGATGGAAAACAAGGCGCCAGCGGCCCGCAGCCGCGCGGGCGCGTCGGCGTCGGGGGTGCGGACGATGACGATGAAGGGCAGGGTCCCGACCGCCAGGACGGCGCCGGCGTCGGAGGCCGCCAGCAGGCTGGCCTCACGGTCCCACCAGGGCGGGAACACGCCGGCCGCTTCGTGGAGGTCGAGGGGGCGCGCGCCGAGCAGGGTCGCGCCCATCACGCTGGCGGCGGCGATCAGCGTCGTGAAGAGCAAACTCGAAAGCGGCGCGCGCTCGGATGTTGGCTTCTCGAACATGTTACCCGATTGCGGGCGACGTGCTTGCTGAATGCTTAACTTCAGGGGGGTGCGACAATTTTCCCCTGCGAAATCAGGGACCAGGTTGCGTTCCTAGGCGTCGCGCTATCCTGGGGTGCGCCTAGGACTCGTCGTCGTCCTCTTCGGCGTCCTCGACGAGGACGGCGGCCTTCTTGGCGCGGGCCTTGGGCGCCGCCTTGGGCGGGACCCGGGTCAGGCGCTCGGCCAGTTCGGCGTCGATCAGCGGCAGCAGGGCCGAGGCCTGCTCGGCCTGGCGGGCGACGCTTGAGGTTTCGAGCCGCTGGGCGTTGGCCCGCAGATTGGCGAGGCCTTCATCGTCGAGCGTAGGGATCAGGTCGGCCATGGCCATGAGCAGCTCCCGTCAGCGCGAACGCCGCGTAAATAAGATCGGGGCCGGCGCGAGGATCGCGCCGGCCCCTTTTCGTCTTAGGCGGACTTCAGATTGACGGCGCTTTCCTTGCCGGAACGCTGATCGCGCTCCAGCTCGTAGGACACCGTGTCGCCTTCGTTCAGACCATTGAGGTCCGAGCGCTCGACGGCGGAGATGTGGACGAAGACGTCCTTGCCGCCGTCAGCCGGCTGGATGAAGCCGAAGCCCTTGGTGGAATTGAACCATTTGACAGTACCGGTCGCCATGACAGCCTCCGAGAAGTGCGTAGGCGCGCCGGAACAGCCCGGCGGCCATCGAGGTCTGAGAGGGTCGGCTTCGAAAGTTCCGCGCGCTGAGCGAGAGGGCTTAAGAGCGTTGCGCGGCAGAGATCGACGCAGACCTTATGCGCCTTATGGCCGACATAGGCCAGATAAACCGCAGACGCCCACGTTG
Source organism: Phenylobacterium sp. (assembly GCF_030645195.1). Lineage (GTDB taxonomy): Bacteria > Pseudomonadota > Alphaproteobacteria > Caulobacterales > Caulobacteraceae > Phenylobacterium. Next base: position 5,023 of record NZ_JAUSLW010000014.1, on the reverse strand, counting down.
CGGGCGATGACATGGGCGTGATAGGCCGCGCCGCATGACCGACCAACCCGATCCCACGCCCGAGGAACTCAAGGCCGCCAACCGCCGCAAATGGTTCGGCCGCGCCCTGATCATCGGCTTCGGCATCCTGCTGCTCCTGCAGATGATCCCCTTCGTCATCCGCTCGGGCGACTTCGGCTAAGCGAACCGTCCCGGGCAGCAGCCCGTCGCCGAACATTCGTTTGACAGGCCGCGCCGCCGCTCCGGTAAGATATCTCCAATGACGCTGCGTAAGGCGTCGCGGAGGAACCTGCATGCGCCTGACCCAACCCCGGATCCAACCGGTCGACCTGAATAGGCTGGACGAGGCTCAGGCCGAGGTCCTGGCGCCGATGGTCGCCACCGGGCGTGTGCTCAACATCTTCCGCACCATGGTCAACGCCCCCAAGGCGGCCAAGGGCTTCCTGGCCTGGGGCAACTATGTCCTGTCGCGCCGCAACGACCTGCCCGGCCGCGAGCGGGAGATCGTCGTCCTGCGCATCGGCTATCTCTGCAAGGCCGGCTACGAATGGACCCAGCACGTGCCGATCGGCCAGCGCGAGGGTCTCACCGCGCAGGAGTGCGAGCGCATCAAGGGCGGGGCCGACGCCCCGGGCTGGAGCGCCGCCGACGCCGCCCTGCTGCGGGCCTCCGACGAGCTTCACAACGACCAGTTCATCACCAACGCCACCTGGGCCAACCTGAAGGCCCACTTCACCGACAAGCAGTGCATGGACGTGGTCTTCACCGCCGGCCAGTACACCCAGGTCTCGATGATCCTGAACTCCTTCGGGGTGCAGCTCGACGAGGGCCAGACCCTCGACCCCGACCTGAAGGGGTTCTGAGCATGACGGGCCGCCTGAAGGGCAAGACCGCCATCATCGTCGGCGCCGGCCAGACCCCGGGCGAGACCATCGGCAACGGCCGGGCCATGGCCATCCTCTTCGCCCGCGAGGGCGCGCAGGTGCTCTGCGTCGATCGCGTCGCCGAGCGCGCCGAGGAGACCGTCGCCATGATCGTCGCCGAGGGCGGCAAGGCCACGGCCTTCACCGCCAACGTCACCTCGGCGGCCGACTGCGACGCCATGATCCAGACGGGTAAGGCCCGCCTGGGGCGCATCGACATCCTGGTGAACAATGTCGGGATCGGCGGCGGCGACGGCCCGGCCCACCGGGTCGAGGAGGCCGCCTTCGACCGCATCCTGAGCGTCAACCTCAAGGGCATGTGGCTGACCATCAAGGCCGCTATCCCGGTGATGCGCGAACAGGGCGGCGGCGCCATCGTCAACATCTCCTCCCTGGCCGGGATCGCTGGGGGCAATCAGGTGGCCTACGAGGTCTCCAAGGCCGCGGTGAACCGCCTGACCACCAGCGTGGCCCAGTCCAACGCCGCCAAGGGCGTCCGCTGCAACGCCATCATGCCGGGCCTGATGGACACCCCCATGGCCGTGGCCGGCATCGCCCAGGCCAGCGGCCAGGAGCAGGAGGCGGTCCGCGCCGCCCGCAATGCAAGAGTTCCGCTTGGAGGAAAAATGGGCGACGCCTGGGACACCGCCTATGCGGCCCTGTTCCTGGCTTCCGACGAGGCCGACTTCATCACCGGGGTGATCCTGCCGGTGGACGGCGGCATGGGGAGCCGGATCGGATGATCATGCGGCGCAGAACCTTCCTCACGGGGGCTGCGGCCCTCACGGCCTCCCCCACCCTCGCCGCGCCCGGCGTCGTCTATGTGAAGCTCACCACCCCGGTCGGCGCCATCACCCTCGCCCTCGAACAGGCCAAGGCGCCGATCACGGCGGCCAACTTCCTGCGCTATGCCGACACCAAGCGCTATGACGGGGCGACCTTCTACCGGGCCTCGCGCCCCAAGGGCTACACCGCCGACGACTACGGCTCGATCCAGGGCGGGCTGCAGAACGACCCGGCCAAGGTGATGAAGCCCATCGCCCACGAACCCACCAGCAAGACCGGCCTCTCCCACACCGACGGCGCCATCTCCATGGGCCGGTTCGCGCCGGGCAGCGCCACCTCGGACTTCTTCATCTGCGTGGGCGACAACACCTATCTGGACGCCAACCCCAAGGCCAAGGGCGACAACCTGGGCTTCGCCGCCTTCGGTTATGTGGTCGAGGGCATGGACGTGGTCCGCAAGATCCTCGTCAAGCCGCGCTCCCCCACGGCCGGCGTTGGGGTCATGAAGGGCGAGATGCTGAAGCCCCCGGTGCCGATCCTCAGCGCGCGCCGGACGACGGCGCCCGTCCCGAAGGTCGAGACGCCGCCGGTCGAGACCGCACCGACCGCGCCGGCGCCTGTCACAACGCCAGCGCCAACCCCCGCGACTACGCCTTCGCCGGCGCCGGTGGCGCCCCAGGGCTGAGCCGGCGCTGGGCGAGCGCCGCGCAGGAGGCCTGGCCGATCGGCCCCTGCTCGTCATAGAGCCAGCATTCGCCGATCGCCACGCCGTCGGTGGCGTGGTGATCGGCGACCTCGAACCCGATCCACTCGGTGGCCGGCAGGCGGTGCAGATAGACCGTCACGTCGGAGTTGATGTAGCCCAGCCCCTCGGTGCTGGAATTGGCGAAGGGGCTTGAGAAGTCCGCCGCCAGCGACACCCGCTGGAAGGGCGTCAGCGGAACCCCCTCCACCATCTCTCGGACCTCGCTCATCCAGGTCTTGCGGGGACCCGGCTGGCCAAAGCCGCCGGTGATCGGCCGCATGGCCCACATGCCGCCCATGCCCTGGCGTCCGTCGGTGGGGGCCGGGATATCGGCGGGCCGGGGCGCGTCCCAGTCGGGGCGATGCCAGGACTCGCCCGGCGAGTTCTCGGTGCGCTTCAGGAACTGCACGGAGGCCCGCGCCATGCTGACCCCGCCGGAGATGAACTCGGCGTCGACGACGCGGATGCGATTGCCGTCCCGGATCACCGTGGTCTTGACCTCGATCGGATCGAAGTTCGGCAACCGGTACATGTCCACCGTCAGGCGGGCCGGCATGAAATCAGGGCTGCCGTGCTTGGCCTCGATCTCGAAGCCGAGCAGGCCGACGATGACACGCCCGTGCAGGGATTGAGGATTCCAGGGGCCGCGGCAGGACGATTGCGGGACGTAATATTGACCGTCCCTTTTGAAAAAAGGTTCGTTTTGCATGGAGCGGGACCATGACGGATTCCCCGCGCGCGCGCGACTCTCGGTTCCCGTACCCCCGCCCAGAAAATCTAAGCCGGAACGTAGCTGGCGAGGTTGCGCCGGATGCGCTCCAGGATCGGCGTGTCGGAGGCCGGCGCCTCGAAGGCCTGGCCGGTGATGGTCTCGAAGGCGCGGATATAGATCCTGGCCGTCTCGTCGATCATCTGCGCCGGAATCTCCGGGATCGGGTCCGTATAGGGGTCGCAGCGGGCCGCCACCCAGGACCGCACGAAGTCCTTGTCGAAGCTCTCGGGCCGCTCGCCCTTGGCGAAGCGCTCGGGATAGGTCTGCGCGAACCAGTAGCGGCTGGAGTCCGGGGTGTGGATCTCGTCGGCCAGGATGATGGTACCGTCCTTGTCCACGCCGAACTCGTACTTGGTGTCCACCAGGATCAGGCCCCGGGCCGCAGCCATCTCCTGGCCGCGGGCGAATAGCGCGAGCGCGTATTTCGACAGCGTCTCCCACTGCAGGGCGCTCAGCAGCCCCCGCTCGACGATCTCCGAGGGCGTCAGGGGCTCGTCGTGGCCGCCGTCGAAGGCCTTGGAGGTGGGCGTGATGATCGGGGTCGGCAGGACCTGGTTGTCGGCCAGGCCGTCGGGCAGCTTGTGGCCGTACATCTCCCGCTCGCCCTTCTTGTAGAGGGTCAGGATCGAGGTCCCGGTGGTCCCGGCCAGATAGCCGCGCACCACGATCTCCACCGGCAGGATGTCCAGCCGCGTCCCCACCACCACATTGGGGTCGGGATAGGCCAGGACGTGGTTGGGGCAGATGTCCTGGGTGGCCTCGAACCAGAACCGCGCGGTCTGGGTCAGGACCTGGCCCTTGTAGGGGATCACCGCCAGGATCGTGTCGAAGGCCGACAGCCGGTCGCTGGAGATCAGCACCATGCGCCCGTCGCCCAGATCGTAGGTGTCGCGCACCTTGCCCCGGTAGTGGTTGGGCAGTTCGGGAAGGGTGGCGTCGGCCAGCACCTGGTCGGGGCGCGCGGGGAGCTGCGGTGTCATTGTCTGCCTATGCTGCGAAGACAAAGCGCCGTCCAGTTCGTATGATCATCGAACCCCGGAGGAACACCCCATGAAACGCCTGATCGCCCTCGCCGTCCTGGCCGCTGTCACCGCCGCCACGCCCGCCCTCGCCGATCTCGCCGTAGGCGCCAAGGCCCCCGATTTCACCGCCCCGGCCTATCTGGCGGGCAAGCCCTTCACCTTCGACATGGCCGCCGCGCGCAAGAAGGGTCCCGTGGTGCTCTACTTCTTCCCCTCGGCCTTCACCGGCGGCTGCAATCTCGAGGCCCACCTGTTCTCCGAGGCCGCCGCCGACTTCAAGGCCCAGGGCGCGACCCTGATCGGGGTCACCGCCGGCAAGGTCGAACGCCTGGCCGAATTCTCCGCCGACACCACCACCTGCGGCGGCAAGTTCGCGGTGGCCGCCGATCCGGGCGCCAAGATCGCCAAGGCCTACGACTCGCCCATGAAGGTGGCCGGCATCAAGGCCCCCGTGGACCTCTCGGCCCGCACCTCCTACGTCATCGCCCCCGACGGGACGGTGTTGCTGGCCTACGACAACATGAAGGCCGACGACCACGTCAACCAGACCCTGGGCGCCCTGAAGGCCTGGAAGGCCAAGCAGAAGAAGTAGACGCGACCGGGCCAGGCGGGAAAGGCTTGCGAAACAAGCGGTTTTCCCGTATCTGCCCGCCTCTTCACGGACGGCGGTCTCAAGTCGGAACGTAAAAGGCGCGGGAGCCTCCCGCGCGCCGCATTGAGATCCATCGTTTTCGCCGGGCTTCCGCCGTCGAAAGCGCCGCCTCCACAACGGAAG
>NZ_JAUSLW010000160.1 GCF_030645195.1 Phenylobacterium sp. | reverse complement strand
CTTCTTCAGCTCGGCGTCGGCCTTGGTGCGGGCCTCCTTGGAGAGCTTGGTCTTCTTGATGCGCTTCTCAAGCTCGATCAACTCGTCGCGGCTGTCGTCCTGCTCGCCCAGCTCGCGCTGGATCGCCTTCATCTGTTCGTTCAGGTAGTACTCGCGCTGGGTCTTCTCCATCTGACGCTTCACGCGGTTACGGATCTTCTTTTCCGTCTGCATGACGCTGATCTCGCCCTCCATCAGGGCGTAGACCTTCTCCAGGCGCTTCACGACATTGAATATCTCCAGCAGGTTCTGCTTCTCGGAGATCTTGACCGACAGGTGCGAGGCGATGCGGTCGGCCAGCTCGCCGGGCGAGTCGACCTGGGGCATGGAGGCCAGGGCCTCCGGCGGCACCTTCTTGTTGAGCTTCACATAGTTCTCGAACTGCTCGACGACCGCGCGCGACAGCGCCTCGGCTTCCGTCGAGGCCGCGCCGTCCTCGGAGATGAAGGCGACCTCGGCTTCGTAGAACTCGGCTTGATCGGTGAACTTGGAAATCCCGGCGCGCGCCTTGCCTTCCACCAGCACCTTCACGGTGCCGTCGGGCAGCTTCAGCAGTTGCAGGACCGAAGCCACGACGCCGACGTCGTAGATCGCCTCGGGCGACGGATCGTCGTCGTCCTTGTCCTTCTGGGTGGCGAGCAGGATCTGCTTGCCGGGGGCCTTCATGGCCTCCTCGAGAGCTCGAACGGACTTTTCGCGGCCCACGAAGAGCGGCACCGGCTGGTGCGGGAAGACAACGATGTCCCGCAGCGGGAGGATGGGAAGAGTCTTGATCTCAGACATGTGCATCTACTCCTGGTGGGCCCCCTTCCAAAGCAGGGCCCGTCCCATATTCCGACCGGGTTCCCCCAGACGATGTGTCTGAGTCGGTCGGCCCGTCCGCCCAGCTTGGGCGAATTGTCGGCCATTTATGTGGACGCTTTGGCCCCCTCTACAAGCTGAGCCGGAGTGTCCGCGACAATGCGTCTGGATAGTGTGACGCCCGTGACCCAGAAATGGTGCGCCACGGCAACACCTGCAAGGGCCGCCACGCACGCTCTCGCCGTGAGAACCGGCCTTCCCAAGCGCCGGGGACCGTCCCACTGTCGCGCCAGGCGGCCGACGGGAGGTTGGACATGCTGGAAGGTCTGAAGGTCGTGGAGTTCGCCACCTATGTGGCGGGGCCGGGCGCGGCGGCGGTGATGGCCGACTGGGGCGCCGAGGTGATCAAGGTGGAGAGCGCGGCGGGCGATCCCATGCGGGCCTTCTATCCCGACACACCCGAACAGCCAGGCAATCCCGTCTTTTCCAACGACAATCGCGGCAAGCGCGGGATCGTGCTGGACACGGGGACGCCGGAGGGCCGCGAGGCCCTGGTGCGTATCCTGGCCGACGCCGACGTCTTCATCACCAACCTGCGGCCCGGGGCCCTGAAGCGGGCGCGGCTGGACTATGACAGCCTGAAGGCGGAGCTGCCGCGGCTGGTCTACTGCAGCGTCTCGGGCTATGGCCTGGACGGCGAGGCCGTCGACCTGCCGGCCTTCGATATCACCGCCTTCTGGGCCAAGGGCGGCGTGGCCGCGGCCACCATCCCCAGCGATGTGACGCCCTTCAACTGCCGCCCGGGCTTTGGCGACCACGTCACCGCGCTGGCGGCGCTGTCGGCCGTGCTGGCGGCGCTGCGGGCACGGGATACAACCGGCCAGGGACGGCTGGTGGAGACATCCCTGATCCGCACCGGAACCTACGCGGTGAGCTGGGACCTGGCGGTTCAACTCCGCTACGGCGAGGTGAAGACCGCCCAGCCTCGGCGTGAGGCCGTGAGCCCCCTCTCCGGCTACTTCCGTACGGCGGACGGGCGCTGGTTCTCCATGGTCCCCCGTGGGGCCGACCCGTGGCGTCCCGTGGCCCAGGCGGTAGACCGACCGGACCTGGCCGAGGACCCGCAGTTCCGCGATCCGCTCTGGCGCATGGCCAATGTGGGCCAGGTCCTCGACATCCTCGACGAGGGATTCGGCAAGCTGACCCTGGCGGAGGTCAGCG
>NZ_JAUSLW010000151.1 GCF_030645195.1 Phenylobacterium sp. | reverse complement strand
GGCCATCCGCCCCATGCGCGACGGGGTCATCGCCGACTTCGAAGTCGCCGAGGAGATGATCAAGTACTTCATCCGCAAGGTTCACAACCGCAAGGGCTTCGTGAACCCCAAGGTCATCGTCTGCGTGCCGTCCGGCGCCACGGCGGTGGAGCGCCGCGCCATCAACGATAGCTGCCTCAACGCCGGCGGCCGCCGCGTGGGCCTGATCGACGAGCCCATGGCCGCGGCCATCGGCGCGGGCCTGCCGATCCACGAGCCCACCGGCTCGATGGTGGTGGACATCGGCGGCGGCACCACCGAGGTGGCGGTCCTGTCGCTCTCGGGCATCGTCTATTCGCGCTCGGTCCGCGTCGGCGGCGACAAGATGGACGAGGCGATCATCAGCTACATGCGTCGCAATCATAACCTGCTGATCGGCGAGACCACCGCAGAGCGCATCAAGAAGGAGATAGGCACCGCCCGGGCTCCGGCCGACGGCGAGGGCCTGTCCATCGAGGTCAAGGGCCGCGACCTGATGCAGGGCGTTCCGCGCGAAGTGCGCATCAGCGAGAAGCAGGCCTCCGACTCCCTCGCCGAGCCGGTGGGCCAGATCGTCGAGGCGGTGAAGATGGCCCTGGAGGCCACGCCGCCGGAACTGGCCTCCGACATCGCCGACAAGGGCATCATGCTCACCGGCGGCGGGGCGCTGCTGCGGGGCCTGGACGCCGAGATCCGCGATCACACCGGCTTGCCGGTGACGGTGGCCGACGATCCGCTGTCCTGCGTCGCGCTTGGGTGCGGCAAGGTGCTCGAACATCCCAAGTGGATGAAGGGCGTGCTCGAATCGACGCTGGCGTAAAACTTGCACATCGGCGTGGGGGAGCGAGGCGTCTCGATCTCCTGAAGACGGGCGGCTAGGTGGCTTTTCGAGAAAGTCCGTTTGGCGAACTGAAGGTGCCGTTGGCGTGGACCGCCGCGGTGGCCCTGATCGTGGCCGTCGTCGTGGCCGTCGCCCTGCTGCTCTCCGACCGGCGCGAGACCTTCCAATCCGAGGCCTATGGCGTCACGCGCCAGGTGGGTGACGCGGTCGCCGCCCCGGTCAGCGGAGCGCTCGCCGCGCCCGGCCGCTGGACGGGCCTGGGAATGGAGAACCTGCGCGACTACCTGTTCGCGGTCTCCGAGAACCGCCGCCTCAAGGCCGAGCTGAAGGAAGCCCGCCAGTGGCGCGATGTCGCCATCGCCCTGCGCGACACCAATGACCGCTACAAATCCCTGCTGGGCCTGAAGACCGAGCCGCCGATCCCGATGGTCGCCGCCCGCACGGTGAGCGACAGCCGCGGCCCCTTCGCCAACACCCGCCTGGCCAATGCCGGGGTGGAGAAGAACATCCAGCCGGGTAACCCGGTGATGAGCGAGAGCGGCCTGGTGGGCCGTGTCATCGGCGTGACCCGGGGCGCCAGCCGCATCCTGCTGCTCACCGACATCGCCTCGCGCACCCCGGTGATGATCGACCGCACCAATGCGCGCGCCATCCTGACCGGCGACGGCGGACCCAATCCCAAGCTCGACTACCTGCGGGGCAAGGACCCGGTGAAGCAGGGCGACCGGGTGCTGACCTCCGGCGACGGCGGCGTGCTGCCGCGCGGCCTGCCGGTGGGCGTGGCGGTCAAGGGGTTGGACGGCCGCTGGCGGGTGATCCTGGCCTCGGACGCCGCCCCCATCGACTTCGTCCGCATCCTGCTGTTCCAGGACTTCTCCCAGCTGGCCAAGGCCCAGCAGGAGGAGCTCGACAAGATGCCGGTCCCGCCGCCGGCCTCGCCGGTGGCCAGCCTCGTGACGCCTGGCGCGCCGGCGGCCAAGCCCCCCACCACCATCACGGCGACGGTGACGTCCCCGGCCAAACCCCCGGCGGCCAAGCCCGTCGCCGCCAAGCCGGCGACGCCGAAGCCCGCCGTCAAGCCCGCCGCGCCCAAGCCGGCGCCCGCCACGCCGCCAGCCACCGCGCCACCGCCCCAGGCCGCCGCGCCGGAGGTTCCGTTTTGAGCCTTTCGGCCGCCCGTCCTCTGGATCCGTGGCGCTGGCTAGGCTTTCCGATGCTCCAGTGCCTGGGCTGGACCCTGCTGTTCGGCATCCCGCTGCGGGTCTTCAGCCTGCAGCTGCCTGAGCCGGTCTTCTGCATGGTCCCGGCCTTCGCCTGGGCGGTGATCCGGCCCTCGATCATCGCGCCCTTCGGGGTCCTGCTGATGGGGCTGATCCTGGACATCTTCTGGGGCTCGCCCATCGGGCTCTGGGCCCTGTCGCTGCTGACCGCCTATGGGGTCGTCCTGCTCTGCCGCAACTGGATGGTGGGCCAGAGCCGGCCGATGATGTGGGCCTGGTTCGCCGCGGCCTGCGGCATCGCCAGCCTGGCGGGCTTCCTGTTCACCCGCCTGGACGCGCGGGCCTCCCCCAGCCTGATCGCGGTGTTCTGGCAATTCCTCGCCACAATCCTGCTCTACCCCTTCGCCCACCGGCTGATCGACAGGTTCGAGGACGCCGATGTGCGGTTCCGTTAGGATGTCGGGCGCATGAGCGAACCGTCCATCTTCTTCACCGAGGTCAATGAGCGGCAGGGGGTGTTCCACCGCCGGGCCTTCCTCATGGGCGGGCTCTCGGGCCTGGGCCTGCTGGCCCTGACCGGCCGTCTGGCCCACCTCCAGCTCGTGGAGGCCCAGCGCTACGAGAAGATGTCGGCCTCCAACCAGTTCAATTTCCGGCTGGTGCCGCCGCCGCGCGGCCTGATCGTCGACCGCAATGGCGTGGTCCTGGCCTCCAATCGGCCCAACTTCCGGCTGCTGGTCTCCAAGGACGGCAAGCTCGATCCCGCCGACACCCTCAAGACCCTGGCCAATTTCGTGCCCCTGGACGCCGAGCGCCAGACTCGCCTGACCAAGGACCTGATCCGGGCGCCCAAGCGCTCGCCGGTCTCGGTGATGGAGGACATGAGCTGGGAGCAGTTCTCGGCGATCAATGTCCGCGCCCCCGAACTGCCCGGCGTCACCGCCGACATGGGCGAGGTGCGGGTCTATCCGCACGGCGGGGCCTTCGCCCACGTCATCGGCTACGTGGCCAAGGTCAACAAGGAGGACCTGGCGCCCACCGGCCCGAACTCCGAGGCTATCATGCTGCACCCGGGCTTCCGGATCGGGCGCCAGGGGGTGGAGAAGGCCTTCGACCTGCCGCTGCGCGGCCGACCCGGCGCCCAGAAGGTCGAAGTCGACGCCAACGGCCGCGAGGTCCGCCAGGACTCCGGCGGCGACATCCCGGCCACCCCGGGCAAGGAGATCCAGCTCTCCCTGGACGCCGACATCCAGACCCGCGCGCTGGAGGTCATGGGCGACGAGAGCGGGGCGGTGGTCATGCTCGATTGCCGGACCGGGGACGTGCTGTGCATGGCCTCGGCGCCCAGCTTCGACGCCAACCGCTTCGTGCGCGGCATGACCGGGAGCGAATACCGGGCGCTGGCCAATTACGAGCGCAAGCCCCTGCTGGACAAGGCCATGTCGGGCCTCTACCCGCCGGGCTCGACCTTCAAGCCCACCGTGGCGCTTGCCGCCCTGGAGGCCGGTATCGATCCGGAGCAGCGGGTCAACTGCACGGGCGGCTGGTACTATGGCGGCCGCACCTGGCGCTGTTGGAAGCATGGGGGGCACGGCTCCCAGAACATGCACGACGCCATCAAGAACTCCTGCGACGTCTATTTCTATCAGACGGCCCTGCGGGTCGGCCCCGACCCCATCGCCCGCGCAGCCCACGCGCTCGGCTTCGGCCAGGTCTTCGACCTGGGCATTCCAGGCCAGAAGAAGGGGGTCGTCGGCTCGCGGGAGTGGAAACGCAAGGCCGTCAAGCGCGAGCCGGTCTGGCAGCCGGGGGACTCCGTCAGCTACGGCATCGGCCAGGGCTACATCAACGTCAACGCCCTGCAACTCGCGGTGATGACCGCGCGCCTGGCCAATGGCCGCAAGGCGCTCAACCCACGCCTGGTGCGCTCGATCGGGGGCAAGGAGATGCCCAGCGGGGCGGCCGTGCCCGACCTGCCGTTCAAGCAGGAACACATCGACTATGTGCGCGGCGGCATGATCGCCGTGGCCAACGACGTCAGCGGCACGGCCTACCGCCAGAGCCAGCTGGGCCTGGGGGACGTGATGATGGCCGGCAAGACCGGCACAGCCCAGGTCCGCAGCTACGACAATGTCGCCGACCGCAACAGCGCCAGCGTCCAGTGGAAGCTCAAGGACCACAACCTCTTCGTCGCCTTCGCCCCCTATGACGCGCCGCGCTACGCGCTGTCGGTCATCGTCGAGCACGGCGGGCTGGGCGGCGCCACGGCCGGCGCCCCGCGGGCCCGCGAGGTGATGCGCGTGGCGCTGCTGAAGGATCCGGAGATCCGCGCCCGCATCGAGAAGCCCCTGCCCATGCCGGAGCTCACCCCCGACGGTCTGGCCGAGGGCGCCGCGCCCGAGGCGCCCGTCGCCGGCGCGCCGCCGAACCTCCCGCCGCCCGGAGGCCACATATGACCGTCAGCGCCCTGACCCGTCCCGGCGAGCGCGACCGTCTGGTCGTCAAGTTCAGCGAAATCGACTGGCTGTTCTCCTTCGCCCTGTGCCTGATCGCCGGCGCCGGGGCCCTGATGATGTTCTCCATCGCCGGCTCCTCCTGGGAGCCCTGGGCGGGCGCGCACCTGCTGCGCTTCGGCATCCTGTTCGTGGTCATGGTCGTCCTGGCCATGGTCGATCTGCGGGTCTGGTTCGCGCTCGCCTATCCGCTCTACGGCCTAGGGCTTGTCCTGCTGGTCCTGGTGGAGGCGATCGGCGACGTGCGGATGGGCGCCCAACGCTGGCTGGATCTCGGACCCCTGGGCAGCTTCCAGCCGTCGGAGGTGATGAAGCTGGGGATCGTGTTGGCCCTGGCGCGCTTCTACCACTCGATCTCGGCCGACGACGCCCGCTTCTCCTGGTGGCTGCTGATCCCGATCCTGATGATCGGGGCGCCCGTCCTGCTGGTCGCTCACCAGCCGGACCTCGGCACCGCCATGCTGATCCTCATGACCGGCGTGGCGGTGGTGGTGCTGGCGGGCCTGGACTGGCGGGTGATCGCCACCGGACTCGGGGCGGCGGCGGTGGCCGTCCCGCCGATGGTGATGTTCGTGCTGCACGACTACCAGCGCAAACGCATCTTCACCTTCCTGGACCCGGAGAGCGACCCGTCGGGGTCCGGCTACCACATCCTGCAGTCCAAGATCGCCCTGGGCTCCGGCGGCTTCCTGGGCAAGGGCTACGGCCTGGGCTCCCAGAGCCAGCTCAACTTCCTGCCCGAGAAGCAGACCGACTTCATCTTCGCGACCCTCGCCGAGGAGTTCGGCTTCGTGGGCTGCTTCTCCGTGCTCTTCCTCTACGCGGTGGTGATCTTCATGGCCCTGCGCACAGCCTCGCTCGCCCACTCGCACTTCGGACGGCTGTCGGCGGCCGGGGTCACGGCGACCTTCTCGCTCTATGTGATGATCAATGGCGGCATGGTGATGGGCCTGGCCCCAGTGGTGGGCGTGCCCATGCCCATGCTCTCCTACGGGGGCACCGTCATGGCCACGGTGATGATCGGCTTTGGCCTGGTCCAGGCCGTCCGCGTCCACCGCTACTCCGAAGTCACCAGCGGCAAGGGCAGTTTCCTCTAGGGCGCCCCTGGTGGGCTTGGCCTACGGCGACAGCAGCTCGGGGCGGCAGGCCAGCGCCCGGCGTCTGATCGACATCCTGATGGACGGACTGCGGCCGCCATCCAGAGCGCCCGGTTGACAACAACCGTGGCGCGCAACAGCTTGGCCTTGGGGGACAGACATGTTGCGAAGCCTGACCGGCGCCCTGGGCGCCTTGATCCTGATCCTGATCGCCGGCCCCGCGGCCGCCCGGGCCAAGGTCGGCCAGGTCGCGCCGGCCTTCACGGTGACCACCTTCGCCGGCGAGAAGATCGCCCTGGAGGACCTGAAGGGGCAGGTGATCGTCCTCAACTATTGGGCGACCTGGTGCGGGCCCTGCCGCCGCGAGCTGCCGATCCTCAATGCCTATTATCGCCGCCACTCGGCCCGCGGCCTGAAGATCCTGGCCATCACCACCGAGGGCTCGGTCCCACCGGCCAAGCTCAAGCCCCTGGAAGGCCTGCTCAGCTTTCCCCTGATTTCGAGGATGTCGGGCCGCGGCTACGGCACGGTGGGGGGCGCCGTGCCCACCAACTACGTGATCGATCGGGCCGGGGTGGTGCGCTACGCCAAGGCCGACGCCTTCAGCGAAGCCGAGCTGGACGCCCTGTTGGGGCCGCTGCTGGCCGCGCCGGCGCCCGCGGCCGCGGCCGCCAACTAGGTCAGACCGAAAACGCCTGGTCTGTCGCCCGCACCAAGCCGTCGACGATGCCGGGCTCGGTGGAGGCGTGGCCGGCGTCCCAGACCACCTCGAAGCGGGCCTCGGGCCAGGCGGTCTTCAGGTTCCAGGCGCTCTCCATCGGGGTGACCACGTCGAAGCGGCCCTGGACGATCCAGCCGGGGATGCCGCGGATCTTGCCGATGTTCTTCAGGATCCAGCCGTCCTCATTGAAGAAGCCGCGATTGGCGAAGAAATGGCACTCGATGCGAGCGAAGGCGATGGCGAAGTCGATCTCGTTGAACTTCGAGGGCCGGGCCTCCGGACCGCGGATGGAGATGGTGTCGCCCTCCCACTGGCTCCAGGCCGCGGCGGCCTCGGCCTGGACGCGGCGGTCCTTGTGGGTCAGGCGGCGGTGATAGGCGCTGACCAGGTCGCCGCGCTCGGCCTCGGGGATCGGGGCCAGGAACTTCTGCCAGGCGTCGGGGAACAGGAAGGACGCGCCGTCCTGGTAGAACCAGCGCAGCTCCCTCTGGGTCAGCAGGAAGACCCCGCGCAACACCAGGGCCTCGACCCGCTGCGGATGGGTGATGGCGTAGGCGAGCGCCAGGGTCGAGCCCCAGGAGCCGCCGAACACCGTCCACTTCTCGACGCCCAGGTGGATGCGCAGCCGCTCGATGTCGTCGATCAGCGACCAGGTGGTGTTGTCCTCCAGGCTGGCGTTGGGGCGCGACTTGCCGCAGCCGCGCTGGTCGAACAGCACCATGTTCCACTTCGCGGGGTTGAAGAACCGCCGCATCGTCGGGTTGATGGCCCCGCCCGGACCGCCGTGCAGGATGACGCAGGGCTTGCCCTCGGGGTTGCCGCAGGCCTCGTAGAAGATCTCGTGCTCCCCGCCGGTGGGCAGCCAGCCATAGGTATAGGGCTCGCTCTCCGGGAAGAGACCTCGGCGGTTGGCGGAGGAGGAGAGGGCGGGCGGCGGGGTGTTGCGTTCCATCGCCCCCAATCTAGCGCGGGAAGCGGCGGTCCATCCAGCCGAGGATGAGGTCATTGACCTCTTTAGGCTTTTCTTGCTGCGTCCAGTGGCCGGAATCCTTCACCAGGGCCTTCTCCAGGTCGCCGATATAGGCCTCCATCCCCTCGGCCATGGCGGGCGAAAGCACCACGTCCTTCTCGGCCATGATCATCAGGCAGGGAATGTTGTCGACGCGGGTCGGCAGGTCGGCCGAGCGTTCCCAGTTGCGGGTGAAGTTGCGGTACCAGTTGATCCCGCCGGTGAAGTCCGTGGCCTCGAAACTCTCCACGAAGGCCGCCAGCTCGTCGGGGGTCAGCAACTGGTTGGCGGTGTCGGACTTGTCCCAGGCGTCCAGCAGGTCACCGAAGGCGAAGGTGGACTGGCCCTCGGCGGCCGGGGTCGACATGTCCAGGCCCGCGCCGGCCTCGGCCTCGCCCAGGGCGGCTGGCCTGCGCATGAAGAAGCGCATGGTCTTGTCGACGTCGGCGCCCAGCACGGCGTCGGCCACGCCCGGCTTCTGGAACCAGACGATGTACATGTCCTCGCCGAAGGCCATGCGCATCGCCGCGATGGGGTCGAAGGGGCCCCGCGGCATGAAGGGGGTGTTGAGCCCGATGATCCCGGCGCAGCGGTCGGGATGCATCAGCGGCATCTGCCAGGTGACGATGCCGCCCCAGTCATGACCGCAGAAGATGGCCTTCTCCACGCCGAGGTGGTCCAGCAGGCCGACGAGGTCGCCGGTCAGGTGCTCCAGGTCGTAGTCGGTGACGGCCTCGGGACGCGAGGTGAGGCCGTAGCCGCGCTGGTCCGGGGCGATGGCCCAACGGCCGGCGGCCTCGCAGGCGCGGAGCTGGTGGCGCCAGGAGAAGGCCAGCTCCGGGAATCCGTGGCAGAAGACGATCGGCACGCCCTGGCCCCGCGGCCCCACCTCGTAATAGGCCATGTCGACGCCGTTGAGGTTGGCGTGCTGCACGGGTGGCATCTGGCGGGCGAGGGCGGACATGGCGGCGTTTCCTTGAGCGTTTCGCCCATCATGCGGGCCTTCCTTCCGCGTAAGGCAAGCCTTGCGGTTCTCAGCTGGCCGAACCGGGTTAGAACGGGCCGATGACCGACCCCCGCCGCCAGGCCGAAGGCAAGACCCCCTGGGGGATGGTGATCCTGCTGGGCGCGCTGACGGCCTTCGCGCCGATGTCGACCGATATGTATCTGTCGAGCTTGCCCGCCATCGGGCTCGATCTGCACGCAACGCCGGCCCAGACCCAGGGGACGCTCGCGGCCTTCTTCGCCGGCATGGCGGTCGGCCAGTTCGTCTACGGCCCGGCCTCGGATCGCTATGGGCGCAGGCCGCCTATCCTCGCCGGGGTGTCGATCTACATCCTGGCCTCCATCGTTTGCGCCCTGGCCTCCTCGCCGGAGATGCTGATCGGGGCGAGGTTCGTCCAGGCGTTCGGCGGCTGCGCGGGCGGCGTGGTGGCGCGCGCCATGGTCCGCGACCGCTTCGACCACACTGAGACGGCGCGGATGCTGTCGCTGATGACCCTCATCATGGGGCTGGCGCCGATCCTGGCGCCGATGCTGGGGGCGGCCCTGCTGGTGGCGGGGGGCTGGCGGTTGAACTTCTGGTTCATGACGGCGTTCGGCCTGGTGGTGGGCGCCGCCGCGCTCTGGAGGGTGAGAGAATCACGCTCGGCCGAAACCCTGGCCCAGGCCCAGTCCGAAAGTCCCTTCGGCGCCTATCTGGCCCTGATCCGGCAGCCGCGCCTGGTGGGATATGCGGTGGCGGGGGCGCTCAATGGGGCGACCCTGTTCACCTATATCTCCAGCGCGCCGGGCCTATTGATGGGAACCTACGGCGTCTCGGTGGCCCAGTTCCCGTTCATCTTCGGCCTCAACGCCGTCGGGATCATCGCGTCGAGCCAGATCAACCGCTACCTGCTGCGGCGATGGACCCCCGACGAGGTTCTGGGCCGTGCGAGCCTGGCTTCGGTGGCCGCGGCGGCCCTGCTTGCGGTGGCGGCGGTGAGCGGGTTCGGCGGTCCCTGGACCGTGCTGCCCCTGCTCTTCGTCCTCCTGAGCGTCTACGGCTTCATGCAGGGCAACGCCATGGCCGGCGCCCTCAGTGTCGACATCCGCCGGGCGGGTTCGGTCTCCGCCCTGATGGGCGGCGCCTCCTTCGGGGTAGGCGCGCTGGCCTCGGGCCTCACCGGCGTCCTCCATGACGGCACGCCGAGGCCCATGGTCCTGACCATGCTCGTGGCCCTCACCGGCTCGGCCCTGGCGCTGAGGCTGCTGGCCCTGCCGAAGCGGGGCGATGAGGCCTAGCTTCGTACCGCAGGCCGGCTCCAGGCCAGCGCCGCCCAGCCGGCCATGAAGGCCAGGCCGCCGAGGGGTGTGATCGCCCCGAACCAGCGCGGCGCGCCCAAGCCCATGGCCCATAGAGAGCCTGAGAACAGCACCAGGCCCGCCAGGAACAGGGGCGGGGCGAGGGCCGCGCCACGACCGCGCCTCTGCGCGGCGGCGAACAGCGCCAGCATATGGACAAAGCCGTAGAGCGCGCCGGTCCGAAGCCATTCCTGGGCCTTGGGGTCGGTGATCCCGTGGGCGGCGAAGGCGCCGAAGCCCACGCAGAGGAAGCCGCCGATGGCGGCCAGTCGAAACCAAGCACTCATGGATCTATCCCCAGAGCCGCGGACGGCGACCCTTCCAGGGGACTTCCTTCTCAAGTTGCGCGGCCAGGCGGAAGAGGGTGGCTTCGTCGGCGTAGCGGGAACTGAACATCATGCCGATGGGCAGACCGCTCGCTGACATCTCCAGGGGCAGGGAGATCGAGGGCTGGCCGGAGAAGTTCATCGGCGGGGTGAAGGGGAAGGCCGCGCCCTGGCGGCGGTTCACCTCCTTGGGCTCCAGATTGACCGGGTCGATGAAGCCGATCTCCGGAACCGGGGTTCCCATCACCGGGCAGAGATAGACGTCGATGTCCTCGAAGGCCGCCAGGGTTTTGCGATTGAGCATCCGCAGTTCCTGCAGGGCGCGGAAGGCGTCGGCGCCGGTCACCTTGCGGCCGCCCTTCAGCGAGGCCCAGGTGAGGGGCTCCAGTTCGTGGGGTTCGGGCTCGCGGCCGATCTCGTCGATCAGCCGGGCCATGCCGGCGGCGAAGTTGGCGCCGCTGACCGGTCCGCGGGCGGCGTAGAGGGCGCGATAGTCGATGCCGAGTCCGCGCGGGAAGACGTCGTGTCCCAGGGCCTTGAGCCGCGCGGCGGTCCGTTCGAGGGCCGCCTGGATCTCCGGATCGATGGGCCGGCCCGAGGCGGTCTCCGAGGACCAGGCGATCCGCAGCCGGCCGGGGTGGGTCTCCACCTCCTCCATGTAGGGGCGGGTCTTGGGCGGGGCGGGGTAGGGGGCGCCGGGCTCGGGCCGGCCGGTGGCGTCCAGCATGGCCGCGGAGTCGCGCACGGTGCGGGTCACCACATGGTCCACCACGAGGCCGGCGGCATAGTCGAAGCCGTCGGGCAGGTTCGGATTGCGGTCGCGGGTGACCTTCAGGCCCACCAGGCCGCAGCAGGCCGCGGGGATGCGGATCGACCCCAGGCCGTCGCTGGCGTGGGCCATGGGCACCATGCCGGCCGCCACCGCCGAGGCCGAGCCGCCGGAGGAGCCGCCGGAGATGTGGTGAGGGTTCCAGGGATTGCGGCAGGGCCCCAGCAGGGCCGACTCCGTCGTCCCGGTGATGCCGTATTCCGGCGTGTTGGTCTTGCCGAGCGGGATGACGCCCGTCTCCCGATACCGGCGGGTCAGGCCGCCGTCCTCGGCGTCGACGATATCGGCGGCGAACCGGCTGCCCGAGGTCCGGGGCCACCCCGCCACGGGCATGGCCAGGTCCTTGATCAGGAAGGGCACGCCCTTGAAGGGGCCGTCGGGCAAGGGGCCCTCGGCCCGGGCGCGGGCCTCGTCATAGGCGGTGTGGACCACCGCGTTGAGCGAACCATTGTGCCGCTCGATCCGCTCGATGGCGGCGTCCACCAGGTCAAGGGGGCTGACCTCGCCCTTGGCCACCAGGGCGGCCAGACCCAGGCCGTCGAAGTCGGAATACTCGGGAAACGGCATGGTCCTACCTTTGGCCTGCGGGCATGAGGAAGCTCATCTTGGCGACGGGTTCGAGGCTGGGCGCCTGGCGCTTGAGCACCGCGAAGGCCCCCTCGGCGGCGTCCAGGGCCGCGTCGATATCGGCCTGCGTCATCGCCGCGCACATGAACATGTTGTGCCAGGGGTGGACGTAGACCCCGCGGTTCAGCATCTCGCTGGACCAGCAGAAGCCCTTGCGCAGGTCCGGGTCGTCGTCGAACAGGAAGAGCGGCATCTGCACCGGCCCCGAGACCCGGAAGCCGAAGCCCGCCGCTTGGGCCCGCGCCCGCAGGCCGTCGGCCAGCCGGTCGCCCAGGGTCTGGAGCCGCTCGAGATAGTCGGTGTCGCGCACCAGGCGCAGGGTCTCCAGGGCCGCGGCCATGGGGGCGGCCTGGAACCAGAAGGAGCCGGTGACATAGATCTGGGTCGCGGCCTTCCGGGCCTTGTCGGCGCCCAGCATCATCGAGATCGGGTGGCCATTGGCCAGGCACTTGCCCCAGGTCGACAGGTCCGGCGCCACCCCGATCCGCGACCAGGAGAGGTCGCGGGACAACCGCAGGCCCGCCCGCACCTCATCGACGATCAGCAGGGCGCCGGTGCGGTCGCAGATCTCGCGGGCCTTGCGGGCGTAGGCCAGGTCCGGCTCGGCCTGATCGATGAAGGCGTCATGCTTGAAGGGGGCGGCGAAGATCGCCGCCAGGTCATCGCCGGCCCTGGCGGCGGCGGCCTCCAGGCTCGCCACGTCGTTGTAGTCGCAGAAGATCTGGTGGGCCTGGTCGCTCTCGATGGTGCCGGCGGGGCGGTTGACGCACCAGGTGGCCGCGCCGTGATAGGCGCCCTTGGCCCGGATGATGGTCTTGCGCCGGGTGTGCTGGCGGGCGGTGGAGAGCGCCATGGAGGTGGCGTCCGTGCCGTTCTTGCAGAAGATGGCCCAGTCGGCGTGGCTCACCAGGGCGACCATCTCCTCGGCCAGGCGGACCATCAGTTCGGTGGGGCCGGTCAGGGTGTCGCCCAGGCCGAGCTGGCGGACATAGGCCGCGTCGATCTCCGGATTGGCGTAGCCGAACAGGTTGGGCCCATAGGCGCACATGAAGTCGAGATAGCGATTGCCATCGACATCCCAGAGGTGGGCGCCTTCGCCGCGGGCGAAGAACTGCGGATAGTCGTCGGGCAGCAGGCCCACCGCCTGGTGGCCGTACATGCCGCCGGGGATCACCGCGGCGGCGCGCTCGCGCAGGGCGCGGTCTCGGCTGTTGGGTCGGCTCATGGGTGTCCCTCAGTTCGCCAATTGCCATGGCTTGATCAGACCTTACGCTCCGCGCGGTGGTCGGCAACCGGGAGCGGACGATGAAGTCGATGATCGCGGCCCTGCTGGGCGTCTTGGTGGCGACGACGGCCCAGGCGGCGAGCAGGAGCTTCCAGGACTGGACGGTCGTCTGCGACAACACCCGCAACTGCACGGCCTATGGTTTCTCGGCGGAGGACTCGGAGGAACAGCCCTTCCTGCGGGTTGACCGGCCGGCCGCGGCGGCGGCGGCCAGGATCAAGCTGGTCATGGTGGGAGAGAACGGGCCTGGCGCGGTTTGGGCGGTTCGGGTGGATGGCAAGCCCGTCCCCGGGCTCGCCCCACGGGCCAAGGGTAACGCCGAGGTCGTGCTGACGGCGCCGCAGGGTCGCGCCCTGCTGGCGGCCATCCGCAACGGGTCGCGCCTGAGCCTGGCGCCGGGGCGGGGCGACGTCCTGCTGAGCGGCAGCGCCGCGGCCCTGCGCTGGATGGACGACCAGCAGCGGCGGGCCGGCACCGTCACCGCCCTGGTGGCCGCAGGCCCCAAGCCCGCCTCCGCCGTGCCGCCCCCGCCGCCGATTCCCCTGGTCCGGCGGGGTCCAGTGGTGTCCCAGGAGGGCCTGCCCGAAAAGCTCCCGCCCGGCATGCGCGCCCTGCTGGGAGAGGACTGCGACGAGACCCTCGACGAGGAGGACTACGCCCCGATCATCGCGCGGCTGTCCCCCGGCGTGGTGCTGTTCGGAGAGCTCTGCTACCGCGGCGCCTATAACGAGATCTACGGCTTCCTGCTGGCCGACGAGCAGGGCGGCCACGCCCGCCGCGCCCAGATCCCCAACCTGGACGGCTCGACGACCCACCTGCTGATGAATGTCGACTTCGACCCCGAGACCCAGACCCTGAGCAATTTCGAGAAGGGACGGGGGATCGCCGACTGTGGCGGAGCCTATTCCTGGATCTGGGACGGACGGGTCTTCCGCGTCTCCGAACAGGTGGAGATGCCGGCGTGCCGGGGCCTGCCGGCGGAGGAATGGCCGGTGCTGTTCCGCTCCCGCCGGAAGTAGGTCCGGCTCAGAACATCCCGAGCAGGGTGGCGAAGAAGGCCACGACGGCGGCGATGATCGCCTTGGACAGCACCCCCAGCACGATGATGCTCACCGCGGCCATCACCCAGCCGATGATCGCCGCATAGCCGTCCCGTTCGGCGGCGCCGATGGCGAAGGCGGCGATGGCGAAGGAGGGCAGCATGTTGCCGAAGGGGATCGGCAGGAAGACGACGATGGACAGCGAGAAGCAGATCGCCCCCATCAGCCGGTCGCCGAAGCGGTTGTACATGAAGGTCAATCGGGGCTTCAGCCGCCGCTCGATCTTCTCCAGATGCGGAGTCAGCTTCGCGCAGAGGCCGCGGAAGTCGCTCATGCTCATGGTCCGCGCCAGCAGGGCCTTGGGCAGCCAAAGGGTCCGGCGGCCGAGCATCCATTGGGCGGTGATGAAGGCCAGCGGCGCGCCGAGGATGGCCGAGACGCCGGGGGGCATGGGCAGGATCAGGGGGGCGGCGAAGACGAAGATCAAGGCCCCGAAGGCGCGGTCGCCGAAGGTCTCCAGGATGTCGGCCACCGACACCTTGCGCGACTTGCCCTGGCCGATCAGTTCGAGCAGTTCGGAGACGCTGGCGGCGCGGAGTTTGTCGGTCATCGTCCCCTGCGGCTACACGCTTGCGGGTCGCGGCGGAAGGGCCGACGCGATCACTTCGCGCTACCAATTACGCCATGACGAAATCGGCGCCCGACTCGCGCTAGGCGTGGTCGACCATGTCATCGACGGTGCGCCTTGGTCTGTTCTACGGAACCCTGTTCCTGGGGTCGGGCGCGGCCTCGCCCTATATCCCGGTCTGGTTCGACCACCGGGGCCTGAGCGGGGCGCAGATCGGGATCATCCTCTCCGCTCCGATGCTGGCGCGGGTGGTGACCGCGCCCTTGCTGGCGATGTGGGCCGACAGTTTCTCCCTGCGCCGCACGCCCCTGATCCTCATGGGTCTGGCCCTGGCCCTGTCCTACGGTCTGCTGGCGGCGCCCTTCGGCTTCACCTGGTGGTTTGGCCTCTGGTTCATCGGCTCGACCCTCTATGCGACGATCGTGCCCCTGACCGACGTCATCGTCCTGGCCCGGTCGCAAGCCGATGGCTTCAACTATGGCTGGCCGCGGGGCATCGGCTCGGCCGCCTTCGTGGTCGCCAATATCGGCATGGGCCTGCTGCTGGCCCGGGGCTCGCCAGAGCTGGTCCTGGTCTGGATCACCGCGGCCGCCCTGATGACCGGCGTCGGCGTCCAGTACCTGCTGCCGCCCGACCCTGTGCGGGAGGGGGGAGGGGTCGCGGCCCTGTCGGAGCGGATGGCCGGACTGGGCGACCTGTTCCGCGACAAGGACTTCATGCTCGTCGTGGTCTCGGCGGGCCTGATCCAGTCGGCCCATGCTTTCTACTATTCCTTCTCCACCCTGGCCTGGCGCAACCAGGGGATTCCGGAGGACATGACCGGCGTCCTGTGGGCCGTGGGCGTCGGGGTCGAGGTGGCCTTCCTGTGGTTCATGGAGCCCTGGCGGCGGCGGTTCGGGGCGCGCAACCTGCTGGTCCTGGGCGGGGTGGCCGCGGTGGTCCGCTGGGGGGCGCTGGCGATGTCGCCGCCGCTCTGGCTCGTCTTCCCAATCCAGGCGCTGCACACCCTGACCTATGCGGCCACCTTCATGGGATCGCTGCAACTGGTGGACCGCCTGTCGCGGCCCGCCAACGCCTCGGCGGCCCAGACCATCAATTCGGCCCTGTCGGGCGGGGTGCTGAGCGGGGTGGCCACCATCGTCTCGGGCGCGCTCTTCGACAGCATCGGGGCCAAGGGCTATTTCGTCATGGCCGCCATGTCCCTGGCCGGCCTGGCCGGGGCGGTCAGGCTCTACGGCGTTCGGCGACTGGACGACTGAGGGCGTCGGCCATGGCGCGGACGCTGGCGCGCACCGCCTGATCGATCTCGGCGAGGCAGCTGCTGGCCCGCTCGGCGAACTCGCGGGCCTGGGGCACGTGCAGGAAGCCCACCGACGGCGCCGCGGCCTCCGCCAGCAGGCGGTAGAGGGTGAAGTTGCAGAGATAGTCGCCGGCGTCGTCGGACAGGCGCGCGGCGAGGTTGGAGCCGATCAGGGCGCCCAGCATCTCGTCGGTCGGAGCCGTGGAGGCCAGGGCGCCCGGCCCGTCGGACCGGATCACCGAGCCCTCCCAAGTCGCGCCCGCATGGTCGGGCTTGGCGCGGGCGGCGCGGTTGCGGCCCACCGTCTCCACCCGGAAGGCGTCGGACTCGGTGGCGCCCCCCACCACCAGCACCGCGTCGGCGGGCCGCTGCGCCAGGGCGGCCTGGATCGCCTCCACCGATCCCGTCCAGGCCACCGACAGGCTGAGATAGTCCATCTCGACTCCCTGGGGCGACCAGGCCTCCTGCGCCAGGGCCTCGACGGCGGCGGCGGCGGGGTTGCGCGGGGCGGCCGGGAAGGATCCGAAGCCGCAGACCAGCAGGCGGGGATGAGTCATGTAGGCGACCCTGGCCCGACGATGTGGCGGCGGGATGGCGGGGTGGGGGCCGACGGAGGTCGGCGGCGCCGGCGCGCCGGCGAGCATTTCGGAAAGATCGTCCCGCAGTTCTGGGGGGCGATGTGGTGGGCCGCATCATCAAGATGGCTCAGCGAGGTATACTCGAAATGAGGCGTCGCTCTGATTGAGAATTGCATCCTGTAGATGGTATTCGAGAGCATTATGATCTTAATTCGAGGTGGTTGCTTAAGTGAATCTTGAGTCTTCGTGGCGAATGTTGGTGACGTTGATCTGTCACGCCGTCGTCCGGAGGAATCCTTGGAGCCCCACCACGACCCGACCCAGGCGACCGCGTCCAAGGTCGTCGCCCTGGCGCCGCAGCTGGTGGAGCGCCTGATTTCGGGGCAGGGGGCCGCGCTGCGGCGCATCGAGCAGGGCCTTCGCCCCTATCATGTGCAGTTCTCACCCCGACCCGACGCCCTGGCCCTGGCCGGCGACGAGATCGCCGTGACCCTTGCCGCGGCGATCCTGGAAAAGATCGCCGAGCTGCTGCGCACCGAGGGAAGCCACGAGGGCCTGGTGGAGGAGGCGATCGCCGCCGCGATCGGCCACGCCCTGAAGTTCGACCTGGCCTACCGACTCAAGGGGATCAGCCAGGCTGTCCGGCCGATGTCGCTCAGCCAGGTGGGGTTCATGAACACCCTGCTGTTTTCCGATCGCTCCCTGATCTTCGGGGTCGGGCCCACCGGCACCGGCAAGACCCACCTGGCCATAGCCGCGGGCCTGAGCCTGCTGGCCGAGGGGCGGATCAAGCACCTGGTGATGACCCGGCCTCGGGTGATGCTGGAGGGCGAGACCATGACCGCCGTCCTGCGGGCGGAGACCGCCTATGACGAACAGCTCACCCCCATCGAGGACGAACTGCGCCAGCTCATCGGCCACGACGAGATTCGCCAGCTCACCGAGCGCGGGATGATCGAGGTCATGCCGTTGGGGCGGATGCGGGGGCGGACCTTCAACGACAGCATGCTGCTGGTGGATGAGGCCCAGAACATGACGGTGGGTAAGATGCGGATGGCCGCCACCCGCATCGGCCGCAACGGGCGGCTGGTGGTGACCGGCGATCCTGCCCAGGTGGATCTGGTGGGCGGTGACGAGGTGTCGGGCCTGACCCACCTGCTGAAGCTGGTGGCGGAGACCGACCTGGCGGCCGTGCACCGCTTCGAGACCTACCAGATCATCCGCAACCCGGTGGTGGCCCGGTTGGAGGCCCTCTATTCCCAGGCCGGCGGCGCCGCGGAGATGCGGGCCGCCGCCTGACGCCGAGCTAGATCGAGTAGTCCAGTTCGCCCTCGAGCCATGCGGTGATCATCTCGGCCGCCTCGGTGGGGGAGGTCTTGGTGGTGTCGATGCGGATCTCGGGGGCCTCGGGTTCCTCATAGGGGCTGTCGATGCCGGTGAAGTTCTTCAGCTCCCCGGCGCGGGCCTTCTTGTAGAGGCCCTTGACGTCGCGGGCCTCGGCGACGGCCAGTGGGGTGTCGATGAAGACCTCGACGAAGTCGCCCTTGGCCTGGAGGTCGCGGGCCAGGCGGCGCTCGGCCCGGAAGGGGGAGATGAAGCTCACCAGGACGATGAGGCCAGCGTCCACCATCAGCTTGGCCACCTCGGCGACGCGGCGGATGTTCTCCACCCGGTCCTCATCGGTGAAGCCCAGGTCCTTGTTGAGGCCATGGCGGACATTGTCGCCGTCCAGCAGGTAGGTGTGGCGACCGTTGGCGTGCAGCTTCTTCTCCACCAGGTTGGCGATGGTGGACTTGCCCGAGCCGGAGAGACCGGTGAGCCATACCACCCGGCCGCGCTGGCCCTTGAGGGCGGCGCGGGCGGCCTTGTCGACGTCGAGGGCCTGCCAGTGGACGTTCTGGCTGCGGCGCAGGGCGAAATGGATCATGCCGGCGGCGACGGTGCGGTTGGAGATCCGGTCGATGAGGATGAAGCCGCCGAGGTCGCGGTTGTCCTTGTAGGGGTCGAAGGCGATGGCGGCGTCGAGGCTGAGATTGCAGACCCCGATCTCGTTGAGCTCCAGCCGCTTGGCGGCCAGGTGCTCCATGGTGTTGACGTTGACCTTGTACTTGGGCTCGGTGATCGAGGCGCCGACCGTA
>NZ_JAUSLW010000140.1 GCF_030645195.1 Phenylobacterium sp. | reverse complement strand
GCCAGCCGGTGGGCGAGGCGGCCTATCTGCATCCCGGCTCGGTGCACTGGCGGGTCTACAAGAACCCCATCGCGCTCGCCGTCGGCGGCGTCGCCGCGGTGCTGCTGGAGTTCGCCGACGCCCGCATCCGTTCCGGGGTCTGGGACCATTCCACCTACAAGGCCGACCCCATCGGCCGCTCCAAGCGCACGGGCGTGGCGGCCATGGTGGGGGTCTATGGCCCGCAGAGCGCGGCCCGGCGGGTGATCCAGGGCGTCTCCAACATGCACGCCCGGGTCAAGGGCGCGACGCCTGCCGGCGAGGCCTACAAGGCCCTCGATGCCGAACTGCTGGACTGGGTCAGCGCCACGGCGGCCTACGGATTCCTCAACGCCTATGACCAGTTCGTCTCGCCGGTCTCGGAGGCTGACAAGACCCGCTTCTACGAGGAGGGCGGCCCCATCGCCCGGCTCTATGGCGTCCAGTATTCGCCCAAGTCGACCGCCGACTTCCTGGGCATGATGGACAAGCTGGCCGACCGGTTCGAACCGCACCCGATCGTCGAGGAGTTCCTGGCCATCATCCAGTCGGGTCAGGCCGCCCCGGGCCTGCCGAAGTTCCTGCACCGGGCGCTGGCCCGCGCCTCGGTCTCCCTGCTGCCGCCCATCGTCCGCGAGAAGCTGGCCCTGGGCCCGGAGTACGACCTGACCGCCGCCGACCGCCTGACCCTGAAGATCGCCGGCAAGCTGGCCGACCGGATTCCGGTCCGCGACTCCGCGCCCTGTCAGGCGAGCAAGCGCATGGGGCTGCCCGAGGACTTCCTCTACCGGGGTCGACGAACTCAGGACCGCCTGCTGGCGGACCTCTGGGCGGCCGAACCTGTGGGGCTGCCGGAATCCGCGCGGTAGGCCTCGCGTCATATCTCGCGTCATATCAAGTTGGTCGGGTGGCTGGTCCTTCTCCCCTTGCGGGAGAAGGTGGCCCTGCGGAGCAGGGTCGGATGAGGGGTCGATAGGCCTCTCGGGCCAGCCCCATTGCCGAGAACATGGAGAGGGGAGTGCGACCCCTCATCCGGCGCGCCCTGGCGCGCCACCTTCTCCCGCAAGGGGAGAAGGACGTCGCATGGTCGCCACGCTGGAGCCCGGTCGCTAAGGCCCCTTCAGCTCCACCGTGTTCCCCTCAGGGTCCTGCAGATAGAGCGACAGCCCGTCGCCGTGGGCGCCGTAGCGCTGGCCCTCGTCGCTAATGGCCACGCCGTGGGCGGCCAGGTGCGTCCGGATGACCGCCTCGTCGAAACCCTTCACCGTCAGGCAGAAGTGGTCGAGGTTGCGGCCCTCCTGGCCCGGGGCCGGGCCGCCCGGCTTCCCGAGGGGCCCGTCGACCGTGACCAGGTCGATCAGGCTGACGCCCGCCCGCAGGTGGGTGAGGCCAAGCTCCGGCCGGTCCCAGTCCACCGAACAGCCCAGGACCTGGGTGTAGAAGGCGATCATCGCCGCCTTGTCCCCGATACGCAGGACGATGTGGTCGAAGCCGGCGAGTTGGATCGGATGGTCGGTCATGGGTCTCAGATAGTCCGTCCAGGCCCGCAGGCTAGAGCAGCAGCCCGAACAGCCGGCAGTCGCGGCGGTCGCCGTCGCGCAGGACGTGGCCGCGCAGCAGGCCTTCCTCCTTGAAGCCGAGCTTCTCCAGCAGGGCGTCGGAGCGGCGGTTGCCCAGATGGGTGCGCGCCGTCAGCCGCCGCAGGCCGGTGGAGGCGGCGTAGGCGATCACCGCCCGCATGGCCTCCACGGCGTAGCCTTGCCCCCAGGCGCCGCGCCCCAGCATGAAGCCCACCTCGGCCCGCTTGTGCCGACGCTCGATGTCCGACAGGTCGCAGCAGCCCAGGAACTCGTCCCCCCGCAGCGTGCGCATGGCCCAGTAGAGCGCCCGGCCCGCGGCCATGTCCTCCACCTGTCCGGCGACGATGACCCGCACGAGGTCGGGATCGTCGATTTCGGGCACGTCCCAGTGGGCCATGACCTCGGCGTCGTTCATCAGGGGGAACAGCAGATCGGCGTCTGAGACCTCGAGCGGCCGGAGGTTCAGGCGTTCGGTTTCGAGAATCATGGTCTTGCCCGCGAACTGCGACGCCCTAGCTATGGCCTTGCGGCCATCTCAGTGGTAGAGCGCGCGCTTCATTTCGGCTCCGCTTAGGCCGAGGCTATCGGACGTACACATGCTGCTTGGCATCCTGCTCACCATCCACATCATCGTCTGCGTCTGCCTCATCGCCGTGGTGCTGATGCAGCGCTCGGAAGGTGGGGCGCTCGGCATGGGCGGTGGACCGACCGGTTTCATGAGCGCCCGCGGCGCCGGCGACCTGCTCACCCGCGTCACCTGGATCCTCGGCTCCACCTTCTTCGTGCTCAGCCTGGCGCTGACCCTGCTGTCGGGCCGGCAGGGCGCGGCGGACTCCGTCGTCGACCGCATGAAGATCGACGCCATCGACCCCAACAAGCTGAACCAGCCCCCGCAGCCGGCCAGTCCCAGCGCGGCCCCCGCGCCCCTGACCGCGCCCACCCCGCAGGTCCGCAACCCCTTCACCGGCGAGGCGGAGGGGACCACCCCGACCGCCCCGACCAACCCCTGATCTGATCGCGATGGTCGGTCTGGCGTCAGCGCCGCGCCCGCGGCGTGATCCCCTATGGGTGGGTCCGGGTGCGGCGTTTGCGCCCGCAAGCAAGTTTCACGAATCACCACAGCGCGCGCGCTGCGAATCACGGCTAACCTGAACGCCCATGACGCGGTACATTTTCATCACCGGCGGCGTGGTCTCCTCCTTGGGGAAGGGTCTGGCCTCCGCGGCGCTCGGCGCGCTCCTGCAGGCTCGGGGCTACAAGGTCCGCCTTCGCAAGCTCGACCCCTATCTGAACGTCGATCCGGGGACGATGAGCCCCTATCAGCACGGCGAGGTCTTCGTGACCGACGACGGCGCCGAGACCGACCTGGACCTGGGCCACTACGAGCGC
>NZ_JAUSLW010000133.1 GCF_030645195.1 Phenylobacterium sp. | reverse complement strand
GTCCTGATCGACGCCGCCCACCAGTGCATGACCACCCGCGGCGTCCACCACCGGCACGTGACCACCATCACCACCCAGTTCACCGGCGTCTTCAAGACCGACCCGACCCTGCGTCAGCGGTTCCTGGACTTCGTCAACAGGCGCTGAGGCCAGCCTCCCGTGTCATTCCTCGCGGGATGACACGGGCCCAAGGCTAGCGTGGCGCGGCCGATGGGCGCCATATGCGGCCATGGCCAAGCCCACCTTCCCCACCGCGACCTCCAAGGACATCCTCGAACGCGGCGACCTGCTCGCCCCGAGGTTCGATTCCGCCGGCCTGATCCCGGCTATCGCCACCCATGCCGAGACCGGCGAGGTGCTGATGCTGGCCTATATGAACGCCGAAGCCCTGGAGCGGACGCTCGCCACCGGTGAGGCCCACTATTTCAGCCGCTCCCGCAACGAGCTCTGGCACAAGGGCGCCACCAGCGGCCAGATCCAGCTGGTGGAGGAGGTCCGCATCGACTGCGACCAGGACGCCATCCTGCTGAAGGTCACCCCCGAGGGCGACGGCGGCGCCTGCCACACGGGCTTCCGCACCTGCTTCTATCGGGTGGTGGAGAACGGGAAGCTCAAGGAACGACTGCCGTGACCGTCGTCCAGGCCCTGCTGGCCTTCACGGTGGCGGCGGGCCTGCTGACCCTGACCCCGGGCCTGGACACCGCGCTCATCCTGCGCACCGCCGCCGTGGAGGGGCCCAGGCGCGCGGTCCTGGCCATGGTGGGGATTCTCGCCGGCTGCTTCGCCTGGGGCGGTCTGGTGGCCTTTGGCCTGGGCGCCGTGCTGCAGGCCTCGACCCTGGCCTTCAACATCCTGAAGTGGGCCGGGGCGGCCTATCTGGTCTGGCTGGGGATCGGCCTGATCCTGCGACCCCGCGACAGCTTCGAGGTCGCCGACGCGCCCGCGACGCAGGGCTCCGACACCGCCTGGATGCGGCGGGGCTTCCTGTCCAACATGCTGAACCCCAAGATGGGCGTCTTCTACGTGTCGTTCCTGCCCCAGTTCCTGCCGCACGGTGTGCCGGCCGCGCCCTTCATGCTGCTGCTCACCACCGTCCACGTCCTGCTGGGGGTGGTGTGGCTGGGCCTGCTGATCGCCGCCACCCAGCCGATCGCGCGCGTGCTCAAGCGCGCCGCCGTCGTCCGCTGGCTCGACCGGCTGACCGGCGGGGTGTTCGTGGCCTTTGGCCTGCGCCTGGCCCTGGATCGGCGCTGAGTTCGCTTCCCCCACCTGCGTGGAGGAAGCTCAGTGGCTAGACCTCGGTCGGAGCCGAGAGACCGCCGGCTTCCGGCGTCACCCGGTAGGTCTTCAGCACCTTGGTCTCATAGGTGGGCTCGGTGATGTTGGAGACCGCCATCAAATCCGCCCGGGCTTCGTCCGGCGTCAGGGTCAGCAGGACGAAACCCTTGGCGCTCTGGTGGTTGTAGACCACTTCCCGGTTGGCGCTGGCGAACACCTCTCCGATCGGGAAGGCGGTGAGCAGGTCGCCGCCGCCGGGGCTGGTGATCCCCGTGGCCCCGAACTCCACGCCGGCCCGGGCGCCGCCCTGGTCGAACAGCTCGTTGACCCAGAA
>NZ_JAUSLW010000127.1 GCF_030645195.1 Phenylobacterium sp. | reverse complement strand
CCGGCCGGCCCAACGCCCAAACTTGCGCCACCGGTGACATTCCTGCGCACTTCCTCCTTATTTCCGTCTCCGATCCGACGTCCAAAGCTGCTAGGGAGCGGACAAGACGGCCGGGCTGGCCGCGGGCCGTCCGGATGGGCGGCGTTTTAGGGAGCGAGACGGGGCTGATGGCCATTCCAGGCGTCGCCATTCGGGGACAGCGGAGCCTGCTGCGGCAGATCCGCGAGGCGCTGGCCGGCGGGGGGCCCGCGCAGCAGCGACTCGACATGGTGGTGCGGATCATCGCCCGCTCGATGGTGGCCGAGGTCTGCTCGCTCTATATGCGCGGCGCCTCCAACGACCTGGAGCTGTTCGCCACCGAGGGCCTGGACCCCACCGCCGTCCACGTCACCCGCCTGAAGCCCGGCGAGGGCCTGGTGGGCGAGATCATGCGCCTGGGCCGGCCGCTGAACCTGTCGGACGCCCCCAACCACCCCGCCTTCTCCTATCGCCCGGAAACCGGCGAAGATCCGTTCCACGCCTTCATGGGGGTGCCCCTGCTGCGCGGCGGCCGGGCCATCGGGGTGCTGGTGGTCCAGAACCGCACCGAGCGGGTCTATAACGACGACGAGGTCGAGGACCTGCAGATCGTCGCCATGGTGCTGGCCGAGATGGTGGCCGGCAGCGAGCTGGCCAGCGAAGGCGCCCTGAAGAATGTCGACCTGGTGCCGCACCGGCCCGAGCGGCTGAAGGGCGCCAAGTTCGCCGACGGCCTGGCGCTGGGCGTCGTGGTCCTGCACGAGCCGCCGGTGGCCACCAGCAAGCTGCTGAGCGACGACGTGGCCGCCGAGGAGATCCGGCTGGCCACCGCCATCGCCAGCCTGCAGGCCCAGATCGACGAGATGCTGGAGGGCCAGCACGGCCTGGTTGAAGCCAGTTACGAGGTGCTGGACACCTACCGGATGTTCGCCCACGACCGCGGCTGGAACCGCAGCCTGGAGGACGCCGTCCGCAACGGCCTGACCGCCGAGGCCGCCGTGGAGCGGGTGCGCTCCGAGCACCGCGCCCGGCTGGGCCAGGCCCGCGACCCCTATCTGCGCGAGCGGCTGCACGACCTGGAGGACCTCAACGACCGGCTGCTGCGCCACCTGTCGGGCGACGGCCACAAGGCCCGCGACCTGCCCCCCGACGCCATCCTGATCGCCCGCAACCTGGGCCCCGCCGACCTGCTGGAATACGACCGCACCAAGCTCAAGGGCCTGCTGCTGGAGGAAGGCTCGGCGGCGAGCCACGCGGCCATCGTGGCCCGCGCCCTGGACATCCCCTGCGTGGGACGCCTGGCAGGCCTGCGGGACAAGGTCTCCGAGGGCGACCCCGTCATCGTCGACGCCGAGACCGGCGAGGCCTATCTGCGGCCCCGGCCCGACGTCATCAAGGCCCTGCGGGCCCGGCTGGAGGTCCGCCAGCAGCGGCAGGCGGAATTCGCCAAGCTGCGGGATACGCCGGCCTTCACCCGCGACGGCCACAAGATCACGCTCCTGATGAACGCCGGCCTCGATGTCGACCTGGACATCCTGGGGGAGACCGGGGCGGAGGGCATCGGCCTGTTCCGCACCGAGTTCCAGTTCATGGTCGCCGAGGAGATGCCGCGCTTCAACGCCCAGACCGCCCTCTATGGCCGGGTGATGGACGCCGCCGGCG
Organism: Phenylobacterium sp.; assembly: GCF_030645195.1. Classification (GTDB taxonomy): domain Bacteria; phylum Pseudomonadota; class Alphaproteobacteria; order Caulobacterales; family Caulobacteraceae; genus Phenylobacterium. The sequence continues at coordinate 6,550 of NZ_JAUSLW010000127.1, read as the reverse complement.
ACATGGCCGTGACCTTCCGCACGCTCGATCTGGGCGGCGACAAGGTGCTGCCCTATCTGGAGGCCGAGCGGGAGGACAATCCGGCCCTGGGCTGGCGGGCCATCCGCATGGGACTGGACCGCCCGGCCCTGCTGCGGCTGCAGCTGCGGGCCCTGATCGCCGCCGCGCGGGGCCGGCCGCTGCGCATCATGTTCCCGCTGGTGGCCAATGTGGACGAGTTCCGCGCCGCCCGCGCCCTGGTGGACCACGAGATCGCCTGGGCCCAGCGGCGGGGCCGCGCGGCGCCCTCGCGGCTGGAGGTGGGCGCCATGATCGAGGCGCCGTCGCTGATCTGGCACCTGGACGCCCTGCTGCCGATGACCGACTTCGTCAGCGTCGGGACCAACGACCTGATGCAGTACCTGTTCGCCGCCGACCGGGGGAACCCGCGGGTGGCCGACCGCTACGACTTCCTGTCGCCGCCCGCCCTGCGCGCCCTGCAGCAGATCCAGCAGGCCTGCGCCGAGACCGGCACCCCGGTCTCGGTCTGCGGCGAGATGGCCGGCCGCCCCCTGGAGGCCTTCGTCCTGGTGGCGCTGGGCTTCGACCGGCTGTCCATGCCGCCGGCCGGCATCGGGCCGGTGAAGCAGATGGTGCTGGCCTGCGACCGGGAGGCCGCCCGGCGCGGGGTCTCGGCCCTGATCAAGAGCTCGGCCGGCTCGATCCGCAACGAGATCGAGACCCTGGCCCGCAAGATCTCGGCGATCTAGAGCTGGCCGGCGGGCTTATGGGCCCGCGGGCGGCGCGGGAAATTCGAGCGGGGCCATGGCCTCGCCCGGCGCTCCCGCCACCACGCTCCGATAGATCGCGTCGCCAACCGGGCTGTAGGTGATCGCCTCCGTCACCAGCAGGCAGCCGATCATCGCGGCCACGCCCCAGAGCCAGGCCGGATGAACCCGACCGCTGCGCCGCTTGTCCGCCCACATGCCCACCAGGGGGAAGATCAGGCAGGCCGCGAGCGTCGCCTCCCACGCCCAGGGGGCGAGAAGCGGCATCGGCAGCAGCCGGCCGAAGCCGGGGCCCAGCAACATCGACATGGCGCAGAAATGCAGGCGGCGGTGCCAGTCTGTCTGGCCTCGCATCAGGATCGCGGCCGTGGTCAGGCCGGCGAAGGTGAGCAGCGACACCGGGTCGAAGACCAGAAATTGCAGCGGCCGGAAGAAGAACGGCGCCTGGCCGCGGCGCACGATCGCAAGGGTCACGGCGAACCCGAGCACCAGCATGGGCACGACCCAGGCCGCGGCGACCCAACCAAGACGGCGGTGCAGCACCCTGCGGCCGGTGGCCGCGAAAAGGTTCTGCAGCAGATAGATCACGACCCAGCCCATGAACACGATCGCATGGGCGTGGACGAGCGGCGGTGAGGAGAAGCTTGATCGCCCCATCGCCAATTGCACCGAGAAGCCGGCGACGATCACCAGGGCCATGGCGGCGGCGCCACGGAGGAAGAAGCCCTCGTCCCGGCCGGCCGACGCGGGCGATCCATCAGAAACTGCAGCCATCTCATCCCCCCCGGGACGCTGTCACGCCGACCGATCAGCCCGGTCGGCTGTGAACAATGTCGCAGCTTGTCGACCTCAGGCCAAGTCTCGAGGCCGCCAGCTCCAGACGGCCCGCGAGGCCTCAGTCGACCGCCACGATCTCCACCTCGGCGCCGGCCAGGATGGCGGTGTCGCCGACGTGCTTGCCCAGCAGGGCGCGGGCCAGGGGGGAGACGTGGGAGACGCTGCCGTGGGCGGGGTCGGCCTCGTCCTCGCCGACGATGCGGAAGGTCTGGCGGCGGCCGTCCTCGCGGTCGATGGTGACCCCGCCGCCGAAGCGCACGGTGTCGGTCTGGCCCGTCGTCTCCACCAGCTGGGCGTTGGCCCGGCGGGCGGCGTAGTAGCGCAGGTCCCGGGTGGCGCGCGCCATGGCGGTGCGGTCGGCCTCGATGCCGCCGGCGCTCTGGGCGGCGGTATAGGCCGCCCGCGCCTGCGCCAGGGCCGCGTCGATGGCGGCCAGGCCCTCCAGCGTCACCAGGTTGGGGTGGGGCGAGATGGGGCGGTCGGGGAGATCCGCGGCGGTGGCCTCGGCATCCCCTTCCTTGGTGAACGCAACGCTCATGGCGGTTCCTTCAGGGTCCGGAGCGTCTAACGCGCCAGACCGCCTTTAGCTCTCGACCTTGAAGGTCAGGCCCGCATTGTCCGACAGCCGCTTCACCAGCCGATCCCCCAGGGCCGCGCCGGGCACCCAGATTCCCCCGGCCACGTCCGGGGCGTTCACTAGCGCGATGGCGGTCTCGGCGATGATCTTGGAGGTGGAGCCGTAGCCGGGGTCCTTGTCGCCGTAGACAGAGACTTGAACCTTGCGGCCGTCCGGGGCGATGGCGATGAAGAGGGCGTCGTAGAAGCCGGCCTCGCGCTCTTCCTTGCTGGGCCCCTCGCCCGGCTGCGGACCGCCCTCGGCGGGCATGTCGGCGAAGGCGGCCGGCGTGTTGGGGTCGATGATCGACATCTCGTCATAGACGAAATCGGTCCCGTAGGGGTGGCCCTGCAGCAGGTTGGAGCGGTGGACGTTCTTGGTGTTGATGGCCGCCATCATGAAGGGGCCGACCTCGGCGCCGACATCCGGATCGTGCTCCTGCTTGTTCCCCGGAGGCTGGGCCGGGCCCGTGAACCCGGGAGTCAGGGCGAAGGGGTTGATCATCAGAGCAAACAGGCTGGGGTCCTTCTGCAGGGCCGCCATGGTGGCGCGGCCCGAGGCCGCCGTGCCGCCCGACAGCCCGCCGCGCATCTTGCGCATCCGGCCCTTCACGCGGGGAACCATGGCGCCGAGTTTCGCCTTGGCCGTCGCTTGCGCGAAATAGACGCCAAGCTCGAAGGGGATGGAGTCGAAGCCGCAGGAGAACAGGATGCGCGCGCCGCTCTGCTTGGCGGCCGCCTCGTGCTTGCCGATCATCTCGGCCATCCAGTTGGGCTCGCCGGAGAGGTCGAGATAGTCGGTCCCCTGGGCGGCGCATTCGGCCACCAGGTCGGAGCCATAGAGCTGGTAGGGGCCCACCGTGGTGAGGATCGCCTTGGCCCGGGCGACCATGGCCTTGACCGAGGCCGGGTCCGAGGCGTCGGCCACCACCAGGGGGGTGTCCTTGGGCGCGCCGATCTCGTCGCGGACAGCGGCCAGCTTGTCGGCGGAGCGGCCCGCCATGGCCCACTTCACCTCGCCCCCGACCCCGTACTTCTGGGCGAGGTATTCGGCCACCAGCCGGCCGGTGAAGCCGGTGGCGCCATAGACGATGATGTCGAATTCGGCCTTGGGGTTCATGAGCGCGCCCTCCCTTTTCTATTGGCGGCGACCCTGCCGCGATTGAGGCCGCCGCGCAATTCTTGAGCAGAGCGCCAAACGGCGCTCTGTCTTTTACTTGCGCGCTTTCGGACGGCGAACCGGCTTCCACTTCGCCTGAAAGCGCTGAGTGTGGCGCCCAGACCCATTGCAGAGTTGGCCGTCGGACGGCAGAGAACGGCCATAGCCTTTTTCATTTCAACGAACCTGAGATCCATTTCCATGTCCGAGATCATTGTTCCGAGACAATTCCGCGGCCCGCCCGTCACCGCCAACGGCGGCTATATCTGCGGCGTGCTCTCCAACGCGGTCGGCGGCCGCGGCAGCGCCATGCTGCGCAGCGGGGTTCCGCTGGACACCCCCGTCACCCTGACGCCGTCCGAGGACGGCGGGGTCGTCCTGACCAACGCCGAGGGCCAGCCCCTGGGCTCGGCCAAGCCCGCCGCCGACGACGCCATCCCCATGCCGCCGGCCCCGCCCAGCGTCGAGGACGCCAAGCGCTACGCCGCGGCCTCGCGGTTCGCCCAGAAGTCCCTGCACCGCGGCTGCTTCTCCTGCTGCATCGAGCGCGAGGACGGCGAGGGCCTGGGGGTGCATGTCGGCCAGATCGAGGGCGCCGAGCCCGGGGTCTGCGCCGGGACCTGGACCCCGCACGCCAACTTCGCCAACGCCGACGGGACCATCCCCGACGAGATCACCTGGGCGGCGCTCGACTGCTCGGGCTCCATGGCCTGGTGGATGAAGACCGACACGCCGGTGGGCCTGCTGGGCACCATGGCCGGCGAGGTCCTGGTCAAGCCGCGGGCCGGCGAGACCTATGTGGTGGTGGCCTGGGCCGACAAGGTGGAGGGCCGCAAGCACTTCGCCGGCGTCGCCCTGTTCGACGCCGACGGTAAGGTCATGGCCCGCAGCGGCCAGATCTGGATCGGCCGCCCGCCCGGCGCCCCGCCCTATCAACTGCCGCCGGTGACGGCGACGGCGTAACCACCTCTGCTCGTCCTGGCCGGGCTTGTCCCGGCCACCCATGATCTCCGTGGTGAAGGTTGCGCGCGGCCGCGACGTTCGCGCGATCTGAGGTGAGGCGGAGATCATGGGTCCCCGGGACAAGCCCGGGGATGACGACCTTGTTTGCTCTCAGCCCGTCAACTTCACCGCCCGCGTCGCCAGACAGGTGGGAAAGTGGAGGGAGCGGCCGGTGTCGCCGCCGCCGCTGTCGCGATCTTCGAACAGGTGGGTCAGGACCAGGCCCGCCTGGAGCTGGCCGCCGATCTGGGTCTCCAGGCTGTGGCTGAACTCCACCGTGTGGTCGCGGGCCACCAGGCGCTCCAGCTCCTCGGGCGGCAGGTCGTCGATATCGGCATAGGGCAGCCGGTGACGCACCACGAACTCGCCCCGATCCTGGGCCTGCGCGTCGAAGATGTAGACCATCGGGTTCATGAAGCCGGCCAGCAGGGCGCCGCCGGGCCGCAGCACCCGGGCGACCTCGCGCCAGACCGGCAGAATCTCCGGGGCGAAGCAGTTGGAGACCGGGTGGAAGACGAGGTCGAAGCTGGCGTCCCCGAAGGCCGAGAGGTCGTGCATGAAGCCCTGGCGGGTGGTGAGCGACAGGCCGTCGCGGGCCGCCACCGCCTGGTCCTGGGCCAACTGGCGCGGCGAGGCGTCGAACACCGTCACCCGCGCCCCGGCCGCCGCCAGGATCGGCCCCTGCTGGCCGCCGCCCGAGGCCAGGCACAGGATGTCCTTGCCGGCGACCTCGCCGAACCAGTCGCGGGGGACGGGCCTGTTGGGGGTCAGCACCACCGACCAGTCGCCCCGGCGGGCGCGGTCGATCTCTTCGGCCGAGACCGGGCGGGTCCAGATGTCGGCCGCCTCGACCCGGCGGTCCCAGCCGGCCTGGTTGACGCCGGCGACATCCTGCGCGCGCATGTGGCTTGCCCCCTCACTCAGGGTCGGCCTTATAGCGGGACTCCGCGCCGGGGTCAGCCAGGCGCGCAATCGTCCCGTTTCAGAACAAGCGGCGCCGGAGCATGCAGAAATCCGGCCAGGCCGGCCCGCTTCGCCCGCCGCGCGAGTTAACCATCGACGACCAAATAACGCATTGAATTCCGTAACCTAGCGTGATATCCACACTATTGTATGAACAACTCCGCGAACGTGCGGAGCGGGGCGTCGCCGCGAAGTTAAGTCGCGGTCAAACAGTGGGGTGTCAGGTAGCCATGCCTCTCGATACTGGCGGGGTTACAAATCTGCATTTGCGAGCGGACGGGGATCGCGATCCCGGTCTGGCGGACTCCTACATGCCCACCATGGACACCGGACCAGACATCGGCGCGGCCCTGAAATCGGCGCGGGAGTTCCGCGGCCTGACGCTGCAGGACGTCGCCGATTCCACCCGCATCCGCCGCGCCTACCTGGCGGCCATCGAAGACATGCGCCTGGACGAGCTGCCCTCGCGCCCCTTCACCATCGGATATGTCCGCGCCTACGCCAACGCGCTGGGCATGGACGGCGAGGCCGCGGTCGAACGCTTCAAGTCCGACGAGCCGGCCCCCGACGAGCCCCTGCGCGCACCCGTGGGCGTGCGCCGCGACGGCGACCCGCGGGTCATGGCCATCGTCATCGTCGGCCTGCTGATCGTCGGCGCCATCGTCATGTGGAACATCGCCCAGCGCGCCATGAGCGAGCAGGCGCCGCCGCCCCCCACCGCCCCGGAGGCCGCCGCGGTCGGCGTGGCCCTGGCGCCGGTCACCGAAGGCCCCGTGGCGCTCGGCGCGCCCCTGCCCGCCCCGGTGGAATCCACCACCCCCACCCCCTACGAGACCCCGGGCCTGCAGGCCGCCACCGCCGGCGACGGCTCCAGCAAGGCCGCCGACGACGCCGCCAAGCTGGCCCGCGAGCATCCCGAGAACGTCGTGGCCGCCCCCAGCGAACCGCTGGCCAGCACCTTCACCGCCAAGGGCCCGGTCTATGGCGCCCCCGCGGCGGCTTCGATCCTGACCCTGCAGGCGCGCAAGCCCACCTCGCTGATCGTGCGCGGCGCCGACAACTCGGTCTATTTCGCCCGCCAGCTGGCGGCCGGAGAGGCCTATCGCGCCCCCATGCTGAAGGGCCTGACCGTGGACGTCTCCGACCCCGCGGCCATGCAGGTCTTCGTGGGCGGCCAGAGCAAGGGCCTGCTGCCGTCGGCCCAGGC
>NZ_JAUSLW010000108.1 GCF_030645195.1 Phenylobacterium sp. | reverse complement strand
GTTGAAGGTCAGCTTCTTCAACAGTTCGCACTGGGTGGTCCGGTACATGTTGTTGAAGGCGCCCAGGGCCAGCCCCTCGACGATCATATTCATGCCGATCATGACCTTCTCATAGCGATCCGACTTCAGGGTCGCGTCGATCAGGGCCTTGAGCCACAGGGACATCGGATAGACGATGGCGATCTTGTCGCAGTATCGCGCATAGACCTCGACGTGGCGCGCCTCGTCCATGGTCTGGGTGGCGGCATAGAGCTTGGCCGTCGCGTCCGGGACGGAATGGGTGACGCAGGCCGCGGTCATCAGGGCGCCCTGCTCTCCATGCAGGAACTGGGACAGGAGCTGGGCCGTAGAGTGGGCGGTGAAGGTTTCCTGCTGGGACTTCGACAGCTTCGAGAAGAACGGCATCTGGTGATAGATGTCCGAACGGTCGTTGATCAGCGGCTTGGACGGATCGACCTGGGTGTCCCAGGGCAGGTACTCGTCGGAGTCCCACTGGTTCTGCTTGGCCCGCTTGTAGAGATCTTCGACCTTGTCTCCGGACATGTCGTATTGGAATGACCAGGCGATGTTCATCGCCGTCTTGTAGAGATCATCCGGGTTCATGGTGACATTCCAGTCGGGCTTAGGCTTGGAGATACCCGGCTCTAAGATAGTCATGACAATTCTCCCTGAGGTTATTTTCAGTACTGACGCGGCGGCGTTCTGACGATCAATCCATCAAGGCTGTCATCAATTTTGATCTGGCAGCTAAGACGGCTGTTTTCTTTCACGTCGAAGGCGAAATCGAGCATGTCGTGCTCGATTTCTTCCATGGGCGGAAGGCGCTCTATCCATGCCCCCTCGACATAGACATGGCAGGTTGCGCAGGCGCAGGCGCCGCCGCAGTCCCCGTCGATCCCCGGAATGGTGAAACGTCTGGCGCCGTCCATCACCGACAACCCGGTCGGAACATCCACGTGATGTTCTGTGCCGCCGTTCTCGATGTAGGTGATCTTCGCCATACGAATCCTCTCCTTGAGGAACCTGGGCGCAAGGCTCGACCGCTCGCCGCTGGAGGGCCATCGACCCGATCGTCCGGGCTTGAAGGATCGTGACCCTGAGGGCTCACAGTCCTCTCCTCACCGTTCCCGGCGCCCCTTTCGGACGCCCTGAGCGGAACCATAAAGATGACGCCAGCGTCATCTTTGATCTAGGTCAATAATTTGGGGGAAGGTGGTCTCGATCCTGACGGCTCGGCCAGGTTTCCGGCGGCGGCCTGAACGAGCATCGATCAGCCGCCTTCCGCGACCGGGGCGGCGGAGGCCCCTCTCCGAGCTCAGGGACCAGTCGCGCGGCGGCCGGCGCCGTCATAGACCTTCGGAATCGGAGCGCCGCCGGCGATGGGCGGAAGCCCACCCCGACGGCGATCGTCGTCAGCTGTCGAGGAAGCTGCGCAGCTTGCGCGAGCGGCTGGGGTGCTTGAGCTTGCGCAGCGCCTTGGCCTCGATCTGACGGATGCGTTCGCGGGTCACGCTGAACTGCTGGCCCACTTCCTCGAGGGTGTGGTCGGTGTTCATGCCGATGCCGAAGCGCATCCGCAGGACGCGTTCCTCGCGAGGCGTCAACGAGGCGAGCACGCGGGTGGTGGTTTCCCGCAGGTTCGACTGGATGGCGGCGTCGATGGGCAGGATGGCGTTCTTGTCCTCGATGAAGTCGCCCAGGTGGCTGTCTTCCTCGTCCCCGATCGGGGTTTCCAGGCTGATCGGCTCCTTGGCGATCTTCAGGACCTTGCGGACCTTTTCCAGGGGCATGGCCAGCTTCTCGGCCAGTTCC
>NZ_JAUSLW010000121.1 GCF_030645195.1 Phenylobacterium sp. | reverse complement strand
CGGAAGGCCGGAACGCCGTGCGACACCACCTCGTCGGTCTCGGCCAGCGCCAGCGCCACCCCCCGCAACCGGGCCAGCACAACCTCGGGATCAGGGCTCAGCATGACACTCTCCAGTCGGCTCCCGCCGCTCAGTCCACGTGCCGCTCGCTCACCGCCCCATCCAGGCGCCGCAGCCGGGCGGCCGCCACGACCTCGAGGTCCATCAGCCGCGCGTTCACCCCCATCCGGTTGCGCCCCGGATCGACCGCGCTCCAGTGGGTGACGCAGCCGCAGGCCGCGCAGCGGTGGAACCCGATCGACCGGTCATCCCACATATAGACCTCGGTCGCCCCGCCCTCGATCCGCACCTGGGCCGGCTCATAATAGGCCCACAGCACCCCATAGCGCCGGCAGATGGAGCAGTTGCACTCGGTCACCTCCACCGGCGCGGGATCGGGTGAGGCGGACGGCGCCGCAGTGGCAGGTGGCGAAGGTGGGCATGGGGGCTCGTGAGAGATCGAATGATCAGCCGATATGCCGCAAGTAGCCTTCGAGGGCATCAAGAGCCGGCCCTTAAGTGCGCATTAACCACAAACACCCACCTGCTCGGTCGGAACTAAGCTTATCAACAGGATTGTCGCGTGCATGGCAATTCAGGTGCCGCTGAACTGTTGTGGCGTCAAAACCGGACGCCAGCCACTCGCGGCAGCCTTGTGATGTTCTCTGTATGTTCTATTGCTATCCGGTGCGTCGAATCATCGACGCGCGCTGTCGGCCGACTCGGCGACAGTCAACTGTTATATAGCGGCGACCTCGTGAGCGAGGCGTTTCAATGAGCGTTGTCCTGGATGGCGCGTCAGCCGACGCGCTGCAATTTGATCGAGACGAGTAGAGAGGAGGATCTGATGTCGGCAAAGCAGATCGTTGCTCTGCTCAACTCCCACCTTGAGGGCGATGAGGAACTGTTCCTTTCAATCGCGCTCCAGGCAGCTGCGCAAGCCGCTCGTTCTGGCAGTAAACAAGATGCGGAAATCTTAAAGAGATTGGTCCAGAAGGCTCGCGACCGACGTCGTGAGGATATTCTAGTCGCTCCGAGTCCGATTCCCCTCGCGCGGCCGAAGGGTGAACTTCAAGGGTTGGTCGAGAGCGCATACCCGAAGACCTTGCTTACCAACATGGTGCTTTCGGAAGACGTGGAAGCTCGGCTCCGCCGTCTACTGCTGGAACAACGCGAGCGCGCGGTCTTGAGGGATCATGGGCAGCGTCCAGCAACACATGTGATCCTCGTGGGCCCGCCGGGTACGGGCAAAACCATGACCGCATCGGCATTGGCCGGCGAATTGAGGCTACCCCTATTCACGGTCCGCCTAGATGCGCTGTTCAGCCGATTCTTGGGCGAGACTGCCGCCAAGCTTCGCTTGTTGTTCGATCAGGTCAGTCAGGTGCGCGGGGTCTACCTGCTCGATGAGTTCGATGCGTTAGGTGCTCGTCGTGGAGATCAAAACGACGTTGGGGAAATTCGCCGGGTCCTAAATTCTATTCTGGGGTTCATGGAGGAGCCCAACTCTACTGATAGTTTGGTTGTCGCGGCGACCAATCATTCAAGCATGCTTGACGAAGCTCTGGCGCGCCGGTTTGACGAGTTGATCGAATATAAGGTGCCTGATGCCGGTGCGGCGAAGGCTGTGGTCGAACGTCGTCTTGGGAAATTCAAGGTCAATGCTGTGGCCTGGAAGCGATTGGCCGGCGCGTTGGATGGTCTAAGCCAAGCAGAACTCGTCCGAGCCGCAGACTCTGTTGTCAAAGGCGCGATCCTATCCGGCCAAGGCGAAATTTCCACCGAGCGTCTGGAGGCTGCGTTGAAGGACCGAGCGCGAGTGCGTCACCGATTTAGCGCGAGGGTTGAGACTTAAGTTCTGATGTCCCATGATCACAAGGAGTTATGTGATCGGCGGGGCAAATGGCTGACCTTGAGGACTTTGGGACTCGGAACATTCCTCACGTTCGCATTGAGAAGTTTCAAGACGTCGCGGGATATGTTTTTCCCAAGCGAAAGCAAACGTCGAAACCACTCCGCGACGACTACGCTGCACATGCCGACGCTCTCTTAACACAATTGGCTGAAGCGCTCGGCCCTGTACCTCCCGCAGATGCGGATGCTCGTCTCTCCCTTCCGGGTCTGAAGCCCGGCGTCCTTGTGGAGATCGAAACGAAAGCGCCAAAGCTAGATACGTCCGGCCCGGCCAAAATCCCCACGAATCTTCAGTTTACAGCTGAAGACATCGTCGTTCTGAAGTCCGAGCGACGCGAGCGCACGGAGAGCGCTGTGGTTTTTGTGCCTGACGACGCCAGAGCGTTTCTCGCCTCTCGGTTGGAGAATTACGGAAAGGATCCGGGCAACGAGCGGCGACCGGACATCGACAAATTTGAGCCTCTGGAGACCCTCGTCCGCACCGACGCTGCAGCGCTTTTCACGCCACTGCTGCAGCACGAAATTCTCGATCCCGTCTGGTGGGAATTGTGGGTTCGAGAAGCGCCTGGGCGCGCCGATCTAGTAGCCGCAGCCGCGCGAAAGGACGGCCTAGATGTACATCCTGACCGCCTGCAATTCCCCGACACCATAGTCCTGCATGTCCTCTCTCCCTCTCGCGCGCTCATTCAGTTCGTTTCCCGAGCCCCTGGCGCCTTCGTGGAAGTGCGGCGAGCAACCGACACCATCCAGGTGTTCCTCCAAGAGGGGCGCGATGCTGGCTTGGGGCCGGCAGACCATGTCGCCGAGCTACTAGCTCGGGTCACGCCTCCTCCTCCGGGTGCTCCAGTCATCTGTGTGCTGGACAGCGGCGTATCGGCCGCCCACCCACTGATAGCCAAGGGAATGCGAGGCGCGTGGTCCTTCGATGAAGCCTGGGGGACCGATGACCATATCCGCCATGGCGGACATGGCACAGCTCTCGCGGGACTTGTGCTCTATGGCGACCTATTCGCCGCCATGGCTGACCAACGCGAGCTACGTCTGACGCACAGCGTGGAATCGGTCAAATACTTGACGCCTCCAGGCTTTCCGCAGCCGACCGTCCCGAGTTACGGGGCCATTACACAAGGCGCGGTGGCAATTGCCGAACTAAACGGGGTGGAGAGCGCGCGCACGTTTTGCATCGCCAGTTCGACTGACCTTTGTTCGGCGATGCAACCCTCCTCATGGAGCGGGGCATTGGACCAGCTAGCTTCAGGCTCGACACTAGCCGATCTTTCTACAGGAGAGCCGCCGACGAAGACGGCAAAGCGCTTGATTGTTGTGGCTGCTGGAAACGTTCAAGGCGGTCAAAGACATGAAGTTCTTCAGCAGGCGGCGATAGAAGACCCCGCGCAGAGTTGGAACGCGCTCACTGTTGGCGGATATACGGCCAAGGATACTATCGAGCCGTTCGAGCTCGGGGTCCGGACTTTGGTCAAGGCTAATGACGTAAGTCCTTTCAGTCGTGGGTCCAACACCATTGCTAGCGATCTGACGCCCATCAAACCTGAGGTGCTTTTCGAAGCTGGCAATATGGCGGTAGATGTGGGTGACAATTGCGACTGGCACCCCTCGCTTTCCGTTCTGGCTGCAGGATCGGACGTTGCTAACGAGCCTCTACTTCCTTTTTGGGCCACCAGCGCGGCAGCTGGAATGGCGGGCAACTACCTTGGTCGCCTCAAGGCGGAGCTTCCAGGCCTGTGGCCTGAGACATATCGGGCGCTGACCGTTCACTCCGCCGATTGGGTTGGCCCGATGCGTGAGCGTCTCATTGGCCGTGGCCTTCATTGGAAGGGCGCTAAAAAGGGCCCGCACCAGGAAGTTCTACGGGAAATTGGCTACGGTGTTCCCGATCTTAGCCGCGCAGTGAAATCGGCTAAAAACGATATGGTCCTATTGGCCCAAGCAGAAATTCAGCCCTTTTCGAAGGCGCAGGACGGCGCGACAGCGACTTACAACGAGATACACTTCTACAACCTGCCGTGGCCAAAGTCCGCGCTCGAAGCTGACGTGACCCCCGTTTCTCATCCAGCCATAACGAGAGTCCTGGGTTGATCTGAGCCTTGGTCGGCTGGTGTTGCAAGAGGCCGGCGCGCGGAGAGGTCAGGGTTCGCAGCGTGCCGGCCGGACTCTCCGGATAGGGCTC
>NZ_JAUSLW010000087.1 GCF_030645195.1 Phenylobacterium sp. | reverse complement strand
ACAAGCTGAAGACTTGAGCGCCGCGGCCCTTGACTCTCCGCTCGCGCGAACTTGACCTCCATCAATGCCCGCAGGTTGAATCGGCCTTCTGGTGAAGCTGGGCGTCGGGCGCTCCGCGGAGTCGGATGGAAGCCATGCAGGCGGATTTGTCACATTGTGAGGTTTGGATCGGGGCGGTTGGCCAGACGCTACCCCCTGGTCTGAGCGAGGCGTCCATGCCGATCCCCGAGATCGCCTCGGTCTGCGCCGATTGCAGCCTGCTGGTGGAGGCCGATCACCGGATCGCCAACCACCTGGCCATGCTCAGCAGCTATGTGCGCCTGAAGGCCGCGGGCCTGGATGGCGAGACCCGGCTGCTGCTGGAGACCGTCGGCGCCCAGGTGGATGCGGTGGGCCGGCTGCATCGCGCCCTGGCCACCCACGGCCATCGCGGCTCGGTGGATCTCAGCGAGCATCTGCGGGCGATCTGCGCGCCCTTCGCCTCCGGGCTGTCGGGCGCCGCCAGGCTCATCCAGGATATCCCGGCCCAGTGTCACGTGCGGGCCGATCAGGTCCTGCCGATCAGCCAGATCGTCTCCGAGGTGATCACCAACGCCTTCAAGTACGCCCATGCCGACGAGCTGCCCGGGGTCGTCCTGGTGCGGTGCCACGGGGGCGAGTCCGGTCTGGTCCAGATCGAGGTGGTGGACGACGGGCCGGGCCTCCCGGCGGGATTCGATCCGGCCACCGACGGCGGCCTGGGCTTTCGCCTGATCCGGGCGCTCAGTCGGCAGTTGGGGGCGACCACCGCCTTCGAGTCCGCCGGCCAGGGCCTGCGCTTCCGCCTCACCCTGCCCTGACGCCGCCCCTGTCACCGATCGGTCGTGCGCAAGCAATATTGACAGAGCCGGGTTCGGAGACGAAAACGTCGAGCCTTCCTGTCCCCGCCGCCAAGCGCCGGGGACACTTCTCTTTTGGGAGGTATCCCCCGTGACTGAAAAGACCGCGACGCAAGCCGCGCCCGTCCCCAGCGATCACATCATGGGCGTGTACAACCGCACCCCGCTGGCGTTCGAGCGAGGCGTGGGCGCGCGACTTTTCACCACCGACGGGGAGGCCTATCTCGACTGCATGGCGGGCATCGCGGTGAACGCGCTCGGCCACGCCAACCCCAAGCTCGTCCAGGCGGTGAAGGACCAGGCCGAGAAGCTGTGGCACGTGTCCAACATCTTCACGATCCCGGGCCAGGAGAAGCTCGCCAAGGTGCTGACCGACGCCACCTTCGCCGACGAGGTGTTCTTCACCAACTCCGGCGCCGAGGCCATCGAGTGCGCCATCAAGACGGCGCGCAAGTATCACTGGGCCAAGGGCCACCCCGAGCGCATCGACATCATCGGCTTCGACGGCTCCTTCCATGGCCGGACGCTGGCGGCGGTCAACGCCTCGGGCAACGCGGCCTATCTGGAGGGCTTCGGCCCGCGGATGCCGGGCTTCGTCCAGGCCAAGTTCGGCGACATGGAGGGTCTCAAGGCCCTCGTGGGCCCCACCACCGCGGCGATCATCGTCGAGCCGGTGCAGGGAGAGGGCGGCGCCCGCTCGCTCACCGAACAGCAGCTCCAGGCCCTGCGCCGCCTGTGCGACGACACCGGGACCCTGCTGATCTATGACGAGATCCAGTGCGGCCTGGGCCGCACCGGCAAGCTCTTCGCCTATGAGTGGGCCACCGACGCCGCCCCCGACATCATGGCCATCGCCAAGGCGCTCGGCGGCGGCTTCCCGGTGGGCGCCTGCCTGGCCACGGCGGAAGCCGGCCAGGGCATGACTGTCGGCTCCCACGGCTCCACCTATGGCGGCAACCCGCTGGCCATGGCCGTGGGCCTGGCGGCCATGGAGGAGCTCAACAGCCCGCAGCTGCTGGCCCACGTCCGCGAGGTCGCCGGCTACTTCACCCAGCAGCTCTCGGGCCTGCAGGAGCGCTTCCCCGACGTGGTGGAGGACATCCGCGGCAAGGGGCTGCTGATCGGCATCAAGCTGAAGACCCCCAACCGCGAGTTCATGCAGCATGCCCGCGACCAGCACATGCTGATCGCCGGCGGCGGCGACAATTGCGTGCGCCTGCTGCCGCCGCTGAACCTCACCCTGGAAGAAGCCCAGGAAGCGGTCGCCAAGCTCGAGGCCGCCTGCGAGGCGGCGCGAACCCAGGCGAAAGCCGCCGCCTAACTCCACACCGCTCATCCCGGCGAAGGCCGGGACCCAGATTAGGACTCCTCGCTCTCAGGCTGAACCTGGGCCCCGGCTTTCGCCGGGGTGAGCGGGAGTTGGGAGATTCCCATGACCCAAGTCAGACACTTCCTCGACCTGTGGCGGATTTCCCCCGCCGACCTGCGCGCCATCCTGGACGACGCCAAGGCCCGCAAGGCCGCGCGCCGGGGCTGGACCCAGGGCCGCGTGGACGCCGACGCCCCCGGCGCGGCGCGGACGCTGGCCATGATCTTCGAGAAGAACTCCACCCGCACCCGCTTCTCCTTCGACGCGGCCATGCGCCAGCTCGGCGGCGACGTGATCATCTCCACGGCGGCGGACATGCAGCTGGGCCGCGGCGAGACCATCGAGGACACCGCCCGGGTGCTCTCGCTTATGGTGGACGCCGTGATGATCCGCTCCAACAGCCACGCCGACCTGGAGACCTTCGCCTCGGTGTCCACCGTGCCGCTGATCAACGGCCTGTCGGACAAGAGCCACCCCTGCCAGATCATCGCCGACCTGCTGGCCTTCGAGGAGCGCTGCGGGCCGGTCGAAGGCAAGACCCTGGCCTGGGTCGGGGATGGCAACAACGTCTGCTCGACCTTCATCCATGCGGCCCCGATCTTCGGGTTCAAGCTCAATATCGCCAGCCCGGCCAAGTACCATCCCGACCGCGTCGACCTGGCCCGCGCCGCCGACCGGCAGGGCCGGATCACGGTGACGGAGAACCCGGCCGAGGCGGTCGCCGGCGCCGACTGCGTGATCACCGACACCTGGGTCTCCATGGGCGACACCGACCGCGACGACCGTATCGCCGCGCTGGGCCCCTACCAGGTCACCGAGGCCCTGATGGCCAAGGCCAATCCCGGCGCCGTCTTCATGCACGACCTGCCCGCCCACCGCGGCGAAGAGGTCACCGGCGAGGTTCTGGACGGCGCGCGGTCGCTCGCCTGGGACGAGGCGGAGAACCGCATCCACGCCCAGAAGTCGATCCTGGCCTGGTGCTTCGGGAAGATTGGCTGACGCTCAGATGCTCCCCTTCTGGGGGAGCTGTCGGCGAAGCTGACT
>NZ_JAUSLW010000086.1 GCF_030645195.1 Phenylobacterium sp. | reverse complement strand
GGCGTTGACCGCCGCCAGCGTCCGGCCATGGAAGGAGCCGTCGAAGCCGATGCTGTCGATGCGCTCGGGGTGGCCCTTGGCCCAGTGATACTTGCGCGCCGTCTTGATGGCGCACTCGATGGCCTCGGCGCCGGAGTTGGTGAAGAACACCTCGTCGGCGAAGGTGGCGTCGGTCAGCACCTTGGCCAGCTTTTCCTGGCCCGGGATCGTGAAGATGTTGGAGACGTGCCAGAGCTTCTCGGCCTGGTCCTTCACCGCCTGGACGAGCTTGGGATTGGCGTGGCCCAGCGCGTTCACGGCGATGCCCGCCATGCAGTCGAGATAGGCCTCCCCGTCGGTGGTGAAAAGTCGCGCGCCCACGCCTCGCTCGAACGCCAGCGGGGTGCGGTTGTACACGCCCATGATGTGATCGCTGGGAACGGGCGCGGCTTGCGTCGCGGTCTTTTCAGTCACGGGGGATACCTCCCAAAAGAGAAGCGTCCCCGGCGCGTGGCGGCGGGGACAGGAAGGCTCGACGTTTTCGTCTCCGAACCCGGCTCTGTCAATATTGCTTGCGCACGACCGATCGGTGACAGGCCGGCGCTCAGGGCAGGGCCAGGCGGAACCGCAGGCCCTTGCCGGCGGACTCGAAGACCGTGGACGCCCTCACCTGCCGGCTGAGCGCCCGGATCAGACGGAACCCCAGGCCGCCGTCGGTGGCCGGATCGAACCCCGCCGGAAGGCCCGGCCCGTCGTCCACCACCTCGATCTGGACCGCCCCGCCCTCGCCCAGGTGGCACCGCACCAGGACGACTCCGGCCTGACCGTCAGCATGGGCGTACTTGAAGGCGTTGGTGATCACCTCCGAGACGATCTGGCTGAGCGGCAAGACCTGATCGGCCCGCACGTAGCACGGGGCCGGGATGTCCTGGATGAGCTTGGCGGCGCCCGCCAATCCCGAGGCGAAGGGCGCGCAGATCGCCCGCAGATGCTCGCTGAGATCCACCGAGCCCAGATTGCCGTGGGTGGCCAGGGCGCGATGCAGCCGGCCCACCGCATCCACCTGGGCGCCGATATTCTCCAGCAATAGGCGCGTCTCCAGGTCGGCGGCCAGGCCCGCGGCCTTCAGGCGCACATAGCTGCTGAGCATGGCCAGGTGGTTGGCGATCCGGTGATCGGCCTCCACCAGCAGGCTGCAATCGGCGCAGACCGAGGCGATCTCGGGGATCGGCATGGGCGCCTCGCCGAGGGTGGGGGACAGCGGCCCACCTGACGCGGCGCTCAGTCCCCTGAAATGCGACAGGTCTACCTGCATGGCTTCCATCCGACTCCGCGGAGCGCCCGACGCCCAGCTTCACCAGAAGGCCGATTCAACCTGCGGGCATTGATGGAGGTCAAGTTCGCGCGAGCGGAGAGTCAAGGGCCGCGGCGCTCAAGTCTTCAGCTTGT
>NZ_JAUSLW010000082.1 GCF_030645195.1 Phenylobacterium sp. | reverse complement strand
ATCTGTCCCTAGTACGAGAGGACCGGGATGGACATACCTCTGGTGGACCTGTCGTGGCGCCAGCCGCGCAGCAGGGTAGCTAAGTATGGAATAGATAACCGCTGAAAGCATCTAAGCGGGAAACTAACCTCAAAACAAGGTTTCGCCGAGAGCCGTGGTAGACCACCACGTTGATAGGCCAGGTGTGGAAGTGCCGCGAGGCATGCAGCTTACTGGTACTAATCGCTCGATCGGCTTGATCGTTCTTAGTGAAATTCATGAATGCGCTTCAGAAATCGCGCTTTCAGCAGTGATGTCTTCTCAAATATCCGTTTCGTTGACCTGGTGGTTTTGCCGAGAGGTCCCCACCCGATCCCATTCCGAACTCGGTCGTTAAGCCTCTCTGGGCCAATGGTACTTCGTCTTAAGGCGCGGGAGAGTAGGTCGCCGCCAGGTCTACCAAACGGATGCAACTCATCAGAACCCCTTGCCATCACATCAGGCGCACCTCCACGCGCCAACCCATCTGCCGCGGGGTGGAGCAGCCCGGTAGCTCGTCAGGCTCATAACCTGAAGGTCACAGGTTCAAATCCTGTCCCCGCACCCAAGATCTCGGAAAGCCCCGCTCGCGCGGGGTTTTTTGCGTTTGGGGCGTTGCGCTGGCGCGAAATCAGCCCAAATCTAAGCTTGCGATTACTTGAACCGCCCCAGAATTGGCGACTTCCCATGCCCAAGATCGACCTTGCCGCCATCCCTGTCGCCCGCGGCAGCAGCTATCCCCAGCCCTTCGACGCTCCCTGCGAGGGCCAGAGCTACCAGAGGCTGGCCCGCGACAGCGGCCTGACCCTGTTCGGGGTGAACCTGACGGTGATCGAGCCCGGCGCCTGGTCCAGCCAACGCCATTGGCACACCCACGAGGACGAGTTCGTCTGGGTCGTGGAGGGCGAACTCACCCTGGTCACCGACGCCGGCGAGGAGACCTTGAGGCCCGGCGACTGCGCGGCCTTCAAACGCGGCGTGGCCGACGGACACCACCTGATCAACCGCACCGACCGGCCGGCCAAGGTGCTTGAGATCGGTAACGCCGACCCGCAGGACGTCTGCACCTATCCCGACATCGACATGATCGCCGGCCCCGAGCCGGGCTACAAACACCGTGACGGCTCGCCCTATCCGCCCAGGGCGTGAGACTCCGAGCTGGGGCCACGAAAAAAGGGGCCGGCGTTCGGCCGACCCCTTTCCCGTTGGATCTGGGAGGTTTCGTTTAGCGCTGGGCGACGCGCGTCGCCTGGATCTGGGCCACCTCGGAGTTACCGAGCTGTTCCAGGGCCGTGTTGACCGAGCCCTTGAGGCAGCGGCCATAGGCGTCGAGGAACAGGGTCTCGCTGGACGCCGCCTTGGCGCACACCTTCTTGGCGGCCGCGACGATGTCGGCGTGGATCTGCGCGCTGGACTTGCCGATGAGGGAGACGCGAACGCCTTCTTCAGCATTGGCGGCCGGAGCCAGGGCGAGGGTGGCCAGAGCGGCCAGGGTCATCAGCTTCATCATGTTTTTCGTCCCGGAAAGGGGTTGGGGTTCAACCGCCTCCCGACGTTCCTCAGGCGGGCGCTGGGCTTCTCGGGTGGCCCAAGCGTCCCGCCTGAGACCGACTTAGCGCGTGGATTCGGCGGGCCGCAAGTGACAATGGTGCGACGCAATATGAGGAATATTGCGGTGCGATATGAGCAGGCGCCGCCGCCCAAAAGCGGGGCGCCCGAGCCGCCGGAGCCGGCGCGCGGCACGCCTGTTGCGGCGGGGCGGGGGAAGACGCCGAAATGAAACACTTGCGTTCGGCGCCTCTTCACACTTCATTAACCTCTCGTGCTCGCCGAGGTCCCATGTTGCTTCAAGTTCTGGCTCTGACCGCCGCCCTTTCGTCGCCGTCCAGCGCCCCGGCCGCCGAAGCCGCCGCCCCGGCCCTGGCCGCCAACGCCTATATCGTCGAGTGCCTGGTGAGCGGCGTGTCCTTGACGCAGTGCAAGGTGGTCGACGCAGACCCGGCCACCAACCCCGGCGCCGCCACGGCCCTGAAGCTGGCCGCCGACATCCACGTCCCGGTCTCCATGGCCCAGGCCGGCCGCATCCGCATCAAGCTGAACGTCAATCCGTAAGGCCCTCGGGCGCGATTGACGAAGGGGAGCGCCAGGCTCCAAAAGGCTCGCGCGCAGCCTCGCGCCCGGAGCCCCCAGATGCAGACACGTAAGCTCGGCCCCTTCGAGGTCTCGGCCATCGGCCTGGGTTGCATGAGCCTGTCGCACGGCTACGGCCCCCCGGCGCCGCGCGAGCGGGCCGAACGGGTGCTGAAGGGGGCGCTGGACGCCGGCTACACCTTCCTCGACACCGCCGCGGTCTATGGGGTGGGCCACAACGAGACCCTGATCGGCGAGGTGCTGGGCGATCGGCGCGGCGACTATGTGCTGGCGTCGAAATGCGGCCTGACCAATGGCGACAGGCGCGAGCTGAACGGCCATCCCGACGTGCTGAAGGCCACCTGCGAGGGCAGCCTCAAGCGCCTGCAGACCGACGTCATCGACCTCTATTACCTGCACCGCTGGGACAAGCGCGTCCCCATCGAGGACAGCGTCGGCGCGCTCTCCGAGCTGGTGGCCGAGGGGAAGATCAAGACCATCGGCCTGTCGGAGGTGTCGGCCGACACCCTGCGGCGCGCCCACGCCGTCCACCCCATCACCGCCCTGCAGACCGAATATTCCCCCTGGACCCGCAATCCGGAGATCGCGGTGCTGCAGGCCTGCAAGGATCTCGGCGTCACCTTCGTGGCCTTCAGCCCGGTGGCCCGCGGCTTCCTGGCCGGCGGCGCCTCGGACCCCGCGGCTTTCCAGGAAGGCGACATGCGCCTGGGCATGCCCCGCTTCCAGGGCGAGGCCTTCGCCGCCAATCTGAAGCTGCTGGAGGCCTTCACCTCCCTGGCCCGCGAGGCGGGCTGCACGCCGGCCCAGCTCTGCCTGGCCTGGCTGCTGGCCAAGGAAGCGACCATCGTCCCCATTCCCGGCACCACCAACCCCGACCACATGGTCGAGAACGCGGGCGCGGTGGGGATCAAGCTGTCGGCGGAGACGATGGCCAGGGTCGAGGCCCTGGTGAACCCGCAGACCGTGGTGGGACCGCGCTATTCGCCGGCCATGCAGGCGGCCATCGACACCGAGGGGTAGGGGCCTGCAGGTCAGGCCCAACTAAGTATCATCCCAGTTTCCGCGACACGCGGAAGACCGGGACCCAGGCGCGCCGGGCGCGCCGGAAAGATCGGTGTCTCTGGGTCCCGCACTTCCGCGGCTTCGCCGCTACATGCGGGATGACACTCTTAGGGGTTGCCCGGGAGAGCCGCGCTCAGGCGCCCAGGCTCTCGAAGGCGGTGATCAGGGCGGCCTGAGCCAGGCGCTTGGCCCGGGCGGCGACCTCGGCCTCGGGCAGGTCGTGCAGGCCGCGCGGGCGTGGCAGGCTGACCTGGACGGTGATCCCGTCGTCGGTGAGGACGGAGACCCCGACCAGGGTCGGGCTCACGGTGACGGAGGGCGGCAGGGACAGATCCAGCATGGCTTTGCGTCTCCAAATCCCCCAACAGGGCGGGGTTTGAGCCGCTTGAACCCGCAAGTCCAGCCACGGTTTTATGACCAGATGTGATGGAACCCGTTAAGCCTGCCGGACAGGCGGCGGGGCCTATGCCGCGCACCGTCAGAGTCATTTCCCCTCCGTCGCGTCATGGCTGACACGGCGCCGCTTTGCCCCTAGACCATCGCCATGCCGATAGCTCCGCCCCCGCCCGAAGTCGAAGTCCTCATCGTCCATCCGCCGCGCCTGCCGGCGCTCGGCGGGGAGGCGGTGTTCGCCGTCCAGCAGCTGGACGCCGACGATCTGAAGTCCGCGCCGCGGCTGGACGTCGCCCTGAAACGCGCGCCCGGCGTGTCGCTGTTCCGGCGCACCGGCAGCGACGCGGCCAATCCCACCATCCAGGGGATCTCCCTGCGGGGCGTGGCGCCGTCGGGGGCGGGCCGGGCGCTGGTGACCCTGGACGGGGCGCCTCAGAACGATCCCTTCGGGGGCTGGGTGATCTGGTCGGCCCTGCCGCCGGAGGGCCTGGAGAGCGTCACCATCGTGCGCGGCGCCGGCGCGGGCGCCTATGGGGCCGGGGCTCTGACCGGGGTCATCGCCCTGGAGGAGCGTGGGACCGCGCAGGGCGTCTCGGCCCTGGATCTCTCGCTCGCCCAGCGGGGCGGCGCTCGGGCGGCCGTGGCGATGGGAACCAGCGGCCTGCTGGTGACCGCCAGCGCCGAGACCTCCGACGGCTATGTGCCGGTGCGCGGCGGGCGCGGCGCGGCCGACGCCCCCACCACCCTGGACTCGGGGTCCTTCGCCGTCCGGGCGCAGGGGGAGCGCGACGGGATCGTCGGCGCCCTGCGGCTGGGGGTCTATGAGGAGCGGCGCGGGGCGGGGCTGGTCGGCGCCAATTCCACCGCCAGCGGCGGTTCGGCGGCCTTGACGGTGGCCAGGATCGTCGACGGCGGCGGCTGGCGGCTGCAGGCCTGGGCGCGGTCCAGCGACCTGGCCAACACCTCGGCGGCCGTGGCCGCGGGGCGGGTCGCCACCACGCCCGCCAGCGACCAGTACTCGACGCCGGCCCTCGGCTACGGCTTCAACGCCGCCTGGCAGGGGCGCGGCGAGACCTTTTCCTGGGAGGTGGGTGGCGATGTCCGCTTCGCCGACGGCCACGCCTATGAGCGGTTCCGCTACATGGCCGGCGCCTTCACCCGGGGCCGGGAGTCTGGCGGGACCACGGCGGTGGGCGGGGTCTATGCCGAGGGCGTGCTGGACCGGGGCGATTGGCTGGTCACCGGCGGGGCGCGGATCGACGCCTGGCGCCAGCGCGACGCCGTGCGTCGCGAGCGGGACCTGGCCACCGGGGCGGTGAGCCTGAACCAGACCTCCCCCAACACCTCGGGCACGACGCCGACGGCGCGGTTCGGGGCGCGGCGGCGGCTGGGGGACGCGGGCTGGCTGCGGGGGGCGGCCTATGCCGGCTTCCGCGCCCCGACCCTGAACGAACTGCACCGACCCTTCCGGGTGGGCAATGACGTCACCGAGGCCAATCCGACCCTGACGCCGGAGAAGCTCTACGGCGTCGAGGTGGGGCTCGGCGGCGATGGACCCACCCGCTGGAGCGCGACGGTCTTCTACAACCGCCTGGACGATCCCATCACCAATGTCACCGTGGGCGCAGGCCCGGGGACCTTCCCGGTGGCGGGCTTCATCCCGGCGGGCGGGGTGCTGCGCCAGCGGCGCAACGCCGGCCAGATCGAGGCCTGGGGCCTGGAGGCCGACATCGCCCACACCTTCGGGGACCTGACCCTGAACGGTGCGCTCTCGGCGACCAGGGCGGAGGTGGACGGCGGAACCGCCGCGCCGCAGCTCACCGGCAAGCGTCCGGCCCAGACCCCGGAATACACGGTCACGGCCGGCGCGGACTGGAAGGCGGGCGAGCGGCTGACCCTGTCGGCGAACCTGCGTTTCGAGAGCGAACGGTTCGAGGACGACCTCAACAGCCGCAAGCTGGCGGCCTCGGTGGGCGTCGACGCCCGAGCGGCCTGGCGCCTGACCCCCGACAGCGAGGTCTATCTGGCCGCCGAGAACCTCACCGACGCCCGCATCGAGGTGGGAGAGACGGGCGATGGGACCGAGAGCTTCGCCGCGCCCCGCACGGTGCGGATCGGGTTTTCGCTGAGGCGCTAGTCCGGCTTCTCGCCGAACAGCTCCTCGTGCTTGGCGCAGATGGCCGGCCACAGAGAGCGCATCTCCGGGACGTCGAGGCCGAAGTCGCGGGCGAGGACCTCGACGAACTGATCGGCGGTGTCGATCAGGGCCTGGGTCCGCTCGCCGGGCCGGATCCGTCGCAGGGTGCGGCCCAGGATGATCACCAGACCGTCGCGCGTGTGCCGCTGGACGATGGGGAACTGGGTGAAGACCGACTCCGGCGCGGTGCGCAGCCACTGGCAGGTGGCCGCCAGGGCCTCCTCCCGCGCCGTCTCCAGGGTGAAGTCGAAATAGGGCGCGCCGCCCAGGGCGTGATTGTGCAGCCGCCACCAGTCGGCGTCGACCTGCTCCAGCCGAAAGTCGTAGCCGGCGCGGCTATAGCCGCCGGCCAACAGGGGAATGGGTTCCAGCATGCCGTCGCCGAAGCCGACGTCGGCCAGATAGGGGCGGTCGAGGTCGACCCGCAGCACCAGGTGGTTGCCATGGCTGATCGCGCCGCGCTCGTCGCGGCCCACGGCGCCGGCCATCCGGGTGACGTCGAAACCGATCTCCCGCAGCGCCCAGCCGAACAGGCCGTTCATCTCGTAGCACCAGCCCCCGCGCCGCCGGGTGACGATCTTGTCGTAGGCGTCCTCGATATCGACGCCGCCCGGGCGCCCCAGCTGCACGTCCAGGTTCTCATACGGAATGGCCTGGAGGTGGCGGCGGTGGAGGTCGTGCAGGGTGGGCAAATCGACCCGCGGAGTCCCAGCATAGCCGATGCGGGCGAGATAGGCCGACAGGTCCATGGGCGGCTCCTTGCGGGTGGGCGCGGCGAGACTGGCGAGAAATCCCCTCAATGGCTAGGACGGAGGACATGGACAATCTGACCACCGAATTCGCTTTCGAGGCCCTGGTCTCCATCGCCCCGGCCGTGCGCCAGGGCGACACCGCCACGGGCAAGCGCCGGTTCATCGGCATCACCGGCGGGACCTTCAAGGGGCCGCGCATCGAGGGCGAGGTGATCCCCGGCGGGGCCGACTGGCAGACCGTGCGGGCTGACGGCGTCACGGTGATCGAGGCGATCTATGCGCTGAGGACCTCCGACGGCGCGGTGATCGCCGTGCGGAACCTGGGCCTGGTCTCGCCCACCGAGGACGGCGGCCGCTATGTGCGCACCAACCCCAGCTTCGACGCCCCCCATGGCCCCCACGACTGGCTGAACAGGTCGATCTTCGTGGGGACCATCGGGGTGGCCGACGGCGGCGGGGCGGTGCGGATCGGCGTCTACCGGGTGGTGTGAGCGGCTATTTCTTGTCCGGCTCCGCGGCGCCGGTGATCAGGGCCACGATCTGCGGGCTGATGTTCTCGGCGCCCTTCTCCATCATGTGGGAGACGATGCGGGCGCCGACGGCGGCGCGGGTCTGGCTGGTGAACTCGGTCTTGTTCTCCCGCACCCAGTCCATGGAGGCCTTGCGGTTCACATTGAGCTGCTGGAAGTGCGGGACCACGTAGCGGGCGATCATCTCGTAGGAGCGCTTGGTGTTCTCCCAGTTGGCCCAGTTGTGGGCCATCATCAGGTAGCAGCCGAAGCCGCCGCTTTCCTCCTGCAGCTGCTCGATGCGGGCGATGGCCTCGTCGGGGGTGCCCACCACGGCCGAGCCGAGGGCCAGATAGGCCTCGACCGGGTCGCCGGCGAAGTCGTCGGGGACCATGGGCAGGTTGGCGATCTCCCGGAAGTAGTAGATCCACTTCTCCAGGCCGAAGCGCACCTGTTCGATGGCCTTGTCCTTGGTCTCGGCGATGTGCATCTGGCCCACCAGCCGCCAGGCGTTGCGGTCCATGGTCTGGCCGCTGGTCTTGGCGATGTCCTCTGCGATGCCCCAGTTGGCGGCCAGCGCGTTGAACCCCGCCGTGGTGGTGGCGCCCAGTGACAGCAGGCCGATCCCGTGCTTGCCGGCCGCCCGCGCCCCGGTGGGCGAGACCTGGCTGGCCACGGCGATCTCCACCGACGGCCGCGAATAGGGGGTCATCTGCAGGCGGGCGTTGACCAGGGTGAACCAGTCGCTCTCGTGGCTGACCTCCTCGCCGCGCAGCAGGCGCACCAGGACGTCGAGGGCCTCGTCCATGCGGTCGCGCTGCTTGGCCACCGGGATGCCCATCATGAAGGCGTCGGAGGACAGCGCGCCGGGGCCGGCTCCGAACATCACCCGGCCGCGGGTCATGTGGTCGAGCTGGTTGATGCGGTCGGCCAGCATCATCGGGTGGTGGTAGGGCAGGGAGGAGACCCCGGTGCCGAGCCGGATATGCTTGGTGCGCTCGGCGGCGGCGGCGATGAACACCTCGGGCGAGGCGATCAGCTCATAGGCGGCGGAGTGGTGCTCGCCGATCCAGGCCTCCTCATAGCCCAGATTGTCCATGTGCTGGACCAGCTCCAGGTCCCGCTGGATGGCCAGGGTTGGGTTCTCGTCCAGCGGATGGAAGGGCGCGATGAAGGCGCCGAAGCGCAGTTTGGTCTTGAGCATTTGGCCCTCCCTGGGTCTGTTTGGGAGACCTTAGCTGGGATGACGCGGGGGCGCCTAGCAGCCCGTACCTGCGTTTCGAAACCTCAGGCCGCGGCGCCCCGGGGGGCCTCTCCGGCCATCTGTCGCCTTTGGAATTGGTCGGGCGCATGGCAGTTACGCACAGCCGCGCTGAATTCCTCGTCGGTCGGGAGAGACCTTGAACTATCGCCACGCCTTCCACGCCGGGAATTTCGCCGACCTCGTCAAGCACGCCGGCCTGCTGCGGCTGATGGCGGCGCTGACCAAGAGCGCCGGGCCGCTGACCGTGATCGACACCCATGCCGGGCGCGGGCTCTACGATCTCACGGGCGCCGAGGCCCAGCGGTCGGGCGAGGCCCAGGCGGGGATCGGCCAACTGATGACGGCCGTCGACCTGCCGGCCGGCTTCGCGCCCCTGCGGGCGGCGGTGACCAAGCTCAACAACTCAGGTCCCACCAAGCTCTATCCGGGTTCGCCGCGCCTGATCGCCGACACCCTGCGCAAGAAGGACGTCTATATCGCCTGCGAGCTGCGCGGCGAGGAGCACGCGGCCCTGCGCCAGGCCCTGAAGGGCCGCAACGGGATCGAGACCCTCTGCGCCGATGGGTACGATACCGCCGTGGCCCGCTGCCCGGCCAAGGGCGCGGTCCTGGTCCTGATCGATCCGCCCTTCGAGAAGGCCGACGACTACGCCCGCATCGTCGCCACCCTGAAGGCGGTGACCCGGCGCAACCGCGAGGCGGTGGTGATGGTCTGGCTGCCCATCAAGGACCTGCAGACCTTCGACAGTTTCCTAAATGAGGCGCAGGATGCCGGCGCGGGCCCGCTGCTGGTGGCCGAGACCCGCATGCGGCCGCTGAGCGACCCGATGAAGATGAACGGCTGCGCCCTGGTGATCGCCCGGGCGCCGGCCGACCTGGCCGCGCCGCTGGAGGAGATCTGCCGCTGGACCGCCCAGACCCTTGGCGAGAAGGGCCAGGGACGGGTGTCGGTATTGTCGTAACGTCATTTTGCGGTTGCGAAGGAGGGGCGTATGATATGCTGCATCGCACAATCAACCCCGGAGACGTTCCATGAGCGAGCTTAAGTCGAACGAGTCCGTCACTCCCGCTGCGGCGCTTCACGTGCCGATCGGCGCGGCTTCGCCCCTGTGGTTCATGTTCGCCGGCGCGGCCTCGGCCGGCGTCGCCTACTGGTGGATGACCCGCTGGATGCGGCCGGTGAACCTGGAGGCCCTGATGGCGCTCCCCAACGCCGACGCCCACCCCCTCGAGGAGGCCGCCATCCTGATGGAAGCCTTCGTCGAGCCGGTGCTGGAGGCCGCCGAAGTGGTGGAGCCGGTGCTGGAGGCCGGCGGCGTGGTCGATCCCGACCCGGCGCCGACGCCCGCGCCCGAGCCGGCCCCAAACCCCCTCGACACGCCGCCGCCGCCGGTGGAAGCCGCGGCCGTGACAGCGCCGGAGCCGGCCTCGGTCCTGGAAGCCGCGCCTGAGCCCGCGCCGGCGGCGCCCAAGCCCGTGGCCGCCAAGCCCAAGGCCGCGCCGAAGCCGTAGCGCGGCGACGCGCGGCGCTTTATGGCTGATCCTGGCGCCGGAGACGGCGAGGGAGCGGCGATGTGCTGAAGCGAGGGCTGGACATCCTGGGCGCCGTGGCGGGACTGATCGTCCTGTCGCCGGTCCTGCTGATCCTGGCGGTCGCCGTGCGCCTGGAATCCCCCGGCCCGGCCCTGCACTGGTCGCGGCGGGTGGGGCGGTTCAACACCCTTTTCGCCATGCCCAAGTTCCGCAGCATGCGCACCGGGGCGCCGGACGTCGCCACCCACCTGCTGCCCGATCCGGACAGTTGGATCACGCCCCTGGGGCGGTTCATGCGCCGCACCAGCCTGGACGAGCTGCCCCAGCTCTGGAGCGTGCTGGTGGGGGACATGAGCATCGTCGGACCCCGGCCCGCCCTGTTCAACCAGGACGACCTGGTGGGCCTGCGCACGGAGGCCGGGGTCGAGGTCCTGCGCCCGGGCCTCACCGGCTGGGCCCAGGTCAATGGCCGCGACGAGCTGCCGATCCCCGACAAGGCGCGGCTGGACGCCGAGTACCTGGCCCGCCGCTCCACCTGGATGGACCTGTCGATCATCGCCCGCACGGCGGTGACGGCCTTCTCCGGGCGCGGCGTCCGGCACTAGTGGATAGATTCTGACGCTTGGTACTCACTATTGATGCTTCCATGGCCCCCAAGAAGGGGCCGCGGACCTCTCCGAAAGCGGACCCTTGGAATGCGTGCTGAGGGTGGGAAGCAGTCGTTGGCTTGTCACGACTTCAGGATCGGCTGCGCAAAGACGACCTTGGGGTTCGAGCCTTTCGGAACGCTGACAAATGACAGGTTGCCACCACCCCCGCCAACCAGTGTCACCTCGTCCCCAGCCATTTCAAAACTAACGTTCCAGCTCTCATAGCCAGCGGAATATGTGAACACATCGAGCCGCACGCCGGCCTCGAACTCGACGCGCAAATCGGCTGTGATGCGGTCTACGATGAATGATCTTACCCGTTTGCCTTCAAGCAATTCATTGGTTTTCGTTTCTCCGTCCACGGGTTCGGGAAGACCGAACCGTTGACCGTCGTCGTCCACGGCATGAGCAATCTGATTTCCGCTGACGATCCGCCACGGGGCGGAGACGAAAATCCCACCGCCCTTCGTATCGTCGTCACTGAAGGCAAACGACCATCCGTTTTCAAGTCGGGTGGCATGGCAGAAACAGCCGCGCATTGCGCCTTCGACGGCTTCAATCAGATCGACACCCATTCCGGGATGCTTTCACTGCTTCCGGTTGTCGGCAACCCCACATAATCGTTTGTCCAAAACCCGCCGCCTTGGCCTAGCTCAACCGGAAAGCAGCCCT
Source organism: Phenylobacterium sp. (assembly GCF_030645195.1). Classification (GTDB taxonomy): domain Bacteria; phylum Pseudomonadota; class Alphaproteobacteria; order Caulobacterales; family Caulobacteraceae; genus Phenylobacterium. Next base: position 17,759 of record NZ_JAUSLW010000082.1, on the reverse strand, counting down.
TCGGAAGGTCCGCAACGGGTCGATTCTCACCGCTGGCTTCGGGCCTGGATGCGGAACTTCTAGCGACACGCGCGTCAGCCGATTGCCGGGTCTCAAGCGTCTGAACTTCTCCACTAGATCCGGCCCGCTGATCGTTTCAGGGCGGTGACAAACCGGCGCCCTCCTGAAACCAACCGGCGATTGACGCCGCGTCGGGACGCCCTGCAATGTCGCGGCTCAGGTTTTCAGCTTCGAAGAGGTCCCTCCATGTCGGCTCGTCACACCAAGCGCCCGCTGGGCCTCGTCCTCGGCGTCGCGCTGAGCCTGGCCGCGGTGAGCGGAGCGGCGGTGGCCGCGGTGTCGGCCGAAAAGGTGATCGCCGAGCGCCAGAAGGGCCTCAAGGCCATGGGCGGCGCCTTCAAGACCATCAACGACAACCTCAAGACCGACGCCCCCGACGCCAAGCTGATCGCGGCCCAGGCCAAGATCGTGAAGGATTGGTCGCACCACATTCCCAAGTGGTTCCCGAAGGGCAGCGGCCCGGAAGCCGGCTTCAAGACCGCAGCCAAGCCGGAGATCTGGACCGACCCGGCCAAGTTCGCCGCCGCCGCCAAGGGCCTGCAGGTGGAGGCCGCCAAGCTGGAGACCATCGCCAAGGGTGGCAATATCGACGCCATCAAGGCCCAGGTGAAGGCCACCGGCGGCGCTTGCGGGACCTGCCACACGCCGTTCCGCGTCAAGTCCTGAGGCCTCCGCGTCGATGACCGGCACGCCCGCCACCCGACTGTGGGACCTGCCCACCCGGATCACCCACTGGTCCCTGGTGGTGCTGATCCTCACCGCCTGGCTGAGCGGCGGCCAGCAGATGCAGATCCATACCCTGGCGGGCTACGGGGTGATCGGCCTGCTGGTGTTCCGGCTCTACTGGGGCTTCGTCGGCGGGGAGACCGCGCGCTTCTCGCAGTTCGTGAAGGGGCCGGGCGCCACGGTGGGCTACCTCAAGACCATGGGCAGGCGCACCGCCGCCGACCTGGTGGGCCATAGCCCCGTGGGGGCCGTCAGCGTCGTGGCCCTGCTGCTGGTGATGATCGTCCAGGCGGCGCTCGGCCTGTTCGCCACCGACATCGACGGCATAAACTCCGGGCCGCTGTCCTACATGGTGGACTTCGACACCGGCCGCCTGGCCTCGGAATGGCACGAGTTGAGCTTCCGGGCGCTGCAGGGCCTGGTGGTCCTGCACCTGGCGGCCATCGCCTTCTACGCCCTGTGGAAGCGGCAGAACCTGGTCACCGCCATGATCACCGGCAAGCGCCGGTTCATCGGCCCTGCGCCCAACCTCAAGTTCGCCCCGGCCTGGCGCTTCGTGCTGGGGGTGGTGATCGCCGCGGGCGCCGCCTGGCTGATCGCCCGCGGGCTGAAGCTGCCGAAGCTGTAGACGCGCGGCTCAGGTCGCAAACCACGCCCGTCATCCCGGACGGCCGCCAGGCCGATCCGGGACGCGGCGCGAGGACCGCAACCGCGCCGCCTGGGGCTTAGGCCGCCGCGCCCTTCAGGCACTTGAGCCAGGCGTCCTCGCGGGCCTTCTCGGCCTCGCGCAGGGTGGCCTCGGCGTCGCGGACGGCGGCGTCGTGCTTGCGCCATTCCAGCACCGCGCCCTCGCGGGCGGCGCGGGCGGCTTCCATGGTCTCGAAGCGGGCGAGGATGGCGCGCACGCTGTAGGTCACCGGCGGACCCACCGTCTCGCGGTCGGGATAGAAGCCGGTGATGGAGTCCGTGCTCTCGCTGTCGATGTGGAAGACATCGGCCCAGCCGGCGTGGTGGCGCATCAGGGCCCAGGGACGTTGGACGGTCATCAATAGCTCCTCAGAATCCGCAAGGCGGCGTCTCGCGGCGAACCTAGCGCGGCTCGCGCCTGCCTCCAACGCCGCAGGCGCGCCCATAGCAGATGCGCCGCGCCGGGCGAAAGCCGAAGCGCGCAATTTGACGCCGCCCTCACGCGTCGAAGGCGATGACCCGACGCTCCTGATCGACGGACACCCCCACCCGGGGACAGACATCCCGCAGGGCGCAGAGACCGCAGGCCGGATCGAAGTGGGTGCAGAGCGATTGGCCGTGACCTTTCAGCAGCCAGTGCAGCTCATAGAGCTGCTCCCCCTGCCATTCGACCGGGGCCTGGTCCATCAGGCTATCATAGGCCTCGCGAGCATCGCCCGTGCGGGCCGTCAGACCCAGGCGCCGCGCGACGCGATGGACATGGGTGTCCACCACCAGGGCCCGGTGGTTCATGGTGCTGAGGTTCAGAACGGCGGCGGCGATCTTCACCCCGACGCCGGGCAGACGCATCAGCCAGGCCATGGACTCCTCCACCGGCTCCTTGCCAAGGAAGTCCAGGTTGAGCTCGCCGCGCTTCAGCAGCAGCACCCGGATCAGGATCGGCAGCTGGCGGGCCTTCTGATCGGCGAAGGTCACTGGATCGATGATCGGCTCCAGCTCCTCCTGGGCGGCGTGGACCAGGTCCTCCCAATCGCGATAGGCCGCCCGCAGTCGAATGAAGGCCGCCCAGGCCACCTCGTCATAGGTGCGCGAACTGAGCACAGACTTGATGAGCTGGGACACCGGGTCGAGCTGATGTTCAGGCCGCTGCGGCCCCAGAACACTGCGCAGCCGGTCGCGCACGGGGGGCAGGTCTGAGGGGAGGGCGAGTCGGATGTGCATGCGGTCACGCTAGAACAAAAGTAGAACATTTGTAAAGGGCCGCGCCGCGCCCTACGAAGGGTCGCAGCATCCACGGGAAGGGCGGCCATGACCCCGGCTTCGGTCTCCGACTATCGCGAACTGGCGCGCCGCCGCCTGCCCAAGATGTTCTTCGAATATATCGACGGCGGCTCCTATGCCGAGGTCACCCTGGGGCGGAACGTGGCCGACATCGAGGCCCTGGCCCTGCGTCAGCGGGTGATGCGCGACATGAGCCAGCTGGACATGAGCATCGAGACCCTGGGCCAGAAACTCTCCATGCCGCTGGGCCTGTCGCCGGTGGGGATGGCCGGGATGTACGGCCGCCGGGGCGAGGTGCAGGCGGCCCGCGCCGCCGCCGCCGCGGGCGTGCCCTTCTGCCTGTCCACCGTGGGGGTCTGTTCGGTGGAGGAGGTGGCGGCCTCCGGGACCGCCCCTTGGTTCCAGCTCTATATGCTGAAGGACCGCGGCTACATGGCGCAGCTGCTGGCCAGGGCCAAGGCGGCGGGCTGCCCGGTCCTGGTCTTCACCGTCGACCTGCCGCTGCCGGGCTCGCGCTATCGTGATGTCCGCTCGGGTTTCACCGGATCGAGCGGGATCTCCGGCGCCATGAACACCGCCTGGCAGGGGGTGACCCATCCCGACTGGCTGTGGGACGTCTGGCTGCACGGCCGCCCCCACAGCCTGGGCAGCGTCGCCGGCGCGGTGCCCAAGGCGGGCTCGGTCACCGACTTCCTGAGCTGGATCGCGCGCAACTTCGACCGCTCGGTGACCTGGGCCGACCTCGACTGGGTGCGCAAGACCTGGGACGGGCCCATCGTCATCAAGGGGATCCTCGACCCCGAGGACGCCCGCGACGCCCGGTCGGCCGGCGCGCAAGGCCTTGTGGTGTCGAACCATGGCGGCCGCCAGCTCGACGGCGTGCGCTCCTCGATCTCGGCCCTGCCGGCGGTGGTGGACGCGGTCGGCGGCGACCTGGAGGTCTATCTGGATGGCGGGGTGCGCTCGGGCCTCGACGTGCTCAAGGCGCTCGCGCTCGGCGCCAAGGCCTGCTTCGTCGGCCGGGCCTGGGCCTATGCGCTCGGCGCCGGCGGCGAGAAGATGGTCGCCCGCATGCTGGGAACCCTGAAGAGCGAGCTGGCCACGGCCATGGTGCTGACCGGCTGCCACAACGCTCGGGACGCGGACAAATCCCTGCTGGACGCCGCACTGTAGAAAAACTTTTCAAATCCGCAGGTTCAGACCCATCGACAAGGGTCGTTCTTGCCGCTAATGGCCGCCCGAACGTACGTTTCACGGTCGGGTTCGGCCGTGCTGCCGCATGCCTGTAACGCATGCCTGTATGAGAATGAGGGACCCGCATGGGAGCTCCGGAACGGCAAGGTCTGTACGACCCGCGCAATGAACACGATGCGTGCGGTGTGGGGTTTGTGGCCAATATCAAGGGCCGCAAATCGCATGAGGTCGTGACCGCTGGTCTGGAGATCCTCATCAACCTCGACCACCGCGGCGCCGTCGGCGCCGATCCCCTGGTGGGCGACGGGGCCGGGATTCTGATTCAGATGCCCGACGCCCTGCTGCGCGACTGGGCCGGCAAGGCGGGCGTCACCCTGCCGGCGCCGGGCGACTACGCCGTGGCCATGTGCTTCATGCCGCAGGACGACGCCGCCCGCGCCGTGGCGGTCTCCCAGTTCGAGCACTTCCTGAAGGTCGAGGGCCAGGTCTTCATCGCCTGGCGCGACGTGCCCGTCGACACCACGGGCCTGGGCGAGGCCGTGCTGGCCGAGATGCCGGTGATCCGCCAGGCCATCGTCGGCCGCGGCCCGGGGACCAAGGACCAGGACGCCTTCGAGCGGAAGCTGCTGACCATCCGCAAGCAGTTGCAGAACCCGCTGGCCGAGCTGGCGGTGAAGAAGAACCTGCCGGGCCTGACCCAGCTCTACCTGCCGTCCTTCTCGACGCGGACGGTGGTCTATAAGGGCCTGCTGCTGGCCGGTCAGGTGGGGACCTTTTACACCGACCTCGCCAACCCGCTGACGGAGTCGGCGTTGGCCCTGGTGCACCAGCGGTTCTCCACCAACACCTTCCCGTCCTGGAAGCTGGCCCACCCCTACCGGTTCATCGCCCACAACGGCGAGATCAACACCGTTCGCGGCAACGTGAACTGGATGAACGCGCGCCGCCGCACCCTGGAGTCGGACCTGCTGGGTCCCGACCTCAACAAGATGTGGCCGCTGATCCCGCACGGCCAGTCCGACACCGCCTGCCTGGACAATGCGCTCGAGCTGCTGGTGGCCGGCGGCTATCCGCTGGCCCACGCCGTCATGATGCTGATCCCGGAGGCCTGGGCCGGCAATCCGCTGATGGATCCCAAGCGCAAGGCCTTCTACGAGTACCACGCCGCCCTGATGGAGCCGTGGGACGGCCCCGCCGCCGTGGCCTTCACCGACGGCCGCCAGATCGGCGCCACCCTGGACCGCAACGGCCTGCGTCCGGCCCGCTTCGTGATCACCGACCAGGACCATGTGATCATGGCCTCGGAGGTCGGCGTGCTGGTGGTTCCCGAGGAGCGGGTGGTGCGCAAGTGGCGCCTGCAGCCCGGCAAGATGCTGCTGATCGACATGGAGGAAGGCCGGATCATCGAGGACGAGGAGATCAAGGCCTCCCTCGCCGACGCCGAGCCCTATGCCGACTGGCTGGCCCAGACCCAGTTCAAGCTGGAAGACCTGCCCGAGGCCGCGCCGGCCGACGCCCTGATGGGCTCCGATCCAGCCCAGCTGCTCGATCGGCAGCAGGCCTTCGGCTACACCCAGGAGGACCTGCAGTTCTTCCTGGAGCCCATGGCCCAGACCGGGGACGACCCGATCGGCTCGATGGGCCAGGACATCCCCATCGCGGTGCTCTCGAAGCGCCCGAAGCTGCTCTACGACTATTTCAAGCAGAACTTCGCCCAGGTCACCAACCCGCCGATCGACCCGATCCGGGAAGAGCTGGTGATGAGCCTGGTGTCGATGATCGGCCCGCGCCCGAACCTGCTGGGCCGGCAGGCCGGAACCCACAAGCGCCTGGAGGTCTCCCAGCCGATCCTCACCAATGAGGACCTGGCCAAGATCCGCGCCATCAGCGAGCTGCTGGACGGCGCCTTCCGCACCGCCACCTTGGACGCCACCTGGGCGGCCGAGGAGGGCCCGGCGGGCCTGGAGCGGGCGCTGGACCGTCTGTGCCGCGAGGCCACCGACAACGTGCTGGCCGACATGAACATCCTGATCCTCTCGGATCGAGCCACCTCGCCGGACCGCATCGCCATCCCCGCGGCCCTGGCCACAGCGGCCGTGCACCACCACCTGATCCGCCAGGGCCTGCGCATGCAGACCGGCCTTGTTATCGAGACCGGCGAAGCCCGCGAGGTGCATCACTTCTGCGTCCTGGCCGGCTATGGCGCGGAGGCGGTGAACCCCTACCTGGCCTTCGAGACCCTGGAGACCCTGCGGGTCCAGAACGGCTACGCGCTCTCGGCCTATGATGTGCGCAAGAACTACATCAAGGCGGTGGGCAAGGGCGTGCTGAAGGTGATGTCCAAGATGGGCATCTCCACCTACCAGTCCTATTGCGGCGCCCAGATCTTCGACGCCGTGGGCCTGAACTCCACGGTGATCGAGCAGTACTTCACCGGCACCGCCACCACGATCGAGGGCATCGGTCTCTACCAGATCGCCGAGGAGGCCGTGCGCCGCCACCGCGACGCCTATGGCGACAACCCGATCTACGCGACCCAGCTCGATGTCGGCGGGGCCTACGCCTTCCGCCTGCGCGGCGAGGAGCACGCCTGGACCCCGGAGACCGTCAGCAAGCTGCAGCACGCCGTGCGCGGCAACCTGCCCGACGAGTACAAGGCCTTCGCCGCCGGCATCAACGAGCAGTCCCAGCGCCTGCTGACCATCCGTGGCCTGATGCGCTTCAAGTTCGCGGAGACGCCGCTGTCCCTGGACGAGGTCGAGCCGGCCAGCGAGATCGTCAAGCGCTTCGCCACCGGGGCCATGAGCTTCGGCTCCATCAGCCGCGAGGCCCACACGACGCTGGCCATGGCCATGAACCGGATCGGCGGCAAGTCGAACACCGGGGAGGGCGGCGAGGAATCCGACCGCTTCAAGCCCCTGCCCAACGGCGACTCCATGCGCTCGGCCATCAAGCAGGTGGCCTCGGGCCGCTTCGGGGTGACCACCGAGTACCTGGTCAACGCCGACGACATCCAGATCAAGATGGCCCAGGGCGCCAAGCCCGGGGAGGGCGGCCAGCTGCCCGGCCACAAGGTGGACGCCAATATCGCCCGCGTCCGGCACTCCACGCCGGGGGTCGGCCTGATCTCACCCCCGCCGCACCACGACATCTATTCCATCGAGGACCTGGCCCAGCTCATCCACGACCTGAAGAACGCCAACTCCAAGGCCCGCATCTCCGTGAAGCTGGTCTCCGAGGTTGGGGTCGGCACGGTGGCGGCGGGCGTGGCCAAGGCGCGTGCCGACCACATCACCATCTCGGGCTTCGAGGGCGGCACCGGCGCCTCGCCGCTGACGTCCCTGACCCACGCCGGCTCCCCCTGGGAGATCGGCCTGGCCGAGACCCAGCAGACCCTGCTGCTGAACGGCCTGCGCACCCGCGTGGCGGTCCAGGCCGACGGCGGCCTGCGCACCGGCCGCGACGTGGCCGTGGCCGCCCTCCTGGGGGCCGACGAGTTCGGCTTCGCCACCGCCCCGCTGATCGCGGCCGGCTGCATCATGATGCGCAAGTGCCACCTGAACACCTGTCCGGTGGGGGTGGCGACCCAGGACCCGATCCTGCGGGCCCGGTTCACCGGCCAGCCCGAGCATGTCATCAACTACTTCTTCTTCGTCGCCGAAGAGCTGCGCGAGATCATGGCCCAGCTCGGCTTCGCCACGATGAACGAGATGATCGGCCAGGTGGAGCGCCTCGACATGCGCGAGGCCGTCGACCACTGGAAGGCCGGCGGCGTGGACCTGTCCAAGCTGCTGCACGCGGTTCGTCCCGAGGGCCAGAAGGGCCTCTGGAACATGGACCGCCAGGACCACGGCCTGGAAAAGGCCCTGGACAACACCCTGATCGCCGACGCCAAGGATGCGCTCGCCAACCGCACCCCCATGCGCGGCGAGTACCCGATCCGGAACATCAACCGCACGGTCGGCGCCATGCTCTCGGGCGAGGTGGCCCGCGCCTACGGCCACGCCGGCCTGCCGGAGGACACCATCTCGCTGACCTTCCACGGGGCGGCGGGCCAGAGCTTCGGCGCCTTCGCCGCGCGCGGCGTCAGCCTGGAGCTGATCGGCGACGGCAACGACTATGTGGGCAAGGGCCTGTCGGGCGGCCGGGTGGTCGTGCGCCAGCCCAAGGAATCCACCCGCGACCCGACCCAGAACATCATTGTCGGCAATACGGTGCTCTACGGCGCCATCGCCGGGGAGGCCTATTTCCAGGGCGTGGCCGGCGAGCGTTTCGCGGTCCGCAACTCCGGCGCCGTCACGGTGGTGGAGGGCACGGGCGACCACGGCTGTGAGTACATGACCGGCGGCGTGGTGGTGGTGCTGGGCGACACCGGGCGCAACTTCGCCGCCGGCATGTCCGGCGGGATCGCCTATGTCTACGATCCCAGGGGCCGGTTCACCCCGCTCTGCAACACCGCCATGGTGGACATCGAGAAGGTCGCGCCCGCCAGCGGCGGGGCCGACGATCCCGGCCGTCCGAGCCAGCGCTCGATCTCGGTGGAGAACAACGGCATGGGCGACATGCTGACCTTCGACGCCGAGCGCCTGAAGATCCTGGTGGAGCGGCACCTGCTCTATACGGGCAGCGCGCGGGCCCGGGAGATCCTGGAGAACTGGGACACCTGCCTGACCTCGTTCGTGAAGGTCATGCCCAAGGACTACCGCCGGGCGCTCACGGACATGGCCGCCGAACGGCTGGCGGCCGCCGCCGTCGCCGCCGAATAGAATTTCAGAGTCGGAGTAACCCCATGGGCAAGCCCACCGGCTTCCTGGAGATCGAGCGCCAGGATCGCGGCTACGAGAAGCCGCAGGACCGCCTTCGCACCTGGAAGGAATTCGTCCATCCGCTGCCGCAGGACGCCCTGAACAAGCAGGCGGCGCGCTGCATGGATTGCGGGATTCCGTTCTGCCACACCGGCTGTCCGGTGAATAACCAGATCCCGGACTTCAACAACCTGGTCTATCGCGACCAGTGGAAGACGGCGCTGGAGAACCTCCAGTCCACCAACAACTTCCCGGAGTTCACCGGCCGCATCTGCCCCGCCCCGTGCGAGGCGTCCTGCACCCTGAACATCATCGACAGCCCGGTGACCATCAAGACCATCGAGTGCGCCATCGTCGACAGGGGATGGGAAGAGGGCTGGATCACGCCGCAGATGTCGCCGCGGGGCACCGGCAAGCGGATCGCCGTGGTGGGCTCGGGCCCCGCAGGGCTCGCCTGCGCCCAGCAACTGGCCCGGGTGGGCCACGCGCCGACGGTGTTCGAGAAGAGCGACCGCATCGGCGGCCTGCTCCGCTACGGCATCCCCGACTTCAAGATGGAAAAGCACCTCATCGACCGCCGCGTGGCGCAGATGGAGGCCGAAGGCGTCATCTTCCGCACCAACATGGAGATCGGTGTCACCGTCTCGGTCCAGCGGCTGCTGGACGACTATGACGTGCTGGTGATGGCCGGCGGGGCCGAGAATCCCCGCGACCTGGAGGTCCCGGGCCGCGAGCTGGACGGGATCCACTTCGCCATGGACTTCCTGGTCCAGCAGAACAAGCGCAACGCCGGCGACGACGAACTGCGCGCCGCGCCGACGGGCGCCATCTCGGCCACCGGCAAGCATGTGGTGGTGATCGGCGGCGGCGACACCGGCTCCGACTGCATCGGCACCTCCAACCGCCATGGCGCGGCCTCGGTGACCCAGTTCGAAATCATGCCCGAGCCGCCGGCCCGCGAGAACAAGTTCATGACCTGGCCCGACTGGCCCATGAAGCTGCGCACCTCGTCGAGCCATGAAGAGGGCTGCGAGCGCGACTTCGCCGTGGCCACCAAGCGGGCCATCGGCTCCAACGGCAAGATCGAGGCCCTGGAGTGCGTGCGTATGGAGTGGGCGCCGGGGCCGGACGGCCGCCAGGTGCTGAAGGAAGTCGAGGGCAGCGTCTTCCAGGTCAAGGCCGACCTCGTCCTGCTGGCCATGGGCTTCGTCTCGCCGCGCCACAACGCCTTCACCGAGCAGGCCGGCGTGGAGTTCGACGCCCGCGGCGCGGTCAAGGCGCCGGTGACCGACTACAAGACCACCACGCCCAACATCTTCTCCTGCGGCGACATGCGCCGGGGCCAGTCCCTGGTGGTCTGGGCCATCCGCGAGGGCCGCCAGTGCGCCCAGGCGGTGGACGCCTTCCTGATGGGGGCGAGCAAGCTGCCGCGCTGAGGTCGCCAGACTCGGCGCGAGGCGCCAAACTCCCCGGCGGATGATCCGTCTGGGGAGGGCGTCGCGTGAGACAGAACCGGCAGTTGGCCGCGGTCTATGGGCTGTTGGCGGTGATCGCCCTAGTCCTGACCTGGAGCCAGAACCTGGCCTATTTCGGGGGCGGCGGCGGCCTGTCGGTGTTCCCGGCCTTCCTGCGCGACGCGGCGGTCAATCCCGCCAGCCGCTCGGTGACCTTCGACATCGCGCTGGTGCTCTACGCCGCGGCGGTCTGGATGGTGTTCGAGGGCCGGCGGCGGCGCATCCCCTTCGTCTGGGCCTATGTGATCGGCGGCCTGCTGGTGGCGATCAGCGTCACCCTGCCGCTGTTCATGGCCGCCCGCGAACTGAAGGCCGGGGCGACGCCGGAGATCGAGGGCCGGCCGGGCCTGCTGGACGGCGTCGGCCTGGGGGCCCTGGCCATCCTGGTCATCGGCCTGTGCGCCTTCGTGTTCAGGCAGACCGGGGGCTGAGCCGCGCCGCGCGGGGTCGGGGCTCGAATCGTCCTACATCTGGCCCATGAAACGGCTGGTCTTCGATCTCGATGGCACCATCGCGCTGGACGACCCGGGCCGCGCCTATGCCGACCGCGAGCCCAACCTGCCGGTGATCGCCCGCCTGCGAGAGTACCGCGAGCAGGGTTTCTCCATCATCATCGCCAGCGCGCGGAACATGCGCACCTATGGCGGTCAGATCGGCCTGATCAACGCCAACACCCTGCCGGTGATCCTCGACTGGTTGGCCCGCCACCAGGTGCCCTATGACGAGGTGCATGTGGGCAAGCCCTGGTGCGGGACGGAAGGCTTCTACATCGACGACCGCGCCGTGCGGCCCTCGGAGTTCCTGGCCCTGTCCCTCGACGAGATCGCCGCCCTGATCGCCGCGGAGGCCTGAGGCCGATGACCGTCCGCCTGATCATGTCCGGGGCGGTGGTGGGCCAGGAACTGGCCGCCGAGTTCGGCCCCCTGCCGCCCTCGATGCTGCCGGTGGGGGTGCAGAAACTCTACGAGTTGCAGCTGGCCGCGGTGGGCGGACACGGGGTCGTCCACCTGGTGCTGCCCGAGGCCCACGCGGTGTCGCCCTACGACAGTGATCGCCTGGCCGCCCTGGGCGTCGAGATCGTCCCCATCCCCGAGGGGCTCAGGCTGGGGGAGGCGGTGGTCTATGCCCTCAACGCCATCGGCGCCGGGGACGGGCCGGTCCACATCCTGCACGGCGACACCCTGATCTCCGACCCGCCGCTGGACCAGGCCGACCTCATCGTCGGGGGGCAGCGCGGCAACGAATATGCCTGGGCCGAGATGGAGCTGGACGCCCAGGGCCGGGTCCTCTCCCTGGTCAACAGCGCCGCCGGCGAGGACGGCCACGAGGGCTGGCCCGTCGCCACCGGCTATTTCGCCTTCGCCTCTGGCCTGGACCTGCTGCGGTCGCTCACCCGAATGCGCGGCGACTTCATTGGCGGGGTGAACCATTATCTCGCCGAGCACGCGGTGAGCCTCGCCCCGGCCCAGGGCTGGCTCGACTTCGGCCACCTGCAGACCTTCTTCCAGTCGCGGCTGGCGGTGACCACGGCGCGGGCCTTCAACACCGTGCGCATCGATGGGCTCACCGCGCGCAAGTCCAGCGCAGACCAGGCCAAGATCTGGGCCGAGACCCACTGGCTGCAGGAGGCGCCGCCGACCGTCCAGGTCTATTGCGGCCGCCTGCTGGGCTTCGGGGCGGAGGACGGCCGGGTCTTCTACGAGACCGAATACGAGTACCTGCCGGTGCTCTCGGAGCTGTTCGTCCACGGGGCGGTGGGGCGCAAGCCCTGGCTGCGCATCCTGGCCTCCTGCCAGGACTTCCTGGCCGCCTGCGCCGCCCACAGGGGGACCGGCTCCGGCGACGCGGCCCTGAAGCTGCTCGTCGCCGACAAGACGCAGGCTCGGCTTGAGGCCTTCGCCCGCGACTCAGGCTTTCCCATCGACCAGCCCCTGTCGCTGGAGGGCCGGCCCATGCCGTCGCTGCGGGCGATCAGCGAGGCCCTGGTTCCGGCCTATGGCCTGGAGGCTGGGCGGCCGGACTCCATCCTGCACGGCGACTTCTGCTTCTCGAACATCCTCTACGACAGCCGCGTGCGGCGCATCAAAGCCATCGATCCCCGCGGCCTGGTGGGGGACAAGCCCACCATCTATGGCGACCTGCGCTATGACCTGGCCAAGCTCGCCCACTCCGTCGTCGGCCGCTACGACCAGATCATCGCCGGCCGCTGCGCGGTCACCGTCGACGGGTCCGACTACGCCATCGCCTTCGAGGAGATCGCCTGCCAGCCCTGGCTGCAGGCGGGCCTGGCCGACCTCACCATCGACGGGGTGGCGGGGCTGTCCAGCGAGGTCCGCGCCATCATGGTCAGCCTGTTCCTGTCCATGATCCCCCTGCACGCCGACCGGCCCGACCGGCAAAAGGCCTTCGTGGCCAATGCCCTGCGACTCTATGCGGAGCTCGAGGCGGCGTGATCGTCATCCCCATGGCCGGCCGCTCGCAGCGGTTCTTCGACGCCGGCTACAGCGAGCCGAAGTACCGGCTGGACCTCAATGGCGCCAGCGTCTTCGCTCACGCCGTGGAGAGCTTCCGCGCCCAGTTCGAGACCCACCCCTTCCTGTTCATCGTGGCGGCCGACGCCCTTGAGTTCGTTCAGGAAGAGACTCGTCGCCTCGGCGTGAAGGACGTCCGTGTCATCGCCCTGACCGGGCCGACGGCGGGGCAGGCCGAGACGGTGGAACTGGGCCTGGCCGGGGAGGGCGACGCCACGCCCCTGACCATCTTCAACATCGACACCTTCCGTCCGGGCTTCGTCTTCCCCGGCCCCTGGTACGAGGCCCTGGACGGCTGGCTGGAGGTGTTCGTCGGCGAGGGGGCCAACTGGTCCTATGTCCGGCCCGCGCCGGGCGAGACGCCGCTCGTCCTGGAGACCGCCGAGAAGCGGCCGATCTCCAACCTCTGCTGCACCGGCCTCTATCACTTCGCCCGCGCCGGGGATTTCCGCGCGGCGCTCGCCCAGGAGCGCCTCGCGCCCCAGGCCCGGGAGCTCTATGTCGCCCCGCTCTACAATCACCTGATCGGCCAGGGCGCGCGCATCGGCTATCACCGGATCGAGCGCGACGAGGTGATCTTCTGCGGAACCCCGCAGGAATATCAGGGCCTTATCGCGCCTGCTTGACGATCTTGACGAGCTTGGCCGCCCGCGCGGTCCAGGTGTGGTCGGCGAACGCCCGCTTGGCGCCGGCCCGGGCCAGGGCGGCCAGCGCGTCCTGGTCCTCCAGCAGGGCGGCGATCTGGCCGGGGACCCGGTCGAGCTTGTCCCAGGCATAGACCGCCATCTCACGGCCCGGCTTGAAGGCCTCGGCGTAGTAGCGGTTCTCGTCGGAGATCACCGCGGCGCCGCCGCACATGGCGGTGAACACCCGCTCATGCCCGCCAGCCACGAAGCCGTTGTTGGAGTTGAGCACCAGCTTCGTCCGCCGCAGCAGATGCAGGGTCTCCTCGAAGCTGCCGACCCCGCCATGGACGAAGGACGGATAGCGCTCCAGCAGCGGCTCCCAGCCATTGCCGTAGATGTGGATCGGCGTTCCCGCCTGGCCCAGGGTGTTGAGCAGGGCGCCCCGGTGGTGGGCCTCCGCGTAGAACTGCGGGGCCTGGAGCAGGGGCAGGAACTCCTCGAACAGGTCCGGGGTCAGCTCACCGCCCAGGCGGGCGATCACCGCCTTCAGGGCGTCGAGCACTGCCAGCCTTCCGTCGGCGGCCATCCGCTGGGCGATCTCCTCCACCGCGTCGCGGCCGATGCTGGGAGGCTCGTCGCGCCAGGGGGCGACGGGTTCGCCGCGATAGGTGCCGGTGAACAGCAACGGGATGTCGCGGGCCAGGAAGGCGCCGTCGGTGGTCTCCAGGGGCTCGTCGATCTGGTTGGCGCCGGGCGGCAGGAAGCCGAGCTGGGCGAACCCCCGGCCCTTGGACCAGGTGGTCATGAACTGAACGTGGCTGCGGTCGAGGAACAGCCCCACCTTCTTGCGGATCGGCATGGCGAGCCGCGTGGTGTGGTGGATCGGATGGTCGACATAGAGCGAGGCGTAGGTCGCTCCGATGGCGTCATACACCGAGGCGTTCCCGACCTGGATCTCGGCCCCGACGCCGCTGATGCCGAAATAGCAGTCGGCGGGGGCGGCGAAGCTGGCGTTGGCCTTCTCCGGGGCATCGGCCGCGGTCAGGTCGAGGACGCTCGCCTCGTGCCCCAGCCCGACCAGGGCCGCGGCCAGCTGGTCGATATGCAGCCGCAGCGATCCGTACTGCGACTGGCCTTTGAACAGGACGAACCGCACGCGACCCCCTCACAACTCCAAGGTCCGTAGAGTCCGCCGATTCCGCGCTCGCCCCAAACCGGGCTATGTCGAGGGCATGATCGCCAAGCTCCTCCTCGCCGCCGGCCTCTCCCTCGCCGCCCTCGCCGCCCAGGCCGCCGAGCCGTCCTATGTCGTCTATCGCGGCGCCAGCCTCATCGACGGGACCGGCGCCGGGCCCAGGCCCGACATGTCCATCCTGGTGAAGGGTGAGCGGATCGAGAAGGTCTGGGCCAATTCCGAACTGGCCCTGAAGCTGCCGCCGGACACCAAGGTGGTGGACGTGAGCGGCCTCTACGCCCTGCCGGGCCTGATCAACAGCCACGAGCACCTGGCCACCCCGCCGGTCCGCGCCTTCGCCCAGGCCCAGCTCAGGCGCGACCTCTATGGCGGCATCACCGGCGTCCGCGACATGGCCGACGATCTGCGGCTGGTGGGCGACCTGGCGCGGGAGACGAGGATCGGGGCGATCCCGGGGCCGGATATCTACTACGCCGCCCTGATGGCGGGCCCGGAGTTCTTCGAC
Organism: Phenylobacterium sp.; assembly: GCF_030645195.1. Lineage (GTDB taxonomy): Bacteria > Pseudomonadota > Alphaproteobacteria > Caulobacterales > Caulobacteraceae > Phenylobacterium. The sequence goes on along the minus strand of NZ_JAUSLW010000082.1, from coordinate 2,635 downwards.
GATCCCCGCACCCACGCCGTCACCGCCGGCGCCGTGGCCGGCCACGCCCCCTGGATGCAGGCCATCGAGGCCAAGACCGACCTGAAGCTGGCCGTGGCCCTGGCCCGCGGCACGGGCGCCTCGGCCATCAAGATCTACGCCGACCTGCCGGGCGAGCGGGTCAAGGCCATCACCGCCGAGGCCCATCGCCAGGGCGTGCCGGTCTGGGCCCACGGGGCGGTCTTCCCGGCCAGCCCGCGGCAGGTGCTGGACGCCCAGGTGGACGCCGTCAGCCACGTCTGCATGCTGGCCTACCAGGCCTCCAAGACCCTGCCGCGCGCCTATCACAACCGCGCGCCGGTCGACTTCGCCGCCTTCGCGAACGGCGACAACCCCTTGATGACCAAGCTGTTTTTCCAGATGAAGCGGCAGGGGACGGTGCTGGACGCCACGGTGCTGGTCTATGCCGGCCTGGACGCGCGGGCCGCCGCCAATCCCAAAGGCCCCAAGCCCTACTGCACCGCCGACCTGGCCTCCAAGCTGACCAACCAGGCCCTGCGCGCGGGCGTCACCATCTCCGCCGGCACCGACGGCTTCTCCGAGCCGGACGCGGCCTATCCCGGCCTGCACGACGAACTGGAGCTGCTGGTGGCCAAGGCGGGCTTCACGCCTCTGCAGGCCATCTCGGCGGCCACCCTGGGCGGGGCGCTCTCGGTGACGAAGGACCCCGACTTCGGGACCCTCGCGCCGGGCAAGCTCGCCAACATGGTCTTCGTGGCCCAGGATCCCAGCGCCGACATCCGCGCCCTGCGGACCGTGGTCCTGACCGTCAAGCGCGGGGTCGACTACCGCCGCGCAGACTATGACCCCCAGAGCGACGCCGCGGCGCGCAAGGAGCCGCAATGATCTCGCGCCGCGCCACCCTCGGCCTCGGGGCCGCCGCCCTGGCCGCCACGGCCTTCCGTCCGGCCCTGGCCGCCAGCGACCCGATCATCGTCAATGCGCTCGGCGGCCTGATCAATCCGAACCGGGCCATCGGCCGCACCGGTCCGCCGCCGCCCATGGAGGCCGACTTCGACGCCCGCGCCATCGCCGACGCCAAGGCCTCGGGCCTGACGGCGGTGAACGCGACCCTGGGCTACGTCTTCGGCCCCGGCGACCCCTATGCCGAGACGCTGCGCAGCCTCGACGCCTGGGACGCCATCCTGGCCGCCCACTCCGCCGACCTGATGAAGATCACCAAGGCCGCCGATTTCGCCAGGGCCAAGGCCAGCGGCAAGGTGGGCCTCATCTACGGCTTCCAGAACGCCGTCCAGGTGGGCGATCACCTGGAGCGGGTGGACGAATTCGCCGCCCGCGGCGTGCGCGTCATCCAGCTGACCTACAATCCCGAGAACAGCCTGGGCGACGGCTCGATGGCGCCGGCCAATCGCGGCCTGACCGAGCAGGGCCGCAGGGTGGTGGCCAAGCTCAATGAGGCCAGGATCATGGTGGACCTCTCCCATTCGGGCGAGCGCACCTGCCTGGACGCCATCGCCGCCTCCAAGGTCCCGATCTCCATCAACCACACCGGCTGCCGCGCGCTCACCGATCTGCCGCGCAACAAGACCGACGCCGAATTGCGGGGCGTGGCCGAGCAGGGGGGCTTCGTCGGCATCTACTTCATGCCCTTCCTGACCCTGGACGGCCATCCGAAGGCCGCCGACGTGGTCGCCCATATCGCGCACGCCCTGAAGGTCTGCGGCGAGGATCACGTCGGCATCGGCACCGACGGCTCGGTCACCGCCATCGACGACCTCGCCGCCTACCAGGGCGCCCTGGAAAAGGAGATCGCCGAACGCGCCGCCGCCGGCATCGGCACCAAGGGCGAACGCGCCGACACCTATCCCTTCGTGGTGGACCTGCGCGGCGTGGACCAGTTCCGCAAGCTGGCCGCCCTGCTCGCCGCGCGCGGGATCAAGCCCCGGGTGATCGACAAGGTGCTGGGGGGCAACTTCGTGGACTATGCCGGGCGGGTGTGGGGGTAGGGCGACCCTCCGCCATGGTGGCAGGGCGCGGCCTGAAGCGCCCTTTCGCTCCCGTTCGGGAGGTCGGCGAAGGGTGGATTGCCGAACTACAAGTCCACCATGAATGGCCCGTAGGCCCATTCGATTGCCCGCACCCGGCGTGAGGCGCGCTCATAGGCGATACAAATCGTGCCCCTCCGCCAACTGTCGTCTTTGTAAACCAACACGGCCTGGGTCGGGGGATACCCATGAGTAAGACATGTCTGAAATTCATCTCTGGGATAGTAGGTAAAGTGGTGGCTCTGTAGAGCTTGGTCCACCGTTCTGAGGTGGTCGCCCACTTGAACGCCAAACTTGCCGCCCTTGTCGATGAACCCACTTGAGCTCTGCAGCGCGCTCGCGTTGTCCGGGTTTCTTGCGAACATGAAAGCTCCCCAACCCAGGAGGGCTAAGGCCAACAATAGCGTGAGCAGCTTCAGCATAGAGCCACTTTGTATGGACCGGCCAATGTCCGCAACGGGTGGTGGGCTCAACTGATCGCTGCAACACACTCGGCAAAGGTCTCGGCTGGCGTCCGATAGAGCAAGGTCTTTCTGGGCCGTTCGTTGAGCTGTCGAGCGATGGCGCTCAGCTGGACTTGGCTGTGCAGT
>NZ_JAUSLW010000075.1 GCF_030645195.1 Phenylobacterium sp. | reverse complement strand
TCAAGGACGCCGTCAACGGCGAAGCCCCCAAGAAGGCCAAGAAGTAGGACTTCCGGCGCGGGCCTCCCGCCCGCCGCCGACGGACTTCGAGACAGGGCCGTCCCTCCCGGGGCGGCCCTGTTTTGGTTTCTCCCTCCCCTTTATGGGGAGGGGCAGACCGCGATAGCGGTCAGGGTGGGGGAGTCTGGCCAGTATTCCCCACCCGTCCGAGGCTGACGCCTCGTACACCCTCCCCATGAAGGGGAGGGAGGCCCGCCTCCCTACGACCCCGCTCCCGCTCGGCCCGGGCCTTGGCCGCCTCGAAGCTCGGGCCGGCCACCAGTTCCAGGGTGTCGGGCCCGTCGCCGCAGCCGAACTTGCGGATATAGACGTCCATGTCGAAGCCCTCGGGCTCGGCGTCCTCGGCGTACTTCTTGGGCGACAGCCGCCCCAGCTGCCAGCGGATCACGTCGAACTGCAGGCGGGCCACCCGCGCCGTCTCCGGCCGAGCCCGCATCGCGATCTCCCAGGCCAGCTCCTCCTTGATCTGCGCCTGCACCTCCCGGGCCCGGGCGTAGTCCTGCCGGAAGTCGGCGTGCTTGCGCAGCCACTTGTAGATGGTCTGGGTCACCGGCATCCCCGGCGACCCGCCGATGGCCACCAGGCTCTCGCCCTGCGCCAGTCGCCGGCAAATCTCGCCGCCGATCGCATCGGTATAGGTGTCGGGCCGCCCCCAGGGCTGCTTGCGGGCCTCCAGACGCCGCAGCCGGGCCGCCTCGTCCTCCTGGATCTGGTTGCGCCGCGCCGCCGCCTGGGCCGCGGCGTAGCGCTCGGCCAGCAGCGGGTCGCCCATCCGCCATTGGTGCAGGGTCTGGGGGCTGGGCATGCCGGGCTCGCGGCAGATCCGCCTCAGGCTCTCACCCGCCTCGATCCGCGCGCAGACGGCCGCCGCCAGATCGGGATCATAACCGTTCCGCCGCGCATCCTGCGGCGCCTCATCGCCGAAACCCAAGCCGATCGCCTCCAAGCCTGACCCCGCCATCTTGCCACGGGGGGCCGGTTTCTCCGAACAAAAACAGAACAAAATGGCCCGCCAGCCCGAACATGAACGCCGCCCAACGGCGCGCTCCGCCTCTATTCAGCCGGGTTGGCGCGTCATGACGGGCATGGCGGCGAACCCCGCCGCCCCCAGGTGACGCCATGCAACACGAGCTCCCCGACATCCCGGTCCCCGCGGCCGACCTGCCGACCGCCGAGATCATCACCTACGCCCAGTTCCTCAGCGCCCGCTCGCGCCGCGCCCTCGACCAGGCCAGGGCCGGCGACCTCCGCGCCTCGGACTACCCCTGGGCCTACACCTTCGAGCCGCGGCGCCCTTGACGGCGGCGCGCCCCACGCCCCTTGACGACCCTCCGTCCACGGCCGACCCTCCGCCGCCAAGGGGAGAGACGATTTGGACAAGGCGATGCTGATCCAGTTGGCCGGATCGTTCGCGGCCGTGGCCGTGCTGGTGGCCGTGGCGGCCTGGGCCAAGATCGCCAAGCCGATGTCGCCGCTCAGCGACGCCCGCGCCCGGGCCCTGCTGGCCGACGAATTCCCCGGCAAGACCCTGGACGGCCTCTGGATCGCCACCGACGGCCGCGGCGCCCTGGCGCGCTCCGGGGCCTCGGCCCTGGTCCTGTGCGAGGTGGGCGACGGCTACGCGGCCCGCCACATCCCCTGGGCCCAGGCGCTGTCCGCCAGCTTCCGCGACGGGGTGCTGAGGCTCGATCTCGCCGACGTCGCCGCGCCCCGCGCCCGCCTGGCCTTCGACGCCTGGCCCCCGGCGGGAGCCCGCTGATGGATCCGCTACACGCCCCCTTCGATCCGGTGACCCTGGCGATCCCCTTCTTCGTCCTGGCCATCATCCTGGAAATCGCGCTGGCCCGCTTCAAGGCGGTGAAGGCCCACTACGAGACCCGCGACACCATGGCCTCCCTGGCCATGGGCCTGGGCAGCAACGTGGCCGGGCTCATCACCGGCGGCCTGGCCTTCGCCGCCACGGTCTGGGTGTGGAAGCACCGGGCCTTCGACATCCCCATGACCGCGGTCTGGGCCTGGGTGGCGATCTTCTTCCTGGAGGACCTGACCTATTACTGGTTCCACCGCCTGAGCCACGAGCGGCGGTTCTGGTGGGCGGCCCACGTCAACCACCACTCCTCGCAGCACTACAACCTGTCGACGGCCCTGCGGCAGACCTGGACCGGCGGCGTCGCGGCCACCTGGGCGCTGTGGCTGCCGCTCGCCTTCCTCGGCTTCCCGCCGGCCATGCTGGCCATCCAGAAGGGGATCAGCCTCGTCTACCAGTTCTGGATCCATACCGAGGCGATTCGGCGCATGCCCCGCTGGTTCGAGGCGGTGTTCAACACCCCCTCCCACCACCGCGTCCACCACGCCCGCAACCCGCGCTACCTCGACAGCAACTATGCCGGCATCCTGATCGTCTGGGACAAACTCTTCGGCACCTTCCAGCCCGAGCTGGACGAGGAGACGCCGCGCTACGGAATCGTAAAGAACCTGAACAACTTCAATATCCTGCGCGTAGCCTTTCACGAATGGGCCGGGATCGCCAAGGACCTGGCCGGCGCCCGCTCCCCGCGCGAGGTCGTGGGCTACCTCTTCGGCGCCCCCGGTTGGAGCCCCGACGGCTCCCGCGACACCTCGGCGACCCTGAAAGCGCAATGGGAGGCCGAGCAGGCGAAGCGGGACGCCCCCGACGTCGCCGCCTAGGGGGCCACGCGGGTCCCCCCCACGTCATCCCGGCCGCAGCGAAGCGGAGAGCCGGGACCCAGGAGCCCAGCGTACGGCCCCTGGGTCCCGGATCGGCCTGTCGGCCGTCCGGGATGACGGCGTTTGGATTGAGGGCCACCCACCCCCGGTTCGCGCCTCACGGGAACCTTCACCACGCCAGGCCCGTTGATGGAGCATGGAACGTCATCCGAACAACAGGACCGTGCTCATCGACGACGATCCGATGGTGCGTCTGCTGCAGGTGCTGGCCGAGTTCGCCGAGGAGCGCCGGCCCCGCGAGACCTCCGACCGCCAGTACGCCCGCCGCGCCTTCCCCGGCTCGCGCTTCTCCTCGGTTTTCGATCCACGGCACTGAGGCGGCGGGCCGGACATCGGATCGGGGAGCGAGCGTCTGACCCCCATTTGGGATTCAGCCTGTACGCCGCCGGGGACCGAAAAATACCTCTCGTCATTCGTGTAATCTTGCCGTGCGACAAGTTGTCTCATGCCTATAAATATGTCGTCTCATTGGACGATGAAGGGAAATGCCGAAAAAACATGTGAAACAATGATCTGCTGATCGAATTCTATTGCTGACGAACTAATAGATCGCCCCGTATTTAGTCCGTCTTCGGCGCGAATACCCATTTTGGTTCTTATGGTTTCGATCGCGTTAACCACTTGCGAGGATTTGCAGGCCGACAACCTCCGCAGATACAGCGCCGGGGGGCTCCATGAATTTCAGGTCAAAAAACCCTTTTGTCGGGGCGCAGGCACGCTCGGAAATCTTGTCCAAAGACATGAGGAACTCGAAATGACCCAAGACCAGTCCTTGAGTGATCGCCTCAGCTTCATGAAGCTGGACACGGACGCGCAACAAGACATCCGTGATGTGAAAACCGTCATCATGCGGGATCTGCCGGGGGCGCTGGATGCGTTCTACGCGCAGATCCAGGCCTTCCCCGAAACGCGGAAGTTCTTCTCGAGCCAGAGCCACGTCAGCAGCGCCAAGGACCGGCAGCTCAACCACTGGGAAGCGATTTCCAGCGGTCAGTTCGATCATAACTATGTGCGCGCCGTCACCAAGGTGGGTGAGATCCATGCCCGGATCGGCCTTGAGCCGCGCTGGTATATCGGCGGCTACGCCCTGCTGCTGGAGGCGCTGATCGGAGGCGTGCTCGCGGCGCGCTGGCCCAAGAGCGGCTTCGGGGCCAAGAAGGGGCCCGGCGTCAAGAAGGTGTCCGCGGAGTTGGGGGCCCTGACCAAGGCCACCCTGCTCGACATGGACTATGCGATCTCGGTCTATCTCGAAGCCGCTGAAGAAGCGCGCAAGAAGGCCGAGGCCGAGGTGCTCGCGAGCGAACGCGCCACCGTCGTCCACTCCGTGGGCGCGGGCATGGCGGCCCTGGCCGCCGGCGACCTGACCTACCGCATGCCCGACGACCTTCCGGAGGAGTACCGGAAGCTGCGCGAGGATTTCAACGCCGCCATAGCCCAGCTGGAGGAGACCATGACCACGGTGGCCGCCTCCACGGCCAGCATAGGCGCCAGCTCAGACGAGATGGCCCAGGCCTCCGACGACCTGTCGCGACGCACCGAACAGCAGGCGGCAGGCCTTGAGGAGACCGCCGCGGCCCTGGACGAGATCACCGCCACGGTGAAGACGACCGCCGAGGGCGCGCGTCAGGCGGGCGCGGCGGTGGCCGAGGCCAAGAGCGAGGCCCAGCGCTCCGGCGAGGTGGTCGGTCAGGCCGTCGAGGCCATGGGCCAGATCGAGGATTCCTCGCGCCAGATCAGCCAGATCATCGGGGTGATCGACGAGATCGCCTTCCAGACCAACCTCCTGGCCCTGAACGCCGGGGTCGAGGCCGCCCGGGCCGGGGACGCCGGGCGCGGCTTCGCCGTGGTGGCCTCGGAGGTCCGAGCCCTCGCCCAACGCTCGGCGGAGGCTGCCAAGGAGATCAAGGCCCTGATCTCGGCCTCGTCGCAGCAGGTGGGACAGGGGGTGAGCTTGGTGGGGGAGACCGGCAAGGCCCTTCATTCCATCGTCACCAAGGTGGCCGAGATCGACACCGTGATCTCGGCGATCTCCGCCTCGGCCCAGGAACAGGCGACGGGGCTGGCCGAGGTCAACTCCGCGGTCAACCAGATGGACCAGGTGGTCCAGCAGAACGCCGCCATGGTTGAAGAGTCCACCGCCGCCGCCCATTCGATGAAGTCCGAGACCGGAGAGCTCGCGCAATTGATGGCCGGGTTCCGGACCGGGGCCTCCCGCGCCATCGGCCGAACCGCGCCGCGGGCCGCGTCCGCCGGGTTCGCGGCCAGGCCCTCGCCCGCCCGGGCCATGCAGCGCAAGGTCGCCGCCAGCGTGGGCGGCGGCGGCGAAGGTTGGGAGGAGTTCTGAGAATGTCCGCCCCCCAGACCAGACTCCCGGCTGTCGGCGCCGAACTGATCATGGTGCAGATCGGCGACCAGCAGTTCGCCATCGACATCATGTCGGTCCGCGAGATCCGCGGCTGGGCGTCCTCCACCCCGCTGCCCCACGCGCCGCCCTATGTCCGCGGCATGATCAACCTGCGGGGCGTCATCCTGCCGGTGGTGGACCTCGGTTCGCGCCTGGGCCTGGGGACGAGCCAGCCGGACAGTTCCTCGGTGGTCGTCGTGGCCCAGATCAATGGCCGTCAGGTCGGCCTGCTGGTGGACGCCGTCTGCGACATCCTCCTGCTGACCGAGAACATGCTGCAGGAAACACCGGACGTCGGATCCACCGTCATTCAGGACTTCGTGCAAGGGGTCATGACCACGGAGGGCGGGATCGTGACCCTGCTCAGCCTTGATGAGGTCCTGCCGGGAGGGATGGAGGCCGAGATCGGCGCCGCGGTCGCCATGGCGGCCTAGCGGCGGCCCTTGGCAGAGAGTTGGCGGAAAGTTTTTCCTTTCAGATCAATCGGTCCGAAAGGAAAAGGCTCCGGGGCGCGCTGGCGGCCAGGGCCCGCGCGCTGTAGCCTTAGTTGTGCATAGCCGACTCAATCAGCTTGGCCCCCCGTCGGCGTCAACCAACGGCGTTCAAGGCCCAGGATCAGTCCCATCCTCTGTCCCGCCGGGGAACAGGGCCGCCGTCCGCGTCTTTCCTGAAACACCGATCGAGACCGCTTAGGATGACCGGAGCCCTGAACGATTCAGAGTTCGATCGTGAAAAGCTCATCCGCCACCTTGAGAGGGCGCAGCGCCTTTCCGACACGGGCAGCTGGGAATGGGACATCCTCACCGACGATATCGTGTGGTCGGCGCAGATCTACCGGATCTTCGGCCTGGCGCCGCATGCCTTCGCGCCGACCTATCCGGCCTTCCTCGAACGGGTGCACCCCGACGACCGGGCCCTGGTGGAACAGCGGGTCGGGGACGCCATCGAGGGCCGGCAGGCTTACGATCTGGACCACCGGATCGTCCTGCCGGACGGGAACGTGCGGATCGTTCACGAGCGTGGGGAGGTGGAGTACGCGCCCGACGGCCGACCGGTGAGGATTCTGGGCGCGGTGCAGGACGTGACCCACATTCGCACGGCCGAGATGGCCTCCCGCCGCAGCCAGGACCTGCTGGCGAGCATGCTGAAGATCTCCCCCGAGGCGATCGTGGTCACCGATTCCGCCGCGGTCATCCTGGCGTTCAGCGCCGGCGCCGAGGCGATCTTCGGCTACAGCGCCGGCGAGGTGCTCGGGCGCAAGGTCGAGCACCTGATGCCGCAGCGGTTTCATTCCAGGCACCATCGCCACGTCGAGGGATTCATCGCCGGGGCCAGGCCCAGCCTCACCATGCACGAGCGGTCTGAGATCTTTGGCCGGCGCAAGACCGGCGAGGAATTTCCCGCCGAGGCCTCGCTGGCGAGGCTGGAGACCGCCGACGGCTTCGCGTTCATCGTCGTCCTGCGCGATCTGTCGGAGCGGAAGGCCGCCGAGGGCCGGCTGATCGAGGCGCGGGAGCAGGCGGAACGGGCCAATTTCGCCAAGTCCGACTTTCTCGCCAATATGAGCCATGAGATCCGCACCCCGCTCAACGGGGTCCTGGGCATCGCCGGCGCCTTGGCGCGGACCGAGCTGAGCGCCAAGCAGGCCGAGATGGTCAACCTGATCGAGACCTCGGGCCGCGCCCTGCAGGGCCTGTTGAGCGACATCCTGGACCTGGCGAAGATTGACGCCGGACGCTTTTCGGTGCGCGCCGAGCCCTTCGAGCTCGACGGCCTGATCGCCGACACCTTCGCGCTCTTCCGCGCCGGCGCCGCGGAAAAGAACATCGACTTCAGCATGAGCATCGCTGCGGACGCCAGTGGCCATTACCTCGGCGACGACCTCAAAATTCGTCAGGTCCTGTCAAACCTGCTGAGCAACGCGGTGAAATTCACGGAACATGGCGGCATCCGTCTCTCGGTCGCCAACCTGAATCCTTCCGACGGGGATTGCCGGATCAGGTTTGTCGTCGAGGACACGGGCATCGGCTTCGCGCCCGAGATCGCCCAGAGCCTGTTCGAACGCTTCGAGCAGGCGGACGGCTCGATCACGCGGCGGTTCGGGGGCACGGGGCTGGGCCTCTCGATCTCCAAGGCGCTGGTGACGCTGATGCAGGGCGACATCTCGGCGACATCGACGCCGGGTCGCGGCTCGACCTTCCTGTTCGAGCTGCCCCTGAAGCGGGCCGAGGCGATCCTCGACCTGCCCCTCAGAAGCCCGGCCATCCCGCCCGACCGCAAAGCGGAACCCCTACGGGTGCTTCTGGCCGAGGATTATCCGATCAACCGCCTGGCGGTTGAAATGATCCTCGATGAACTGTCCGTCGATCTGACCTGTGTCGAGAATGGACTGGATGCCGTCCTGGCGGCGGAGGCCCAGGACTACGACCTCATCCTGATGGACATGCAGATGCCGGTGATGGATGGCCTCACGGCCATTCGCCGCATCCGGGCGCGTGAGGCGGCGGGCGGTGGCGCGGGGATTCCCATCTGTGTCCTGACCGCCAACGCCATGCCGGAGCACAGAGAGGACGCGGAGGCGGCCGGCGCGAACGCCTTCCTCACAAAGCCGATCGACGCGGGCTTGCTTATTTCTCTGGTCTTGGAGTTCGCAGCCACGGGGGTCGGGCCGGGGAGTCGGGGTCCCAGATCCCTGCCGCTGGCGCGGGCTCCTGGCTAGGCCGCCCTTTCCCTCTCGCCTGGTCAGCCTTACGGTTGCGCCAGACGGAGGGGACACCATGACAGATCTCGCGGGCAGGATTGCGCTGGTCACCGGCGCGGGGCGCGGCATCGGGGCGGCGACGGCCCGGGCCCTGGCCGCGGAGGGCGCGCGGGTGATCGTCACCGACCTGGAGGCGCCCCAGGCCCTGGCCGACGAGCTGGGGGGCCTGGCCCTGGCCCAGGACGTCACCGACGAGCCCGGCTGGATCGAGACCATCGACTTCGCCCGCACCCGGGCCGGCGGCCTGGACATCCTGGTCAACAATGCCGGCCTGTTCCTGATGAAGCCCGTCACCCTGACGACCCTGGAGGACTGGCGCAGGCTTCAGGCGGTCAATGTCGAGGGCGTGTTCCTCGGCGCCAAGCACGCCATTCCCCTGCTGGCCGAGCGGGCCGGTCGCTGGCGGGGCGGGGCCTCGATCATCAACCTCTCCTCTATCGCCGGCCTGGTGGGGTCGGCCGGGACCAGCGCCTACAACGCCTCGAAGGGGGCGGTGCGGCTGCTGACCAAGTCCCTGGCCATGGAGTTCGCCGCCCTCAACGTCCGGGTCAATTCCGTCCACCCCGGCGTCATCGAGACCGACATGGGCCGCGAAGTGCTGTCGGGCGTCTCGGCGGCCACCGGCGCCGGCGACAACGAGGCCCGCACCGCCATCGCCCAGCGCCACCCCCTGGGCCACCTGGGGGAGGTCTCCAACATCGCCGACGCCATCACCTTCCTGGCCTCCGACCGGGCGGCCTTCATGACCGGGTCGGAAGTGGTGGTGGACGGCGGCTTCACCGCCAACTGAGGCGGCTCACCGCGCATGCGTGGCCCGCCGATTCGGCCCCCGGGCCGAAAGGGCGTATCCTTCGCCCGGTGGCCCAGGCCGCGTTCGGTGCGCCTGTCGCCAAATGGGGTGCGTGATGACGGTGAGAATTCCGATCCTGCGAGCCCTTGCGGCGGGCGTCCTGGCGGCCCTCGCGATGGGCGCGCCCGCCTCGGCCCAACCCGTCACCCAGCCCGTCGAGGACGCCAGGCTCTACTATCTGCGCAAGGACCATCTCTGCGAGCTGCGTCTGGGGGGCTTCATCTCGCTCACCAAGCCCGAGAACAGTCCGACCCAGGCCGACCTCGACCTGATGCGCGAGATCTACGCGGTCGCCGACCGCATCATCTACGACTCCGAGATCCTGGCGAAACAGGTGGGGCCGGAGGCGGACAAACGCGTCATCGACGATCTCCTGCCGGCCTGGTACGCCGCCCTGAAGCACGGCGACGGCCAGCCCGACAAGGCCGCCATCCTGCGGGCGGACCTGACGCCGGGCCTGCGGGAGTGTATCGCCCGCGCCCAGACCCTGCCCAGGCCGCCGGCCTCCTGGAGATAGCGGTCTCGCCGCTCAGTCCCGCAGCAGCGGCAGGCTCAAGCCCGAGACCGGGCGGGCGCCCAGGATCTCGCGGCGGAAGCGGAACAGCTCGGCCGGCCGGCCGCCGGTGTCGGTGTCCATCGACCCCAGGCCCTCCACCAGCTCGGCCCGCTCCAGGGCGCGGCGGAAGTTCTGCTTGTGCAGGGGGACGCCGGCTATGGCCTCCACCGCCCGCTGCAGGGACGACAGCGTGAAGGCCTCGGGCATCAATTCGAACACCACCGGGCGGTATTTCAGCTTGCCGCGCAGGCGGGAGAGTGCGGTGGCCAGGATGCGGCGGTGGTCGGAGAACATCGGCTCGCCCATGGCGCCGGCCAGGGCCGGGGAGGGGGCGTGCTCCCCCCGGTCGCGGGCGGCCTCGGGGGCGAGGCCCGCCTCGTAAAGCAGCTCGTAGCGCTCCAGCACCCGCTCCTCGTTCCAGGGGGCGTCGTCCAAGGCGAACAGCAGGCGGGCGGCCGAGCGGCGGCGGATCGCCTCGGGACCCGCCGCGGCGTCGGCCCACTGGCGCAGGGCCGGCTCCAGGGCGGTCAGCGCCGCCGGGCGGCCCTCGCGCCAGTCCTCCCAGGGGAAGAACCGGCTCCAGTCGGCCCAGGCGGTGTCGGGGGCGTGGGTCTCGACGGCCTGGGGGGTGAGGGCGAGATACCCCACCGAGATCACCCGGGCGGCGCCGGCGCCGGCGCCGGCGCCCATGTCGGCCAGGGGCGCGTCGCGGCCCTTGTCGCCGAAGGTGTAGAGCTGCTCGACATAGCCCAGCTCGAACCGCGTCTGGGCGGTCACGAAGGCGCGCAGGGCCAGTTCGAAGGTGCGGTGGCCGTCGGGGTCGAAGGGGCCGAAGGGCAGGCCCGCCTGCTGGCGCTCCGGCCGCACGGTCAGCACCACGGCCTGGCCGTCGCGGATGGCCACCACCACGGCCGACAACCCGATGACGACGGCGCGGGCCATCTAGTGGCGGGCCGGGAAATCGAAGGGCTGGGCGCGCCCGTAGTCGTAGTCGCCCATGGCCGCCACGGCGTCGGCCATCCGGCCCCCGCGGCCCATGATGTCGTCGGCCAGCGCGATGATCCGGCGGTTGGGGGAGGCGTGGCGGGCGGCGCGGCGCATGACCAGGGCCATCTGCCGCTCGTCGGCCTGCGGGTTGCGCTCGCAGGCCAGGACGAAGGCGCTGGCGGTGGAGCGGCTGATCCCGGCCCAGCAGTGGATCAGCATGGGGGCGTCGCCGCTCCACTGCCCGCCGAAGGCCAGCAGGTCGCGCACCAGCTGCTCGTCGGGTGGGATCATGCCGTCCATGGGCTCGGCGATGTCGTTGACCCCCAGCCGCAGGTGGTTGGCCGGCGTGATCGCCGCCGGGGTCTCGATCATGCTGGAGGGGTCCAGCAGGGTGATCATGTGCGACGGCCGCCGCGCCGCGATGACGGCGGGAACCTCGGCCAGTCCGCAGATGATGAAGGTCACGCTCACTCCGTATCGAAAGCCTGGGGCGTGACGGAGAATCCCGCCGCCTCCGACAGCACATGGTAACGCTGGATGTAACGTATCTGCGCCTGTCCCGCCGACAACGGTTCGATGTGCAGTTGGTATCCCGCCGGCGGCGGATCGAAGAACTCGATCGACTCCGCCACCTCGAACCCCGCCAGCTGCGTCGCCTCGAAATAGGCGCAGGCTCGGTCGGCCTGCTTGATCAGCTTCTTGATCGCCGGCGGAACCTTGGCCGGCAGCCCGAACCGCGCATGGATCGCAATTTCTAGTCGTTCTTCGAACAACTTGTAGTCGTATCCCAGCGCCGCCTTGAACGGGCTGATCATGTCGCCGATCACGTACTCCGACGCGTCGTGCAGCAGGGCCGCCAGCCGCCAGCGCGGCTCCAGGTCCGGCTGGATGTGGGCGCAGATCTCCTCCACCACCACCGAGTGCTGGGCCACCGAGAAGGCGTGGTCGCCCACCGTCTGGCCGTTCCAGCGCGCCACCCGGGCCAGGCCGTGGGCGATGTCCTCGATCTCTATGTCCATGGGGGACGGGTCGAGCAGGTCCAGCCGGCGCCCCGACAGCATGCGCTGCCAGGCCCGGGGCTCCTTGGCGGTCTTACGCAGCCCTTTCCTCACCGACGCGTTCCTCTCACACTCAAGGTCGTGACCTGAACCAGGACTTGAGAAAGATCAATGAGCAGGTCCATCGTCCTCACCACTGTGATCATGCCAAGGGGAAACACATGAGTTGGGCTAGAATCATGACGCCGCTGTCCGGCGGCGAGGGCGACAAGGCCGCCGTGAAGGCCGCCGCCCTGCTGGCCGAGCCCTTCGGCGCCGAGCTTGCCTGTGTCTACACCCCCGCCGACGTGGCCGACGTCATGCCCTGGATGGGCGAGGGCTTCCTGGGCGGCGTGCAGTCCACGGCGCTGGAATCCCTGAAGGAAGCCGCCGCCGCCGGCGAGACCAAGGCCCGCGCCGCCGTCGCGGCCTGCGCCTATCCCAAGGCCAATTTCATCGCCCTGCAGACCCCGGTCTGGGCCGGGCTGTCCGCCGAGAGCCGCCTGTCGGACGTGGTGGTCTTCACCAACGACCCGCCGCGCGGCCGCGGCCCGCTCGCCGAGGCCTTCCAGCAGATGGTGGCCGACGAGCAGCGCCCGGTGCTGATCGCCCGCGAGGGCTTCAAGACCGGCGGCGTCGTGGCCGTGGCCTGGGATGGGGGCAAGGAAGCCTCCCGCGCCGCCCGCCTGGCCATGCCGCTGCTGGAAAAGGCCTCCCGGGTGGTCATCCTGGCCGCCCCCAAGGCCAGCTCCCGCAGCTTCGACCCCGCCCGCCTGCAGGCCTATTACGCCGCCCGGGGCATCGCCTCGGACGTCGACATCCTGCCGGACACCGGCGACGCCGCCCCCCTGCTGCTCTACGCCACCAAGAAGGCCGACGCCGACGTGCTGGTGGCCGGCGCCTTCGGGCACCCGCGGTTGCAGGAGTTCATCTTCGGCGGTACGACGCGGTCGCTACTGGCGGCTGATCAGCCGTCGCTGTTCCTTTCCCACTGAGTTAAAGAGGTCTCGCGCCATGAGTTTGTCGCGCATCGTGATGCGGCTCGCCCGCAATCCGGGCACTGAATTCGCCGGGGGCGACGATCACCGCGGCTACACGCTGACCGCGCCCCTCACCGCCGACGGTCACATCGACGAGGCGGCCTATTCCAAGGCCAAGGCCGAGTGCGTGGTCCGCCGCTTCGCCCCGGACGAGGAGGCCACCGACGGCCGCCTGGCCCGCAAGGGGACCCGCTGGTATTTCGACTATGAGGCCGGCGACACCGCCGACGACGAACCGGTCCACCGCCTCGGCGACCACCGGTTCGCGGTGGGCGAATATGTCACCGTCAACGACGAGGACGGCCGCCCCCTGACCTACAAGGTCGTCGAGGTCCAAGCCGTCTAGAGTTCCGCCCCGGCGAACCGAATTCCGGTTCGCCGGCGGCGGGCCGTCAGACCCCGCCGTTCTTGCGGACCAGCTTCTTGACGTCCTCGTACATGTCGCTGTGCTGGTTCGACCGGGATTTCGACTTCACCACGGCGACCGTCAGTGGTCCCGTGCGCGGCCCGCCAGCCTCGTAGCCGAGATAGCGATAGCCGCCCGACAGATCGTCGCCGGCATAGATGAAGGTGGCGCGGACGCCGCGCTTCTCTCGCGACAGGGCCTCGCCGCGCAGGCGGACCTCCCGGTACATCTTGATCGTGGCGGTGGAGTTGTCGCCGTCGGCGTCGATGTGGATCGGCCCCACGCTGACGTCGGCCTTGTCGCCCTCGGCCACCACGTGCAGGCCCGGCAGGTCGACGCGGGTGTGATC
>NZ_JAUSLW010000065.1 GCF_030645195.1 Phenylobacterium sp. | reverse complement strand
GGCCGAGAGGATGCCGCCGGCATAGCCCGCGCCTTCGCCGGCCGGGAACAGGCCACGCAGGGTCAGGCTCTGGAAGTCGGCGTCGCGGGTGATGCGGATCGGCGAGGAGGTCCGCGTCTCCACCCCGGTCAGCACCGCGTCGGGATCGTCATAGCGCGGGATCTTGCGGCCGAAGACCGGCAGGGCCTCGCGCATCGCCGCCGTCACATAGTCCGGCATCAGGGCCGCCAGGTCGGTGGGCCGAACCCCGGGTTTATAGCTGGGAACCACCTCGCCCAGGGCCGTCGAGGCCCGGCCCGCCAGGAAGTCCCCCACCCGCTGCCCCGGCGCGGAATAGTCGCCGCCCCCGGCCACGAAGGCCGCGCTCTCCAGCGCCCGCTGCAGCTCGATCCCGGCCAGGGGATGGTCGCTCCCGTAGTCGGCCGGCGAGATCCCCACCACGAAGCCGGAATTGGCGTTCCGCTCATTGCGCGAATACTGGCTCATGCCGTTGGTGACCACGCGGCCGGGCTCCGAGGCCGCGGCCACCACCGTCCCGCCGGGGCACATGCAGAAGCTGTAGACCGTCCGCCCATTGGCGCAGTGGTGCGACAGGGAATAGGCCGCCGCCCCCAGGTCCGGGTGCCCGGCGCAGGGCCCGAACAGGGCCTTGTCGATCCAGGACTGCGGGTGCTCGATGCGGAAGCCGATGGAGAAGGGCTTGGCCTCGATGTGGACGCCGCGCGCGTGCAGCGCCTCGAAGGTGTCGCGCGACGAATGGCCGACCGCCAGCACCACCTGGTCGGCCGCCAGGAACTCGCCGCCCTTCAGGTGCAGCCCCCGCACCCGCCGCACACCGTCCGCGCCGGCCTCGATCTCCAGGTCGGTGACCTGACAGCCGAACCGGTACTCGCCGCCCAGGGCCTCGATCTTGGCGCGCATCGCCTCCACCATGGTCACCAGGCGGAAGGTGCCGATGTGCGGGTGCGCCTCGGTGAGGATCTCGGCCGGGGCGCCGGCTTCCACGAACTCGGTCAGCACCTTGCGGCCCAGGAAGCGCGGGTCCTTGACCTGGCTGTAGAGCTTGCCGTCGGAGAAGGTCCCGGCCCCGCCCTCGCCGAACTGGACGTTGGACTCCGGGTCCAGCACGCCCCGCCGCCAGAGGCCCCAGGTGTCCTTGGTCCGTTCACGGACGGCCTTGCCGCGATCCAGGATGATGGGTCGGAACCCCATCTCCGCCAGGATCAGACCGGCGAACAGGCCACACGGCCCCGCCCCGATCACCACCGGACGCGGCGCCCCGGCCGGCGCCCTGGCCACAGGCTTGTAGGCGGTGTCCGGCGTGATCCGCAGGTGCGAGTCGCCGGTCCTCCGCGCCAGTACGGCGGCCTCGTCCTTCAGCTCCACATCGACGATATAGACCTTGAGGATGGCCGCCTTCTTGCGCGCGTCATGCGCCCGCTTCCAGACCGACCAGCCCAGGATCTCGTCGGCCCCCACCCCCAGCCGCGCGGCGATCGCCGCCGGCAGGGCGTCGGCCGGATGGTCGAGGGGCAGCTTGAGTTCCGAAATCCGCAACATGGCGGTTCTCTAGCCGTTCCGGGGGTGCAGCGCACCTGTGGCGCGCGCCCCGCCCACACCGTCATCCCGGCCGCAGCGAAGCGGAGAGCCGGGACCCAGGGGCCGCATCCAATCACCTGGGTCCCGGATCGGCCTATCGGCCGTCCGGGATGACGGGTGATTGTGAGCGGTCGCGGGCCGCCACCAATTGCGCGCCCCTACGCCTCGAACCCCACGAACACGGTCGCCTCTTCCACCGCCTTGCGCTCCGACACCACCGCATTGGCCGGGAAGGTCTCGTCGGGCCAGCCGAGCGCGACGCTTTTCATGATCACCTGGTCGTCAGCGATCCCGGCGTGCTCGCGCACCACCGGCGACTGCATGATGCCCTGGCTGTTGATCACGGCGCCCAGGCCCCGCGACCAGGCGGCGTTGACCAGGGCCGTGGTCACCGCGCCGCAGTCGAAGGGGGTGTCGTCGCTGCCGTCCAGCACCTTGTCATAGGTGACGATCACGCAGACCGGCGCGTCGAACTGGCGGAAGCCGCGCAGCACCCAGTCCTGGCGCATCTCCTTGTCCTCGCGGGCGATCCCCATGGCGGCGAACAGCTGCTTGGCCACCACCACCTGCCGGTCGCGGTGCGGACCGGCGAAGGCCTGTCCCTGGCGGAACTCCCGCGACTGCGGCACCCCGGCCACCATCCGCTCGGTATTGCCCGCGCGGATCCGATCCAGCGGTTCGCCGGTGATGACGTAGAAATTCCACGGCTGGGTGTTCATCGACGACGGCGCCCGCATGGCCAGGGCGATGATCTCCTCGATCAGCTTCCTGGGCACGGGATCGGGCTTGTAGCCGCGGATGCTGCGGCGGCCGAGGATGACGTCGTCAAACTGCATGGAGGGTTCCTGAGAGCGTTGCGCGGCGGCGAACCGCCGTCGCCGCAGTCTAAGGGCGCCGCCGCCACAATTCCAAACCCCCCGCGCCACGGAAACTTGACCGCGAAAATGACGCCCCCGTCAGGTTAGGTCTTGTCGAACGCGGTTCAAGCGACGAAATGTGGGCTCAACGGGCCGTCAAAGGCCTGACCCAAGCGAGGAACGCCCCGATGAGCCAGAGCGCCACCCACCCCAAGGCCGACGCCGCCCGGGACGCGGTCTACGCCCAGCCGATCGAGACCCTGAACGTGGCGCAGTCAGCGCTGTTCCAGGACGACGCCATGTGGCCCTATTTCGAGCGCCTGCGGGCCGAGGATCCCGTCCACTGGACCCCGGCCAGCGACTTCGAGCCCCACTGGGCGGTCACCCGCTACAACGACATCATGGCGGTCGACACCAATCACGAGGTGTTCTCCTCGGCGTCCGGCATCAGCCTGGGCCCGAGCGAGGAGATGATCGCCAAGCTGGTGGCCAGCGGCGCGCAGATGACCGGCGGCCCCTTCGGCGGCCCCACCGGCGGGCCCACCATGTTCATCGCCATGGACCCCCCCAAGCACGATGAGCAGCGCAAGACCGTCAGCCCGGCGGTCTCGCCGCACAATCTGAAGATCATGGAGCCGCTGATCCGCGAGCGCGCCGGCCTGATCCTCGACAGCCTGCCGATCGGCGAGGCCTTCGACTGGGTCGACAAGGTGTCGATGGAGCTGACGGCCATGACGCTGGCCACCCTGTTCGGCATGCCGCAGGAAGATCGCCGCAAGCTCACCCGCTGGTCGGACACGGTGATGTCGCGCCCCGGCGACGGCGTGGTCGACTCCTGGGAGGAGAAGCGCGCCGAGATGGCCGCCTATGCCGGCTACTTCCTGAACCTGTGGGCCGATCGCAAGGCCAAGCCGGTCCAGGGCGACCTGGTCTCCATGCTGGCCCACGGCGAGGCCACCAAGGACATGGACCAGTTCGAGTACCTCGGGAACATCATCCTGCTGACCATCGGCGGCAACGACACCACCCGCAACACCATCTCCGGCTCGGTCTACGCCCTCAACAAATTCCCTGAGCAGTACGACAAGCTGCGCGCCAATCCCGACCTGATCGCCTCGATGGTGTCGGAAACCATCCGCTGGCAGACCCCGCTGGCCCACATGAAGCGCGTGGCGACCCGCGACCATGAGCTGGGCGGCAAGACCATCAAGAAGGGCGACAATGTCGTCATGTGGTACGTCTCGGGCAACCGCGACGACACGGTGATCGAGCGGCCCAACGACTACCTCATCGACCGCGAGCGCCCCCGCCAGCACCTCTCCTTCGGCTTCGGCGTCCACCGCTGCGTCGGCAACCGCCTGGCCGAGCTGCAGCTGAAGATCATCTGGGAGGAGATCCTGGCGCGCTTCCCCGAGATCAAGGTGCTGGAGGAACCGCAGCGGGTCCCCTCGACCTTCGTCAAGGGCTACAAGTCCATGCAGGTGATCATCCCGCGCAAGCTCTAGGCCGCGCGGCTCGGAGGCGACGGCCATGAAAGTCTATTTCGCCTCCGACCATGCCGGCTTCGACGCCAAGAACAGCCTGGTCGACTATGTCCGCGATCAGCTCGGATACGAGGTGGAGGACTGCGGCGCCCTGGTGAACGATCCCCAGGACGACTACCCGGCGATCATCGCGCTCGCCGCCCGGAAACTCTCCGACGACGTCGCGGCGGGCAAGGACAGCCGCGCCATCGTCGCCGGCGGTTCCGGACAGGGCGAGGCCATCGTCGCCAACCGGTTCAAGGGCGTCCGCTGCGCCCTCTACTACGGCGACCCGGGGAACGCCCAGGTGGACGCCTCGGGCAAGCGGCTGGATATCCTCACCTCGACCCGCGAACACAACGACGCCAACGCGCTGTCCCTCGGCCTCCGCTTCCTGACCCTCGACCAGGCCAAGGCCGCCATCACCCACTGGCTCGCGGCGCCGTTTCCCGGCGACGCGCGCCACGCGCGACGGATTGGGCAGATCGACGATGTGACGGGATAGGCCCGCCTTGGGCTTGAGGTCGGGCTGGCAGGCGCGAGGCGACGTTGGGGACGGGCTGTTTCATACAGTCACCGTAGTCCGCCGGCCTCCGAGAATGAGGCTCCTAATCCCAGTCCTCACTTGGCGTTGGGTACCAGACCCCACGCGCCCTGGCCCAGGATGCAGGTGGTGGCCTTGGGCGGGCAGAGCCCCATCGAGCGCTCGGCGTAGATCTGCTCGATGATCTCGGGATTGGCCCGAAGCGCTTCGCCCCTCAGCCGCGTGCTTTCGGCGATGCCGCGCGCGGTCTCGATCTGGGCGGCGGCGTTGGCCTCGGCTTCCGCCTTTCGTTGCTGGGCGGCCAGGGTTCGTTGCTCGGTCTCGGTGCGGGCCTTGATGGCGTTCGTGATCGCATCGGGGTAGCGGATGGTCCCAACCCATTGCAGGTCGGATATCTCCACCCCCTCGGCGGCCCACTTCGCCCGCAGCGGCGCGAACGCCTTCTGCAACACGGCCTGGCGGCCGGCGCCCATCAGCGAACCCGTGCATTCCAAGGGCGCGGGGGTCGGGGCGCCGCCGGGTGCGGCGCTGGGCTGGTTGAGGTTGCAGGACACCGGCACCTTCTCGGTCTCGCGGGAGAGGAAGGACCGCGTGTCGTTTCGAATGGGCCCGTCGATCAGGTCGTCGAAGTTGAGGCGGTACTTGGCGAAGATCTCCGCCGCCCGGTTGTCCTGCACCTTGATGGTCAGTTGCACGTCCGCCGTCATCGGCAGGCCGGTCTGATCGGCGAAGGCGATCTCCTCGTTCTCCTTGCCGTCGCTGTTGGCCTCGCGGGTGAAGGAGTAGATCCGCTGGCGGGTCGAGTACTTGATGATCTGCTCGCCGATCCCGCGCCAGTGCCAGCCTGGGCGAAGCTCGGTCGGCTGCACCCCGGCGTTGGCGCCGAAGGTCTTGTTCAGGATGCCCACCTCGCCTGACTGGATGGTCGTGGAGTGGCTCAGCACCGTGCAGCCCGACACCACCAGGAACAGAGCGAGGGCGCCGATCGTGCCGAAGAACTTGACGCGCTTCGTCCACTGAAGACGGGCTTCTGCGGCGCTCGCCTTGCGCTGCGCCTCGCGCTCCTCGCGTTCCTCAATCAGGTTCGGCATGGTTCCCCTCCTCCTTGACGGCGGCCTGTCGGCCGCCTTGCAGCCGCCGCCCGACGAGCCTGACCCACCAGGCGGTGAAGGCGACCAGCAGGCCGGCCAAGGCCAGGCCCGCCAGGGTGGCCACCAAGGTGCCGCCTTCGAAGTGCGCCTCGAGAATCGACGGTATGATCACCCGAAAGGCGATCACCCCAAACAACAGGGAAAAGGCCAGTCCGCAGACCGCCAGAACGGCCGCCTTGAATTCCGCCATCCCACCCCCCTGCTCAACCACAGCTAGCATCCCAGCTCAAGCTAGGCCTTAGAAGACGGCAGGAATGCTTCGGGCGCAATGTCCCCGTATTACGCCTGCTTCCGGGAGTGATGCTCCTATCCAGGCATGGCGGCTGAGATTGACCTTTAGATCAAATTTGGTATATACTTTGAATGGCGACGAAGAAGCCGATCACATGGATGGGCCGCAGTTGAAGCGACTTGTCCGACATGCCGGACGCGGTCCGAAAGGATTTCGGCGGTGCGCTGGACGGTGTGCAACGGGGGCGAACCCCCACGGACGCAAAGCCGTTGAAGGGGAAAATCAAAGGCGCCGTACAGCTTTCCGAGGACCACGATGGGGAGACCTACCGCGCGGTCTACACGATCGAATTGGAGGACGCGGTCTATGTCCTCCACTGTTTTCAGAAGAAATCGAAAAGCGGGATTGCGACGCCGCAGGCCGACATCGATCTGATCGGATGCCGGACGCCAGAGCCCTTCACGCCCAGCGACAAAGGAAGACGCCATGAGCGACGCCAAGATCGAATTTGAAGACGGCGGCGGGAATGTCTTCGAGGACATCGGCTTTGAAGGCCCGGTCGCCGAACGGCTCTCTCATAAGGCCGACCTGGTCGCGGTGCTCTTCCGGTATCAAGAGGAGCTTTCCCTGAGCCAGGTGGCGTTCAGCCGCCTGGTCGGCATCCCCCAACCTCGCCTTTCCAAACTCTACAACGGCAAGATCGCCGGCATGTCCACGGACAAGCTCCTGGATGCGATCACCCGGCTTGGCGGGCACGTCGTCATCCGGGTGGAGCAGCATCCCGCCAGCAAGGTCGCCGGCCGGGTCGACCTCGAGCTGGCTTAGCCGGGGCGACGCCACGCGTCAGCCCTCCTTGGCCAGAGGCGCGACCAGCAGCCGTTCGACATCGTCCGGCAGCACAGTGCGCCGTTCGAGGCGCGGCCAAAGAACTAGCGGCGGCGCCAGGGTGAGGTCTGATGACAGGGTCAGGATGTCGAGGTCATCGCAAAGGTGGTCGCGCCCTCCGCAGTGGCGGGCATGGCACGCCGCCCGCGGATGGCATTCCCGAAAGCCACAGATGCGGCCGATGTAGCGACCGTCCGAGCGGCACAGGAAGATGTCGGCGCCCAGATTGATGCTGCCGGCCTTGCCCTTCAGGCGCCGCCCGGCGCGGGCCAGCGGCCCCAACTCTATGCCGTCCTCAAGGGTGACAAGGACGTCGGCGTCCTTGGGGACAGGCTTGTCGGTGGCGAGCGAGCCGACGAGCGCGATGCGCAGGACGCCGGGGCAGGCCGACGCCGATTTCACGAACGCCAGGACCTCCGCCAAGAGGACGGCTCTGGGGTACGGGACCGAGGGCCTGGGCGACTGCCTGCTCATGGCGCCCTATTGGCCGCGGGTGGCGTCCGGAGGCAAGCCGCTCGCCCCGCCGGGAATTCGGGAAATGCGGTGACAACGGAAATACGGGGACAGGAGCACCTCGGATCGTTGTACGCCTCGCGCCCCACGGCTTAGGCTGTTTCTGAGGGCGAGGGGACAGAGCGATGGCATTCTTGGAGGCTGTCTTGGGCGGGGCCGCCAAGGCGGTTGTCTCGGTGGTGCTGAACCGGCTCAGCAAAGCACCTACGGTCGCCCTGTCCTATGGCAAGAGCGGCAACGACGATCTTGTGCGGATGCACTACCACCGGCCGGACGGGCCACGCCCGGCCTATCCCTGGACGATCAACGAGGCACGGGTGCTTTGGCCGCCCGGGGCCAAGCTCTATGCCAGCGATGAGGAGGCGGTCAGCCGTGGGCCGGCGGCCGCCACGAAGCGCAAGGGACTGCGCCTGAAACCTGGGACCGGGGTGCTGTTCGTGCCGCTGCGGGCCGGCCAGCAATACCCGCCGTTCGTCTACCTCCTACTGCAGGTGGAGCGTGCTGTGCCGGGCGAGCGCCGATGGGTAGTGGCTAGGGCGCTGCGGCCCACCCGGTTCGACCTCCGGGCCATCCAAGGGGCGGTCCAATGAGTGCCGATGGCGGCGGGTGGAACAAGAACCACGAACTGGAATTACGGAATTACGGAATTACGGTGACATCGCGCAGTCCCACCGATTGGTCGACCGCTACGCGAGGGGCGACCATCCTCAGCCGGGCGGCCATTGCTGGGCGGCGTGAAGCACGCGCAGGATCACCACGGCGCGGTCGTCCTCGGCATAGACGACAATGTAGTTGGGCCGGATGACCATTTCGCGGGTCCCGGCGACACGTCCCGGCCGGTAGAGTTTCGGACGATCCGCCATCTTGGACGCCTTGTCCTCGATCTCGTCCTTCAGCCGCTGGGCGGCGTCGGGATTATCGTCGGAGATGTAGTCCACGATGGCGAGCAAATCGGCCCGCGCCGCCTCGCGCCATTCAAGCGCCCGTGCGGTCACGGCGCTTCCGGTCGATCCGGGCTTGCGCCTCGTCCATCACCTGCCGATGGGGCACGGTGGGGCGCGGGTCGGCAAGGGCCTCCTGCACCTTGGCGCGGAACCAAGCGTCGTGGGCTTCGGGATCGGCGGTGAGTCCGGCCGGCAGTCCGCCTTCCTTGGCGACACGGGTCAGCAGGATGCGGACCGCATCGGAGAGCGTGAGACCGACCCGCGCGAGCTTCTCCGACGCGTCGGCCTTGAGCCGCTCGTCCACGCGCACATGCAGCATCGAGGTGTGAGCGGTCATGGCTGTCCTCCTGGCCGAGTGACCATGATGTATCTCAAACGAGATACGATCAAGGACGCTCAGAGGAAATGCCGCGGACTACAGTGTTGCCGTAACTCCCATCCAGGGCCTCGGGAGCGGCTCCCCGTTCGTGTGGTTCGTGTGGTTCGTGGTTCCAAGTCTTCCGGCCGTGACGCCCGCGAGGCGGAACAGGATTGTCCACGAACCTCACGAACCACACGAACGGGGCCGCCGACAGCCCCCACACCGTCATCCCGGCCGCAGCGAAGCGGAGAGCCGGGACCCAGGGGCCCAGCCCGCCGCCCCTGGGTCCCGGATCGGCCTATCGGCCGTCCGGGATGACGGGGTGTTTGTCCTGAGAGCGGAGCCCCTTACCCCGCGATCGCCGCCGCGTCACGGTCGCCCGTCCGGATGCGCAGCGCCTGTTCCAGGTCCAGGACGAAGACCTTGCCGTCGCCGATCTTGCCGGTGTTGGCGGTGCGGGCCACGGCCTCGATGACGGTGTCGGCGATGTCGTCGGGGACGGCGATCTCCAGCTTCACCTTGGGCAGCAGCTTCACCTCGTATTCGGCGCCGCGATAGACCTCGGTCTTGCCCCGCTGGCGGCCGTAGCCGCGCACCTCGGTGACCGTCAGGCCCGACGCCCCGGCCTCGGTGACGGCCTCGAGCACCGCGTCGAGGCGGCTGGGCTTGATGATCGCGACGATCATTTTCATGGGCGGACCTCCGGATGGGCCGCTTGAACGGCCGCGTGAAGCTCCAAGCTAGGGCGATCCGCCGCCGGCTCCAAGGGGTCGGCTAGTCCGTTTCGCTCGGCGCCCGCGAAACAGGCGCCCGCCCCGCCGGCAGGGGATTGAGCGCCGGGCGGGCCACCCGGACCCGGGCGCGGTGGGCGCGGGGCTTGACCGCGAAGGTCTGTTTCACCGCCTCCATCAGCACCAGGCCGGCGAAACCGGGCCACAGGCGCGAGCCGGCCTGCTCGAAGCCCTCGGCCCAGCCGGCCATCCAGGGGACGGGGGGGACATAGAGGGCCCGCGTCCAGCCCGAGGGCTCCAGCTCGGCCTCCCGCAGCAGCTCGGCCAGCTGGCCCCGCGTATAGGGCCGGCCGTGGCCGAAGGGGGTGGCCTCGGCGTTGGCCCACAGGCCGTTGCGGGCCGCCACCACCAGGATCACCCGCCCCGAGGGCGACAGCACCCGCCAGACCTCGCGCAGCAGGGCCACCGGATCGGGGCTCTCCTCGATGGCGTGGACCGCCAGGATGCGGTCGAAGAGGGCGTTCTGGAACGGCAGGCTGTCCTCAGCCGTCAGGGCCGCCAGGTTGCGCCGTTCGGTCGGCCAGACCTCCACCCCCTGCTGGGCGGGCATGGCCGCCACCACCCGGCGGGCATAGGGCGCGAGCGGCCCCAGGAACGGGGTGGCGTAGCCCAGGCCCAATATGTCCAGGCCGTGGCCGTCGCCCCAGGTCTCCAGCACCTTGCGCGCCGTCATCTCGCGGGCGGCCCGCCCCAGCTTGGAGGCGTAGAACTGTCGGAGCTCGAGGACGTCGCGGCGCATGTGCCGAACTTAAGCGCGCCCTCGACTTATCGCGACCCCCAACCTAAATCGGCAGGGTCCAACCCGGAGGAAGCCCATGTCGGTCACCATCCACCAGTTCCCCTGCCTGTCGGACAATTACGGCTTCCTGGTGCGCGACGACGCCACGGGCCTGGCCGCCTGTATCGACACCCCGGACGCCGAGACGATCCTGGGCGAACTGGCCAAGCTGGGCTGGAAGCTGGATTTGATCCTCAACACCCACTGGCACCCCGACCACGCCGGCGGCAACGCGGCGATCAAGGCGGCCACGGGCTGCACGGTGGTGGGCCCCGCCGAGGTGGAGCGCCTGACGCCGATCGACCGCCAGGCAGCCGGCGGCGACACCGTGAAGCTGGGGGAGACCACCTTCGAGGTTCTTGAGTCCGGCGGCCATACGCTCGGCCACATCGCCTATTTCGACGCGGCCGACCACGTGGCCTTCGTCGGCGACACTCTGTTCGCGCTGGGCTGCGGCCGCCTCTTCGAGGGGACGGCGGAGCAGATGTGGGGGAGCCTGCAGCGCCTGGCCGCCCTGCCCGATGACACCGCTGTCTATTGCGCCCACGAATATACCGCGTCCAACGCCCGCTTCGCCCTGTCGGTGGACGACGACCCGGCGCTGAAGGCCCGCACCGAGGCGATCTTCGCCGCCCGCGAACGCGGCGAATGGACCGTGCCCACCACCATCGGCCTGGAGAAGGCCACCAACCCCTTCCTGCGCGCGCCGGCCCTGAAGCCCGGCCTGGCGCCCGCCGAGGCCTTCGCCGCCGTGCGGGCGGCCAAGGATGCGTTCAAGGGTTAGTCGGGACCTCGACGGTCACTTGTCGGCCTGTGTTGGTCGGCCGGGGCCCTTATGGATCAAGGGTTGGTCGGCGCCAGGCGGTCACCGAAGGGCGTTCTCATCCCTCCGCGGCCGCCAACATGTCAGTGGCCGCCGGCGGCGGCCATGATGCGGTCGGAGGACGGGCGCCCGGCCAGGCCGTCGTCGGGGGTGATGGTGATGCGCATGACCCCCTGGTGCAGGGTCGCCCCGGGCTTGCGGCCCTCCACCAGGGTGACCTTGCTGAACCGGTTGATGAGGTTCAGCCCGCCGGGCTTCTTGGACAGCCGGATCACCGCCTCCGACGCCACCAGGGCCGCGTCGGCCACCAGGGCCGAGGAGGCCGGCGAGGCGTCGGCCTCGAAGGGGATCAGCCGGCGCGCCGCCCGCGTCGCCCGGGCGCTGGCCTGGGCCAGCCGCTCCAGCAGGGCCTGGGGTCCCAGGGCCGGCAGCCGCAGGGCGGGGCCGCCGCCGGCCAGGGCCGCCGCCGTGCCGCCGGGCCGCTCGTCGGTGAACAGGGTCAGGCCCCCCAGCCGGGTGGCCCGCAGCACCGGCTCGCCCAGGTCGTTCTTGTAGATGATGTCGCCCCGCGGCGCCGGCTGCGGCTTCAGGGCCCAGACCTCGGGACTGTCCTGGAACTTCAGCAGCGGCCGGTTCTGGCTGCGGTCGAGGACGAAGACGTCGCCCTCCTGGCTGACATAGCGGGCGACCGGCGGGGAGGTGTTGCGGCCCGGCGCCATCGGCCGGTCGCCGAACAGGTTCTCGCGCAGGTTCTCCGGCCCGGCCCAGGCCGGGCTTGCGAGTCCGGCCAGCCCCGCCGCGGCCAGGGCCGCGACGAAGGCGAGCTTGCAAGCCTGCGCCGGTCGTTCGCTTATCATCAGACGCAAGGTGATGCTGGAGGACTGGGGCGCTTTTTGGACGCCAATAGGCCTACGCTCAAGCTCCCACCGCCTTGTTCGACCGCGCCAGTCCTTTTCCCGCAAGGGAAACGATCACCCGGCCATGTACTGGCCGCCGTTCAGCGACAGGGTCGAGCCGGTGACGTAGCCGGCGTGCTCCCCGGCCAGGAAGGCCACCATGTCGGCGATCTCCTCGCCCTTGCCCAGACGGCCCACGGGGATCTGGCTGATGATGGCGGCCAGCACGTTCTCCGGCACCGCCTGCACCATCTCGGTGTCGATATAGCCCGGCGCGATGGCGTTGACCGTCACCCCCTTGCGGGCGTTCTCCAGGGCGAGCGCCTTGGTGAAGCCGATCACCCCGGCCTTGGCGGCCGAGTAGTTGGTCTGGCCCATCTGGCCCTTCTGGCCGTTGATCGACGAGATGTTGATGATCCGGCCCCACTCGCGCTCGCGCATGCCCTCGATGACGTGGCGGGTCATGTTGAAGACGCTATCCATATTGACCCGGATGACCTCGGACCACTGCTCGGGCTTCATCTTGTGGAAGACGCCGTCGCGGGTGATGCCGGCGTTGTTGACCAGGACATCGATGGGGCCGAGTTCGGCCATCACCAGGTTCACCGCCCGCTCGCAGTCCTCGAAATTGCCGACATTGCCCTTCACCACCATGACGCCCAGCTCCCTGGCGCAGGCGGCGGCGGCCTCCTCGTTTCCGGAATAGCCGGCCGCGACACTCATGCCGTCGGCCTTCAGGCGCTCGCAGATCGCCCGGCCGATGCCGCGGGTCCCGCCCGTGACGAATGCGACTCTCGCCATTCCTGTCTCTCCCTAAGACCTACAAAGCCCGGCGCCGGTTGATCCGGCGGTCGGCTAGACTTGCTCGACGCACATGGCCACGCCCATGCCGCCGCCGACGCACAAGGTCGCCAGGCCCTTCTTGGCTCCGGAACGCTTCATCTCGTGCAGCAGGGTGGTCAGGATGCGGGCGCCCGAGGCGCCGATGGGGTGGCCGATGGCGATGGCGCCGCCGTTGACGTTGACCTTGGCCGGGTCGAGGCCGAGGTCGCGGACCACGCAGATCGACTGGGCGGCGAAGGCCTCGTTGGACTCGACGAGGTCCAGGTCGCTCACCGACCAGCCGGCCTTTTCCAGGGCCTTGCGGCTGGCGGGGATCGGGCCCGTGCCCATGATCTCCGGATCGACGCCGGCGCTGGCCCACGACGCGATGCGGGCCAGCGGCTTCAGCCCGCGCTTCTTGGCTTCCTCGGCGCTCATCAGCACGAGGGCCGCGGCGCCGTCGTTCAGGCCCGAGGCGTTGGCCGCGGTGACCGAGCCTTCCTTGTTGAAGGCCGGGCGCAGGCCCGAGACGCTGTCCAGGGTCGCGCCGTGGCGGATGTATTCGTCCTGGTCGACGATGGTGTCGCCCTTGCGGCCCTTGATGGTGACCGGCGCGATCTCGCCCGTGAACCTGCCCGCCTTCTGGGCGGCCTCGGCCTTGTTCTGGCTGTCCACGGCGAACGCGTCCTGCTCGGCCCGGGTGATCTGCCAGCGCGAGGCGATGTTCTCGGCGGTCTGGCCCATGTGGTAGCCGTGGAAGGCGTCCAGCAGGCCGTCCTTGATCATGGTGTCGACGAAGGTGGTGTCGCCCATCTTGGTGCCGTTGCGCAGCTGCGAGGCGTGGGGCGACTGGCTCATGCTCTCCTGGCCGCCGGCGATGACGATCCCGGCCGAGCCGTCGGCGATCTGCTGGGCGCCCAGCGCCACGGCGCGCAGGCCCGAGCCGCACAGCTGGTTGAGGCTCCAGGCGGGGCTTTCCACCGGGATACCGGCGTTGACGGCGGCCTGGCGGGCCGGGCCCTGGCCGGCGCCGGCCTGCAGCACCTGGCCCATGATCACCTCCTCGACGTCGGCGGCGGTGATGCCGGCGCGCTCGATGGCGGCCTGGATGGCGATCTTGCCCAACTCATGCGCCGGAAGGGCGGAGAGCGCCCCGTTGAACGATCCGACCGGGGTGCGGGCGGCCGAGACGATGACGACGTCGGTCATGGCGGGCTCCTTCAAGCGCTTGAGCGTCTATCTATCGAGAACCGCTGGTGAATGAGCAAGGGGGTGAAATCGTCGGTCGGCTGCGCAGCACGCTTTGCGAACGCGCTCGCATCCGCGATACTGCGCCGCAAGATAGAGGCTCGCCGGGGGCGGCGGGTCGCCAAGAAGGATCTGGGATGGCGGACGCTCAGGGCAATACCGGCAAGTCCAACGAAGACCGCGTGGTCATCAAGAAGTACGCCAACCGGCGGCTCTACAATACCGCCTCGAGTTCCTATGTGACGCTCGAGCACCTCGCCGACATGGTCAAGAAGGGCGTCCACTTCGTGGTCTATGACGCCAAGACCAACGAGGACATCACCCGCTCGGTGCTGACCCAGATCATCGTCGAGGAGGAGGGACGCGAGGGGCAGAACCTGCTGCCCATCCAGTTCCTGCGGCAGCTGATCGGCTTCTACGGCAATTCCATGCAGGCCTTCCTGCCCTCCTATCTGGAACTGTCGCTCTCGACCTTCGCCGAGCAGCAGGAGCGGATGCGCTCGCAGTTCTCGACGCTCGGCCAGGGGGCTGGGATCGGGGTCTATGACGACCAGATCCGCCAGAACCTGGCCCTGTTCGACCGGGCCATGAAGATGTTCTCGCCCTTCGCCTACACCCGCACCGAGGAGCCGCCGCCCGCACCCCGCGCCCCGGAAGCCGCGCCCTCCCCCGCCGCCGACGAGGCCCTGAGCGAGATGAAGCGGCGGATGGAGGAGATGCAGGCCCAGATCGAGAAACTGATCTCCAAGAGCTAGGCGTCATTTTTTAACGAAGCCGGGGCCAGGATCGGCAGGCATGACCTCGCCGATCGACCCCATTCGCAGAGCCGCCCAGGCCCGCCGGGCCCATCGCTCCCGCGTGGACGACTCCGAAAAGCTGCACGACACCGACGACCGCGGCGTGCCGGCCATCGTCTCCGGTGAGGCCGTACGTCCCGCCCCCGACCATGCCGCCGAGGGCGCCAGCGTGTTCAGCGCTCAGCTGATGGGCCAGGACGGCCAGAAGCGCGGCTTGCGCGGCGGCGTCGAGACCCTGGGGGCGGCAAGAAACGCCTATGGCCGCACCGAATGGTCCGGCAAGGCCGACCGCCGGGCCCGCAAGGGCTCTTCCACCAAGACCGAAATCTAGAGCGTGACAGCCTGAAGTGGATGCCGGTTCAGGCGCCCGTCACGCTCTAAGCTTAAGAGGGCGAGCCTGTTTATCCGTTTCAGATGAGTCCATCTGAAACGGAGAGGCTCTAGCGCTTCAGCCGGGCGAGTTCGGCCTCCAGCACCGCCACCCGCCGCTCCAGGGCCGCGATGCGCGCCTCCGCCCCGCCGCCGGGGACCGGGGTCGAGACCCCCGCGTGACGCGCGATCTCGGCCGGGGCGACCCCGAGAAGCTCGGCCAACACCCCAACCTCCCGAGCCGACAACTCCCGCTGATCCTTGAAGACCAGGGTGAGATCGGCCTCGCTCATGCCGGCGGCGGCGGCCATCACGGTGCGTGACAGGCCGCGCTCGGTCAGCTGGGCGTCGAACCAGGCGTGATCGAAGAACAGGGCCATTCAGCCGCGCCCGCTCTGGCGCCGGTCTTGCTTGAACCTTTGGGTAACCATCCCGACGGGGCGCCCCATGATCGCTTTCATCCGCATGTTCGACGTCGCCGTCGTGGCCCTGATCTTCACCGCCCTGACCTAGGGCCGCGCGCCTCAGATCCCGTCGGGACTGAAGTCCACGTCGCGGCGGGCCGAGACGATGGTGACGATGAAGCCTGCGAGCACGTCGAGCAGCACCATGATCGTCAGCAGGAAGAAGGTGGAGGTCGCAAAGGCCGGCGCCAGCAGGAACTCCACCAGGCAGACGATGAACAGGATCATCGACAGCGAGTGATTGATGATGGCGATCCGCCGGCTGGTGGTGGACTTCAGCAGCTCGATGAACAGCACCACCAGGGCCGCGGCCAGCAGCAGATCCCCCAGGCTGACCGGCCAATCCGCCCGCGAGGTCATGTGGATGGTGAACAGCTGCTCGCTCATCCGCGTCCCGGCGTCGAGGGTCGAGAAACCCCCGGTCAGGGTGAGCGCGATCAGGTTGTAGACCAGCACCGGCAGCACCAGCAGCGGAAACGCGGCGAACATCGCGAAAGCCCCCTAACGCGGCCGGCAAGCCCGGCGACAGCCAAGGGTTAACCGCTTTGCCGCAGACCGCAAAGACGGTTCCCCAATCGAGCGCTGCGCCTAGACCTCGTCAGCCCCGCCCGGATTGCGCGCGCGGGTCTGCAGCCACATGACCCCCAGCAGGTCCGAGGCCGAGGCCATCAGGCGGCCGAAATTGGTGTACTTCGACGCCCCGGTCTGGCGGTGGCGGTGGTTCACCGGCCGGAAGTCCACCCTGTAGCCCTCCCGCAGCATCAGGGCTGGGATGTAGCGGTGGATGTGGTCGAAATAGGGGAGCCGCAGGAAGGCCTCGCGGCGGAAGGCCTTCAGGCCGCAGCCGGTGTCGTTGGCGGTGTCCTTCAGCAGACGCTTGCGCACCCCGTTGCCGAACTTCGACGCGATCTTCTTGGCCTGACTGTCCTGGCGCTTGACCCGCTCGCCGCCCACCAGGGCCAGGTCGGGGGGGCCGGCCAGCAGGGCGTCCACCAGCATGGGGCCGTCGGCCGGGTCGTTCTGGCCATCCCCGTCCAGGGTGACGATGACCTCGCCATGGGCGGCCAATATGCCGGTGCGGATCGCCCGGCTCTGTCCCGAATTGGCGCGGTGGGCGAGGATCCGGAGCTGGGGAATCTCGGCCTTCAGGGCGGTGAGGGCGGCGATTGTGCCGTCCCGCGAGCGGTCGTCGACGAAGACCATCTCGTAACTTCGCCCTTCAAACGCCGCGGCGATCTCGCGGGCCAGGGCGGGCGCGGCGCCCTCCTCGTCGAAGACGGGAACCACCACGGAAATGTCGGGCGCTGAGGCTGCGGGTCTGGCCATGACCTCTCCATACCGGAAAAGTCGGCGCCTGAAAGGATCGTGCTATCAAGCGGCCATGACTCTGGACGGCTACATCGAACGTTGGAGCCGGGGATGGCGCGGGCCAGCCCTGGCCGCCCTGATCGCCCTGCTGGCGGGCCTGCCCGGCGTCTTCGCCGTGCCGCCGCTGGATCGCGACGAATCACGCTTCGCCCAGGCGACGGCCCAGATGCTGGAGACCGGCGACTTCGTGGTCATCCGCTTCCAGGACGAGCCCCGCTTCAAGAAGCCCGTCGGGATCTACTGGCTGCAGGCCGCATCCGTGGCCCTGCTGTCGGAGGCCGAGGCGCGGGACATCTGGGCCTATCGCATCCCCTCCCTGCTGGGCGCCATGCTGGCGGCGGCGGCCTGCGCCTGGGGGGCGGCGGCCTTCTTCGGCGGGCCCACCGGCCTGCTGGCGGGCGCGGCCCTGGCGTCGACCTTCCTGCTGTCGTCGGAGGCCTTCATCGCCAAGACCGACGCGGTCCTGTGCGGGACCACGACCCTGGCCGTCGCGGCGCTCGGACGAATCTACGCCGCCAGCCATGGCGGGCCGACGGCCGGACGGCTGACCCGGCTGCTGTTGTGGCTAGGCCTGTCGGGGGCGACCCTGGTGAAGGGGCCGGTGGGCCTGATGGTCGTCGCCCTGACCGCGATCGCCCTGTGGATCGCCGACCGCAGGGCGCCCTGGGCCAAGAGCCTGGGCTGGAGTTGGGGCCTGATCCTGTTCGCCGCGATCGTCGGGCCCTGGGCCTGGGCGGTGACGGTGGCGACCGACGGCGGATTCTGGAGCGCGGCCCTGGTGGGGGACCTGGCGCCCAAGCTGGCCGGCGGCCAGGAGAGCCACGGCGCCCTGCCCGGCTATCACACCCTGGCCACGCCCCTGCTGTTCTTCCCTGTCACCCTGCTGCTGCCGGCGGCCCTGGTGTTCGGCTGGCGCAACCGCGCCGAGCCTGGGGTGCGGTTCGCCCTGGCCTGGCTGGTCCCGGCCTTCCTGCTCTTCGAGCTGACCCCCACCAAGCTGGTGCACTACACCCTGCCCACCTACGGCGCCCTGGCCTGGCTGGCGGCCGCGGCCCTGCGCGAGCCCCTGGGCGCCCGCGTGCGCTGGACCGGAGCGGCGCTGTCGGCCCTGGTGGGCGTGCTGCTGGCCGGCGGGATCGGCTATCTGATGGCCCAGTACGGCGACCGCAGCGACGTCCCTATGGCCCTGGTCTCCGGCGCCCTGATGGCGGCGGCGGGCCTGGCGGGCGCCTATATGCTGCTGAAGGGGCGCGCCGGAACCGCCCTGGTGACGGCCGGCGTCCTGGGGATCGCGGCCCACGCGGCGCTCGCCGCGGGCCTCGCCCCCCGGCTGGAGCCCCTGTGGCTGTCGCAACGCACGGAGCAAGCCTTGGCCCAGGCCCGCCTTCTGCCCCGCCAGGGGATCGCTCCGGCCCCGGTGGCCGTGGCCGGCTACGCCGAACCCAGCCTGGTCTTCGCGCTCGGCACCCCCACCGACCTGGGGGGCGCCGACCAGGCCGCCGAGGCCCTGGCCGACAACCGACCCGCCGTGGTAGAGGGCCGCGAGCAGCAGGCCTTCGAGGCGGCCCTGAAGGCGCGGCGCCTGACCCCTCGGCAGATCGGCCAGGTCCGCGGCCTGGACTATTCCAACGGCGACGAGACGGTGCTTCGCATCTACGCCCCGCCCCCACCCCAACCGGAGGCCGCGCCATGAGCCGGTTCATCGAGATCGTCGAGGTCGGGCCCCGCGACGGCCTGCAGAACGAGAAGGCCCTGCTGGACGTCCCGCAGAAGCTGGACTTCATCGCCCGGCTGGAGGCCGCCGGCGCCCGTCGCATGGAGACCGTCTCCTTCGTCAATCCCAAGCGCGTGCCGCAGATGGCCGGCGCCGAGGAGGTGATGGAGGCCCTTCCCACCAAGGCGGGACGCTCGCGCATCGGTCTGGTGCTGAACATGAAGGGCTGGGAGCGGGCGGTGGCCGCCGCCTGCGACGAGGCCAATGTGGTGGTCTGCGCCACCGACGGTTTCGGCATCCGCAACCAGGGCGCCTCGACCGCCGAGCAGATGGCCGCGCTGGCCGCCATCTCCGCCCGCCGCGACGCCCAGGGCGGGCCGCCCATCAGCGCCACCTTCTCCGTGGCCTTCGGCTGCCCCTTTGACGGGGAGGTCGCGCAGGATCACGTGGTGGCGCTGGCCCGCGAGGCCGCCCGTCTGAACATCGCTGAGATCGCGCTAGCCGACACCATCGGGGTGGCCGATCCCTGGACCGTGCGCCGCTTGGTGGAGGCGGTGAAGCCGGTGATCGGCGACACCAAGCTGCGCCTGCACTTCCACGACACTCGCAACACCGGCCTGGCCAACGCCTATGCCGGGGTCGAGGCCGGGGTCGACATCCTGGACGCCAGTTGCGGCGGCCTGGGGGGCTGTCCCTTCGCCCCGGACGCCACCGGCAATATCGGCACCGAGGACCTGGTCTACATGCTGGAGCGGGCCGGATTTTCAACCGGCTACGACCTGCCGGGCCTGATCGCCACGGCGAAATGGGTGTCGGATCTGCTCGGAAAGCCGCCGACCTCGTCGGTGGCGCGGGCGGGGCTGTTTCCGGCTTAGGTCGCCCGGCCGCGGACCCGCCACATGACGGGGCGGGCGACGGCGGTGCAGACGATGACCGGCGAGAGCAGCCAGGCCAGCAGGGTCTCCGAGACGTTCTCGGCCCGCTTACGGAAGTAGCGCGCCAGGCCGACACCCTTGTGGAACTCCACCTTGATCGGGCTGGCGTGGCTGGTGTGCCCGAGGTGGACGACCTCGGCTTTCGGCTGGAACAGCACTGTCCCCCCGGCCCGGCGCACGCGCCAGCAGAGGTCCACGTCCTCGACGTGCAGGAAATAGCCCTCGTCGAAGCCCTGAACAGCCTCGAAGTCCTCGCGGCGCATGGCGAAGCAGGCGCCGGAGATGGTGGGGATGGCCGCCACGCAGTCGGGGGCCGCGTCGTTCTCCCAGTGCACCTCGTAGCGGCGCCAGGCCGGCACATGGCGGGCCAGGTGGCTGAGGCTCATCAGGGCGCTGATGGGGGTGATGTCGCCGCGCCGCGCGCCGCGCTGCTCGGTGCGGTCGGTGTTCAGCACGCGGCCGCCGACGATGCAGGGCACCGGCCGGCCCTCGATGGCGCGGACCAGCTCGGTGACGCAGCCGGGCTGCAGGAAGGCGTCTGGATTGAGGAAGACGATGACCTCGCCCTTGGCCGCCTTGGCGCCGAGATTCGCGCCACGGGCGAATCCGACATTGCCCTGGCCATTGATCAGGACCACCCGGCGGTCGCGGTCGGCTACGCCTTCGAGGCGCGCAGCCTCCATCCGGGTCGAGCCGTTGTCGACGATCACGAACTCATCGACCATGGGATCGGCCAGGACGCAGGCGATGCTTTCTTCCAGCGCCGCACCGGTCATGTAGACGACCATCACCACCGACACCTTGCGGCGCGGCCTTACGAATTCAGGCGTTGGCGCGGGTTCGTAGGCGACGATCGGTGCGGCGATGCCGTTCATCCAGCCTCCCTGGCCCCGACCGAATCGCGAGGCGAAGCAGCGGCCGCGCCCGTGGTGCGACGGGCAACATCGGGCGCTAGGGCTTCCAAGGCAAGCGTCTTCGCGGCCTGAGCGAGCGAAAGGATTTCCTGCCCATCCGATCCAAAGCGCCGCAACGCCACCTTGCCCTCCTCGGCTTCCCGCCGGCCAACCACGGCGATCACCGGGGCCTTGGCCAGACTGTGCTCGCGAATTTTGTAGTTGATCTTCTCGTTGCGAAGATCGGTTTCGACCCGCAGGCCAGCCGCGCGCAGTTCCTGCGCGACCTGCATCCCATAATCATCGGCGTCGGACGTAATTGTGGCGACCACCACCTGGGTCGGCGCCAGCCACAGGGGGAAGGCCCCGGCGTGGTTCTCGATCAGGATGCCCAGGAACCGCTCCACCGCCCCGAACACCGCCCGGTGCAGGACCACCGGCCGCTGCTTGGAGCCGTCCTCGGCGGTGTACTCGGCGTCCAGCCGCTCGGGCAGGACGAAGTCCAGCTGCAGCGTGCCGCACTGCCAGGTCCGGCCGATGGCGTCGCGCAGGTGGAACTCCAGCTTCGGACCGTAGAAGGCGCCCTCGCCCGGCAGGCGGTCGATCTTGATGTTCACCGCCTGGCGGGCGGCGCGGTCGAGCTTGTCCTCGGCGATGTCCCAGACCTCGTCGGAGCCGGCCCGCAGCTCCGGACGCAGGGCCAGCTTGACGCTGTCGAGATGGACGCCGAAGTCGGAATAGACCGAATTCAGCAGGCGGACGAACTTGGTCGTCTCCTCCTCGATCTGGTCCTCGCGGCAGAAGATGTGGGCGTCGTCCTGGGTGAAGGCCCGCAGGCGCATGATGCCGTGCAGGGCGCCCGAGGGCTCATAGCGGTGGCAGGCCCCGAACTCGGCGAGCCGCAAGGGAAGGTCCCGATAGCTCTTCTGGCCGACGTTGAAGATCTGGATGTGCCCCGGACAGTTCATCGGTTTAACGGCCAGCTCTTCGCCTTCCGGCGTTTCGCAGACGAACATGTTGGCGCCGAACTTCTCCCAGTGGCCGGAGCGGTCCCAGAGGCCGCGGTCCATGATCTGGGGCGTCTTGACCTCCTGGTAGCCCTCGGCGTCAAGCCGGCGGCGGATGTAGTTCTCCACCGTGCGAAACAGGGTCCAGCCCTTGGGGTGCCAGAAGATCATGCCCTTGGCCTCTTCCTGCAGGTGGAAGAGGTCCATGGCTCGGCCAATCTTGCGGTGGTCGCGCTTCTCGGCTTCCTCGACCCGCGTGAGATAGGCCTCGAGGTCGGCCTCGCTGGCCCAGGCCGTGCCGTAGATACGCTGGAGCTGGGCGTTGCGGTGGTCGCCGCGCCAGTAGGCGCCGGCCAGCTTGGTCAGCTTGAAGGCCTTGCCCACGTGCTTGGTGGAGGGCAGGTGCGGCCCCAGGCAC
Source organism: Phenylobacterium sp. (assembly GCF_030645195.1). Lineage (GTDB taxonomy): Bacteria > Pseudomonadota > Alphaproteobacteria > Caulobacterales > Caulobacteraceae > Phenylobacterium. Next base: position 9,376 of record NZ_JAUSLW010000065.1, on the reverse strand, counting down.
AGGTCCTTCCAGGCGCCCTGGCGATAGACGCTGATCTCCTCGGTCTCGGGCAGGTCGGAGATGATCTCGGCCTTGTAAGCCTCGCCGATCGCCTTGAAGTGGGCGATGGCCTCGTCGCGGTTCCAGACCTCGCGGACGATCTTTTCGTCGCGGTCGACGATCTCCTTCATCCGCTGCTCGATCTTGGCCAGATCGTCCAGGCTGAAGGGCGTGTCTCGGGCGAAGTCGTAGTAGAAGCCGTCCTCGATGGCCGGCCCGATGGTCACCTGGGCGCCGGGGAACAGCTCCTGCACCGCCTGCGCCATCACGTGGCTGGCGTCATGGCGGATGGTGTCGAGGGCCTCAGGCGCGTCGCGCGTCAGGATCTCGAACACGCCACCGGAGGGCAGGGCGCGGTCCAGGTCGTAAAGCTTGCCGTCCAGCTTGATGAGGACGGCGCGCTTCTCCAGCGACTTGGCGATGGAGGCGGCGACGTCACGCCCCGTGGCGCCGTCTTCGTACTGGCGCTGGGAGCCGTCGGGGAAAATCAGGTCGATCATGTTTCACAAGTCCATTTCCGGGCGGGCTTCCCGCGCGGCGGGGGCGGCGGGTCATATCCCGAACCACCCAGGGGATGACAGCGGCAGAGCCTGCGGGCCGCGAGCCAGGAGCCGCGCCAGGGGCCTTGCCCGATCAGGACCTCCGCGGCGTATTCCGAACAGGTCGGAAGAAACCGGCATTGGCGCCCGATCAACGGCGATAGCGTCAGCTTGTAGGCGCGGAGTGCGCCCCTGACGCAGGTTTCGTAAAAGGTCATGCCGGGACGCGAGCGCCTTGCAAATCAACCGCAGCGATTACGCCGACGGTTGGTGGCGATCAAGCCGCGCCGGCGCGGCTAGTTCGAGTGCTAGCCTGGCGGACGGCGTCGGTCGCGGCCTCGAACGCCAGCAGCGTCGAGGTGTGGCGGGCCGGGTAATCCTTCACGGGCGCGAGCATCTCTAGGTCCGAAAATCGTCCAATCGGCGCAGGCGCGCCGTCCTTCAACATAGCACGGAACTGGTCCCGGGCCATCTCGATCTCCGCCAGGGTGGCCCCCAGCACGTGGGCGCCCAGCACGGCGGCCGAGGCTTGGCCCAGCGCGCAGGCCTTCACATCCTGGGCGAACTGGCCAACCCGGTCGCCGTCCATGACCACGTCCACGGTCACCCGGCTGCCGCAGAGCTTGGAGACCTTCTCCGACGAGCCCTCCGGCGCGGGCAGCCGCCCGGCGTGGGGCATGTTGGCCGCCAGCTTCAGGAGCTTGGCCGAGTAGAGATCGTCGATCATGAGGCTGATGTAGGCTTTCCGCCCTGGGCGCGCCACTTGGCCTCGGCGCGCTCCTTGAGCGCCAGGCCCATGGCCTCGAAGCCGCGGTACATCTTGCGTCCCATGCGCCGGGCCACGTAGCGCCCCAGCAGGCCGCCGACGATCTCGCCACTGGCGAAGACGCAGCTCTCCTCCGACAGCTCGTCGATCTCCAGGTAGCGCACCGTCCGCACCAGGCCCCCGGCCATGGTCAGCTTCCAGTGCAGCAGGGAGTCCGGCGTCCAGTCGGTGACCACCGGGCGGATGGTCTCGGGCGCCTCGTCGGGAAGCTGAAGGGTGAGGGTGAGGGTCCCGCCGATGGCGATCTTGCCCACGGCCTTGGTGTAGAGCGGATTCCAGTCGGCCCAGGCGTCGAGGTCGGCGATGACCTCCCAGATCACCCGCGCCGGAGCCTGGATCCCGACGCGGTGCTCGATCTTCTCGCCCCTGGGTCCGCCGCCGCCCTTCTTCTTGAAGGTCAGGCCTGCGCCCGCGGTGAAGTGCTTGGGTTGATTGTAGCCCGGCATCATCCCTGTTCCTTGATCCGCCAGGTCGCCCCCGTCGGATTGTCCATGACTTCGATGTTCAACGCCGTCAGCTCGCCGCGGATACGGTCGGCCGCGGCCCAGTCCTTGGCGGCGCGGGCGGCGACCCGGTCGGCGATCAGGGCGTCGACCTTCTCCCGCAGCTCGTCGCTGACACCGGCCTGGAACCAGTATTCCGGATCGGCGAACAGGAAACCCATCAGATTGGCCGAGGCCAGCAGCTCGCCCTTGGCGTAGGCGCGATCCTCGCCCCGGGCGGTCTCCAGGGCCGTGGCCATGGCGAACAGCTCGGCCATGGCGGCCGGGGTGTTGAGGTCATCCTCGAGCGCTTCCATGAAGGCGACGGACGGGCCGGTGGCCTGGGCCTTCACCTCGCTGGAGCGTCGCAGGGCGCCGTAGAGCCGGTCCAGGGCCTTCTTGGACTGCTCGATCAGGTCGCCCGTCCAGTCGAGTGGCGCGCGATAGTGGCCCACCAGCAGGGCCCAGCGCAGGGCCTCGCCGGGCGCCTGCTCGATCAGCTGGTGCACCAGGGCGACATTGCCGACGCTCTTGGACATCTTCTCGGCGCCCATGTTCAGGAAGCCGTTGTGCAGCCAGTAGCGGGCGTACTCGGTCGGGGCGTCGTGGTCGTGGCCGGCGCACAGGCCCTGGGCCATCTCGTTCTCATGGTGGGGGAACAGCAGGTCGATGCCGCCGCCATGGATGTCGATGGGCAGGCCCAGGCTCTGCTCGATCATGGCCGAGCACTCGATATGCCAGCCCGGGCGGCCGGGGCCCCAGGGGCTGTCCCAGACCGGTTCGTTCTCCTTCGACGGCTTCCACAGCACGAAGTCGGCGGGATGCTGCTTGTAGGGGGCCACCTCGACGCGGGCGCCGGCGATCATGTCCTCCATCGGATGGCCCGAGAGCTTGCCGTAGTCGGAATAGGCCTGGGTGTTGAAGAGGACGTGGCCCTCGGCGGCGTAGGCGGCGTTGTTGTGAACCAGGCGGCCGATCATGGCGATGATCGCGTCCATGGTCTGGGTGGCGCGCGGCTGGTGGGTGGGCCGCAGCGCGCCCAGCACCGACATATCGGCGTTGTAGATGTCCAGATAGCGCTCGGTGATGACGTCGATCGAGACGCCTTCCTCGGCCGCCTTCTTGTTGATCTTGTCATCCACGTCGGTGACGTTGGCGGCGTAGATCACGCTGTCGGCGCCATAGGTGTGGCGCAGCAGGCGGAACAGGACGTCGAAGGCCACCACCGGCCTGGCGTTGCCGATATGGGCGTAATTATAGACCGTTGGCCCGCAGACATACATCGTCACCCGCCTGGGATCGCGCGGGACGAAGGGCCGCTTTGCGCGGGCCATGGTGTCGTAGAGGCTCAAGGTCATAGGGTCTGACGCTGCGTAACAGTTGCCGGGAAAGGCTTGCGCCCCATATACAGACGGGGCGTACGGGAAGCCACGGTCTCGCATCCGGAAAGCTTCGCCCTACGTATAAGGGTGGCCACGCGTCTTTTCCGGGACCTTCGTCCCGGCGCAACTCAGCCCTGGAAAGAACCGATCTCACATGGACGCAGTAGCTCGCGACCGAACCCTCGTCGGCACGCCCGGCGTTGATCTTGAAGCCGTGAAGCGCCCGACGCGCGAAGAGGCGATGGAGGCTGTCCGCACCCTCATCGCCTGGGCTGGCGACGACCCGAGGCGTGAAGGCGTGATCGACACCCCCAAACGGGTGGTCGACGCCTATGGCGAATGGTTCGAAGGCTATAGCCTCGATCCGGCCAAGGAACTCTCGCGCACCTTCGAAGACGTGCAGGGCTATGACGACATCGTCATGCTGCGCGAGATCGAGGTGGAGAGCCACTGCGAGCACCACATGGCGCCGTTCCTGGGCAAGGCCTATGTCGCCTACATGCCCACCAACCGCGTCGTGGGCATCTCCAAGCTGGCCAAGGTGGTCGAGATCTTCGCCCGCCGTCTCCAGACCCAGGAGACCATGACCCAGCAGATCGCCGACGCCATCACCGACAGCCTGCGTCCCGCCGGCGTCGCCGTCCTGATCGACGCCGCCCACCAGTGCATGACCACCCGCGGCGTCCACCACCGGCACGTGACCACCATCACCACCCAGTTCACCGGCGTCTTCAAGACCGACCCGACCCTGCGTCAGCGGTTCCTGGACTTCGTCAACCGCTAGAGACTTCGTCGTCCAGCAGGGACGATCGAGGCGCATCGCTCTCCACCGGCCGCGGCCGGTGGACGAGGGTGACCAGGACGAAGCTCAGCATCATCAGCAGGTACCAAGACCCCAGCTTGGCCAGCCCGACGGGGCGCCACTGCGCGGCCTGCTGCGGGTAGGTCCAGGTCGCGGTGAAGGTGCCTATGTTCTCCGCAAACCAGATGAAGATCGCCACCAGGAAGAAGCCCAGCAGCATGGGCATGGAGCGCGGCTTCAGGTCGGGGGTGAACTGGAAGCTTCTCCCCCCGAACAGCACCACCGACAGGACGAACAGGCCCCAGCGGATATCGATCGTATAGTGGTGGGTGAAGAAGTTGGCGTAGCTGAGGATCGCCAGCAGCCACGGACCCCACAGCGGCGGGTAGTTCGGGAAGCGGATATCGAACAGCCGCCAGGCGCGAGCGATGTAGCTGCCGATGGCGGCGTACATGAAGCCTGAGAACAGCGGCACGCCCACGATCCGGAGGATCGATGGCTCGGGATAGATCCACGACCCGTGGCTGGTCTTGAAGATCTCCATGACTGTGCCGACGACGTGGAAAATCCCGATCACCAGCGCCTCGTCCCAGCGCTCCAGCCCGGTGGCCAGCAGCAGGACCTGCAGTCCAAGCGCGGCGATCACCAGGAAATCGTAGCGGGACAGCGCCGCCTCGGCCGGCCACCAGAAATGGCTGCCAATCAGTAGGGCCACCATGGCCCCGCCATAGAGACAGGCCCAGGCCTGCTTCAGGCCAAACAGCAGGAACTCATAGGCGAAGCCGTTGAGCGTTGAGCGCGCCGCCCAGGGACGGACGGCCAGGTCCATCGACGCCACCCGGCCCTTGATCCAGTCCTTCAGACTCATGTCGAGAGGCTAGCGCGGCGCGAGCGATGGGCGCCATATGCGGCCATGGCCAAACCCACCTTCCCCACCGCGACCTCCAAGGAAATCCTCGAACGCGGCGACCTGCTCGCCCCGAGATTCGATTCCGCCGGCCTGATCCCGGCTATCGCCACCCATGCCGAGACCGGCGAGGTGCTGATGCTGGCCTATATGAACGCCGAAGCCCTGGAGCGGACGCTCGCCACCGGCGAGGCCCACTATTTCAGCCGCTCCCGCAACGAGCTCTGGCACAAGGGCGCCACCAGCGGCCAGATCCAGCTGGTGGAGGAGGTTCGCATCGACTGCGATCAGGACGCCATCCTGCTGAAGGTCACCCCCGAGGGCGACGGCGGCGCCTGCCACACGGGCTTCCGCACCTGCTTCTATCGGGTGGTGGAGAACGGCAAGCTCAAGGAGCGGCTGTGACCGTCGCCCAGCCCATCGCGCGCGTGCTTGAGCGCGTCGCCGTGGTGCGCTGGCTGGACCGGGCCACCGGCGGCGTCTTCCTGGCCCTCGGCCTGCGCCTGGCCCTGGATCGGCGCTAGGCCTCGACCGGCGCCGACAGGCCCCCCGCCTCCGGGGTCACCCGATAGGTCTTCAGCACCCGGGTCTCATAGGTGGGCTCGGTGATGTTGGAGACCGTCATCAGATCCGCCCGGGCCTCGGTCGGGGTCAGGGTCAGCAGGACGAAGCCCTTGGCGCTCTGGTGGTTGTAGACCACCTCCCGGTTGGCGCTGGCGAACACCTCTCCGATCGGGAAGGCGGTGAGCAGGTCGCCGCCGCCGGGGCTGGTGATCCCCGTGGCCCCGAACTCCACGCCGGCCCGGGCGCCGCCCTGGTCGAACAGCTCGTTGACCCAGAAGGCGTGACTGTCGCCGGAGAGCACGATGGCGCGGGCCTGGGCCGCCTGGATCGCCGCATAGAGCCGCTCGCGGTCGGCCGGATAGCCGTCCCACATGTCCAGGCCGTAGGGCAGGCCCATCTGAGAGAACGCCTCCAGGCGGGCGACGCGCTTCTTGGCGGCGTCGGAGGAGGCGGCCATGGCCTTGGCGAAGGCGGCCTCCCCCATCTCCTTGCGGGGGCTTGGGATGTTCAGGCGGCCCATCACCACCTCGTTGCCCAGCACCTGCCAGGTGCGGCCGGCCACCACCGAGGCCTTCAGCTCCGACGCCAGCCAGGCCTCCTGCGCCTCACCCATCATGCGGCGATAGGGATCGGCCAGCTTCTTGCGGAAGGCCGGCAGGTCGGGCTTGCCGTTCATGCCGTTGAGGTCCTGGTCGTAGGTCAGCTGGCGATCGCGGGCCGTCAGCCGGGTCTCCAGCATCATCAGGCTGACCAGATCGCCGAAGTGGAAGGTGCGGTTGATGGCGAACCCGCCGCCCTCCGGCTCACGGATCGGCATCCACTCGTAATAGGCCTTGATGGCCGTGGCCTTGCGCTCGTTCCAGGGGCCTTCGTCGATGGGGGTGTGGTTCTGGGCGCCCCCGGCGAAGCTGTCATTGGCGGTCTCGTGGTCGTCCCAGACCACGATCCAGGGGGCGCGGGCGTGGGCGGCCTGGAGCTGGACGTCGGCCTTGTACTGGGCGTGGCGGGTCCGGTAGTCGGCCAGGGTGACGATCTCGTGGTCCGGCAGATGCCCGCGATGCCACGCGACCTTGCTGTCCATGCCGTAGGAGCCGGGGCCGCCATACTCGTAGATATAGTCGCCCAGGTGAATCACCGCGTCGACGCGGGGCAGGGCCGAGATGGCGCTGTAGGCGTGGAAATAGCCGTTGGGATGCAGCGAGCACGACGCCACGGCCAGCACCACCTGCGCGGTCTTGCCCACCGGCAGGGTGCGGGCCCAGCCCGGCGGGGACACCACGCCATTGGCCTCGAACTCGTAGCTGTACTGCGTCCCTGGCTTCAGGCCGCCGACATCGACCTTCACCGTGAAGTCGCGCGCCGCGCTGGTGACGCCCTCGCCGGCGAGGGTCTTCACGCGCCGGAAGCGACGGGGCTTGCCGGTGGGGGTGATCCGCCAGCGATAGGCGATCTCCCCGGCATTGGCCTGCGCCGGGGTGATGCGGGTCCAGAGGATGACCCGATCGGCCAGGGGATCGCCCGACGCCACCCCGTGCTTGAAGGCCACGGCGCCCGAATAGCGGGCCGGCGCCTGGGCCAGGACCGGTGTCGCCATGCCAAGGCCCAGAAAGGCCAGGGCCGCCCGTCGATTGATGGTCATCCTACTTCCCCGCTCGCGCGTTGTCGTTCGCCCATGCCATAGAGCAGGGAGTTACGACAGGAGCATGAGATGTCCAGCGAAGGCCTTCACGTCCCACGCGAGAAGCTGTCCAAGAAGACCCTGAACATGCATTACGCCATCACCTCCCTCATCGAGGAGTTGGAGGCGGTGGACTGGTACCGGCAGCGGGCCGACGACTGCGACGACGCCGAACTGAAGGCCATCCTGCTGCACAACGCCCACGAGGAGATCGAGCACGCCTCGATGGCGCTGGAGTGGATCCGCCGCAACGACGAGCAGTTCGCCGAGCAACTGAAGGAATTCCTGTTCTCCAAGGGCTCGATCACCGGCCACGAGGAAGAGTCCAGCGAGAAGAGCGGGCTGTAGGACGAGAAGGCGCGGCGGCGTGATCATCCCAGACGACGACGACCCGCCACCCGGGGAAACGGTCGCCCTGACCCTTGCCGCCGAGGACGCGGGCGGTCGGCTGGACAAGACCCTGGCCGAGCACCTGCCCGACCTGTCGCGGGCCCGAATCCAGGCCCTGATGGCCCAGGGCCTGGTCAGCCGCGGCGGCAGGGTGCTGACCGACACCTCCGCCAAGGCCCAGGCCGGCGACTACGAATTGCTGATCCCGCCTCCGGAGGCCGCCGAGCCGCAGGCCGAGGCGATCCCGCTCACCGTGCTCTACGAGGACGCCCACCTGATCGTGGTGGACAAGCCGCCGGGCATGGCGGTCCACCCGGCGCCGGGCACCCCCAACGGCACCCTGGTCAACGCCCTGCTGGCCCATTGCGGGGCTTCGCTATCGGGCATCGGCGGGGTGGCGCGGCCGGGCATCGTCCACCGCATCGACAAGGAGACCTCCGGCGTGGTGGTGGTGGCCAAGACCGACGCCGCCCACCAGGGGCTCTCGGCCCTGTTCGCCGCCCACGACATCGACCGGGTCTATGTGGCCCTGGTGCGCGGCGCGCCGTCACCGGCCCGGGGAACCATCACCACACAGATCGGCCGCTCCTCCAGCGACCGCAAGAAGATGGCGGTGCTGAAATCGGGCGGCCGCGAGGCCATCACCCACTACGCCACGACCGCGGTCTACGGCCCCCAGAAGAAGCCCCTGGCCGCCAAGCTGGAATGCCGGCTGGAGACCGGCCGCACCCACCAGATCCGGGTGCACATGGCCGCCAAGGGCAGTCCCTGCCTGGGGGACCCGGTCTATGGCTCCGGGCCGCCGGCGCCGGCGGTGCGCGAGGCGATGGGCAAGGCCGGTCTGACCCGCCAGGCCCTGCACGCCGCGGTGCTGGGCTTCGTCCATCCGGTGACCGGGGAACCCTTGCGCTTCCAGAGCGCCCTGCCCCCCGACATGGCCCAGCTGGAAGCTTTGCTCTCAGCCCTGTGAGAAAGCTTGCGGCCCCGGCGCCTTGAAGGCGCCAAGGTCCAGGGATAGAAATACCTGAGTTGAGCAGTCGGACTTACGGGTCGTTCTCCCAGCGCCCTTCCGCAGTTGAAACCCAATACCTATCTCATGGGTTGAGGGGGCGGACGGACGCGCGCGCGCTGAGCGCGCGGCGACCTAGATGTCCGGGAAATAGGGGATAAGTCCATGGCCACGAACGCGCTGTCCGTGATGTCGCCCGATGGCGGCCTGAGCCGGTATCTCACCGAGATCCGGAAATTTCCGATGCTGGCCAAGGATGAGGAATTCATGCTGGCCAAGCGCTGGAAGGAACATGAAGACCCCGAGGCCGCCCATCGGATGGTGACGTCGCACCTGCGCCTGGTGGCCAAGATCGCCATGGGCTATCGCGGCTACGGGCTGCCGATCGGGGAAGTGATCTCCGAGGGCAATGTCGGCCTGATGCAGGCGGTCAAGAAGTTCGAGCCCGACAAGGGCTTCCGCCTGGCGACCTACGCCATGTGGTGGATCCGCGCCTCGATCCAGGAATACATCCTGCGCACCTGGAGCCAGGTGAAGATGGGCACGACGGCGGCGCAGAAGAAGCTGTTCTTCAACCTGCGCAAGGCCAAGAGCCAGATCAGCGCCTTCCAGGACGGGGACCTGCACCCCGACCAGGTCAGCCTGATCGCCACCAAGCTGGGCGTGCTGGACGAGGAAGTAATCTCGATGAACCGCCGGCTGTCGGGCCCCGACGCCTCGCTGAACGCGCCCATGCGCGCCGACGGCGAGAGCGAGTG
>NZ_JAUSLW010000057.1 GCF_030645195.1 Phenylobacterium sp. | reverse complement strand
CTCGAAGACCCCGCAGCAGGGCAGGTCCACCGGCTTGCCCGCCACCACCGTCCGGTCCACCCGCTCGGCGATCACGACGTCCCCGCTGGAGACCAGGTTCAGCACCTCCCACTGGGTGCTGCTCCAGTCCTTGAGGAAGGCTGCGATGAACCCGGTCAGGGCCGCGCGCCCGCTCACCGGCCGGGTCGGCATGTTGTGATAGGTCCCGTCCTCGGTGAAGTATTGGACCAGCTCGGCGGCGTCCAACCGCGACCAGGCGGCGATGAAGTCGGCGATGATCTGTTCGTTGCGGGTCATGTGGGTCTCCGTGTGGGGGCGTGTGTGGGACGCCCCGCACTCTGGCTTGCTTTTCCGCCCCTGCGAAGCGGGCGCGCGACCTACGCCTGGGGGCGACTCCAAACCCGGCGCCCGGTCCCACCCTCACCGTCATCCCGGCCGTAGCGCAGCGCAGAGCCGGGACCCAGGGGCCACACACTCCGCCTTGGACGGACTTCCTTTCCTCGATACTTAATTGTCGCGACAAGAAATCCGCGCCGCGCCGCCGATGAGAACGTGCCATGCCAGGGAACAGGAAAACACCCATCTGGACCGACCCCGATGACGCCCCCGAACTGACCGACGACTTTTTCGCCCGCGCGGCGCTGAAGGCGGGCGACCGCGTCCTGCGCCCCGCCCAGGGAACCCTGACCAAGCCCAGCCGCCCGAAGCTGGACCTCCGCGCCTACGACCGCGCCAAGGCCGCCCTGGCCTCGGGGCAGGAGGAGCTGATCCCCGCCGACATGCTGGCCGCATGCTGGCCGGAGAAAGCCCGGTGAAGCTCTGGCGCCAGCATCGCGGCCTGACCCAGGCGGCCCTGGCCGCGATGGCCGACCTCTCGGAAGGCTACCTCTCCCAGATCGAGACCGGCAAACGGGACGGCACGGTGGAGAGCTACAAGCGCATCGCCGAGGCGCTGGGTGTGACGGTCGACGATCTGATCTGAGGGCGGCGGAAGGTGTTGCGCGTCTCCACTCTCCGCCTCAGCGAACGGTCCCGCTCGCTATCTTCTGGGTTGCGCAGGCTCAGCCTTTCGCCGCCTTAGTGCGTCTTCACTGGAGGTCAGGCTGTGGCGATCCCCGACTATCAGACCGCGATGCTCCCGTTGCTGCGGCGAACGGCCGAAGCCAAGGCGCCGGTTAGTATTATGGAGCTTATGCCCCTCCTCGCCGGGGACTTCAGCTTGACCGAAGATGAACTGGCTGAACGCCTTCCGAGCGGCGTGCAGGGCATATTTCACAACCGCCTGCACTGGGCGAAGTTCTACATGACGCGGGCTGGTCTGCTTCAGACCACCAAGCGGGGCCGGTTCGAGATCACGGACCAGGGTGCAAAGCTGCTCGCGTCGAACCCGGTCAAGATCAGCAACCAGACCTTGTCGGAAATTCCAGCATTCAAGACTTGGTTCAAAGGCTCTCAGACCGTCTCGCCTCTAGAAGGTGTCGCTTCGAGCACCATCCCCGACGTTACGAACGCCACCCCCGAGGAACGCATCGAAGGCGCGCGGAAGGAGCTGGAGACAAACCTTAGAGCCGAGATCCTGGATCGCGTTCGACAGATGCACCCGGCTGACTTCGAACAGCTGATAATCCAACTCCTCGTTCGCATGAATTACGGTCAGGGCCGGGAAGAGCTGGCTTTCGCCCTCGGGGGCTCGGGCGATGGCGGCGTTGACGGGGTGGTGCATCAAGACCCGCTTGGGCTGGATCGCGTCTACATTCAGGCCAAGCGCTGGAAAGAAGGAAACAACATCGGTCCGGAAGCCATCAATAGCTTCATCGGGGCGTTGAACATCAAGAAGGCGAACAAGGGCCTGTTCGTCACCGCGTCTAGCTTCTCCAAGCAAGCGAGAGAACACGCGGCGGCCTCCAGTCTCCACGTGGTTCTGATCGACGGGGACAGGCTGGCGGAACTCATGATCCGGCACGGGGTCGGCGTCCTCACGCGCCACACCGTCGAGATTAAGACGCTGGACGAGGGATTTTTCGACGGGTGACATTCATGCTGCCACGGCGACCGGTGCGAACTGGACCCACGCTTCCGCTCACGCACCCCCCAACCCTTGACGCCACGTCGCCCCGTCCCGCAAATGGCCAAAACCAAACACATGTTTTAACGGGAGACGACCATGGGTGAGCTGTTCGATCTGGCGGGCAAGGTCGCCGTCATCACCGGGTCCTCGCGTGGGATCGGCAAGGCCATCGCCCAGCGCATGGCCGAGCATGGCGCCAAGGTCACCATCTCCTCGCGCAAGGCCGGCCCCTGCGAGGAGGTGGCCGCCGAGATCAACGCCAAGCACCCCGGCGCCGCCATCGCCGTGCCGGCCAACATCTCCTCCAAGGAGGATCTCCAGCGCCTGGTGGACGAGACCCGCAAGGCCTTCGGCAAGATCGACATCGTGGTCTGCAACGCCGCCTCCAACCCCTATTACGGGCCGATGAGCGGCATCTCCGACGATCAGTTCCGCAAGATCCTCGAGAACAACATCATCGCCAACAACTGGCTGATAAACATGACCAGCGAGGAGATGAAGGCTGCCAAGGACGGGGCGATCATCATCATCTCGTCCGTCGGCGGACTGCGCGGCACCTCGGTGATCGGCGCCTACGCCATCTCCAAGGCCGCCGACATGCAGCTGGCCCGCAACCTCGCCCAGGAGCTGTCGCCCCACAATATCCGGGTCAACTGCATCGCGCCGGGCCTGGTGAAGACCGACTTCGCCAAGGCGCTGTGGGACACCCCGGCCGGCGAGGCCCGCGCCAGCTCCGGCACCCCCCTGCGCCGCCTGGGCGAACCCGACGACATCGCCGGCGCCGCGGTCTTCCTGGCGTCGAAGGCCGGCTCCTGGATGACCGGCCAGACCGTGGTCATCGACGGCGGGTCCATCAGCTGAGGACGCCGTCCCCCTCCCTCCCCTTCATGGCTACCGCATTCACACATCTGCATTTGAGGGTGTTGTGGAAGTCTGATTCCCTGAGTTGGTCATGATGGGAGCAGGCGATGTTGGATGTGACGCTGGGGCGGTTTGGCGACCGCCGCCTGGAAAAAGGGGGGCCTTCTTG
>NZ_JAUSLW010000055.1 GCF_030645195.1 Phenylobacterium sp. | reverse complement strand
TGGTCAACGACCGCGACAATCCCAACGCCACCTGCGAGGGCGGGATCGACGGCCTGCTGCAGGCCCCCGACAGCGCCGAACTTGAGCGGCGGCTCACGCAGCGGGTGGTGGCCGTCGTCGCCTGGCTGAAGCTGCATCCGGAGTATGACCGCATGTCCTATGGCGACGCGATCTGGGCCGGGCTGAAGGGCGTCTACTGCCGCTGAGCGGCGCGGGCGGCGAGCGCGGGTTAGGGCCAGCTTCGCCGGCCCGTGATAGGCTGAACGCCCGGTCCGCCTCGGAGGTCGCCATGCGCCTGTTGCCTGTCCTCGCCCTGGCCCTGCTGGCGGCGACGCCGGCCTGGGCCGGATCGTCCTGGCCCGAGGAAGCCGCCGTGATGGAGGCCACCGGGCGGGCCTTCGTGGCCGGGCGCATGCAGCACGATCCCGCCGCCGCCCTGGCCCTGTGCAAGGGCGTCGAGGACCACTACAGCGCCCGGGGCGGCTATCTGGCGGCCCTGGTGGAGCGCTGCTACGCCAACAGCCAGGACGACAAGGCGGTGTCCTGCCAGCGCTACGCCCGGGCGATCGCCCTGTGGAACGGGCCGCCCGGCCCCCGCCCCGATCCCGACTATCAGGAAACCCGGGACGGAATCCTGGCGAACCTCGTCGAATGGCAGGCGAAGAACTGCGCCTGACGGCGTCTATGTTCTCTTTTTGTTCTTGCGCAAACGCCGGCCTGCGTGGCAAGCTTGGCTGGTGTCCAAGTTCGATGAGAATTGGTCCCGTGAGAATCCCTGGCGGCCGCCGCGGGAGCGGTGCGTGCCGGATTTCGATCGCACGGGCGGGTGGAAGCCCTCGGCCTATCGGCCCGCCATCGGCCGCGTGATCCTGGCCCGCGTCGAGGTCGGCGAGACCATCACCTCCATCGTGGCCGATCCGGAGATGCCGTGCCGGGCGACCCTGTACCGGTGGCTGGCGATGCACGAGGACTTCGCCGCCGACTATGCCGACGTCCGCCGCGTGCTGGCGGAGAACGCCCTGTGGTCGCGCGACCAGGACGACGCCGCGCGGCGGGTCTATGCGGCGCGGATGCGGGGCCGGCCGCATCGGGGCGGACAGAAGACCCGCTACACCCTGTGCCGGGCCTGGGCCTTCTGCGAGGCGGTGGCGGCGGGGATGACCCTGGCCGACATGGCGGGCGACCCGGCCCTGCCGACCCCGAAGATGGTCTATCGCTGGCTGCGGCAGAGGCCGGAGTTTCGGGCGATGTACGAGCGCGCCCGGGCCGCCCAGCGGCTGAACCTGCAGCTGGACATCGATCAGGTGGTGGACCGCGCCACCCCCTTCAACCTGGCCGCCGCCAAGCGCGAGGTCGCCTGGCTGCAGGGCCGCATCGGGCGGCTGACGCCCAAGCTCTATCGGACCCGGCTCTAGGCGACCGATCCTTAACCGCTTGGGGGATAGGGCTGGAGGCCTTTCTCGCCCCCGGAGCCTCGCCCCATGCCCCGCCCCGCCCCCTGCGCCGGTTGCCGCGATGGCGAGGCCATGGACTTTTCCATCGCCATGGCCTTCCAGCCGATCATCGACCTGGAGACCGGCGCCCCCTTCGCCTATGAGGCCCTGGTGCGCGGCGCGAACGGGGAGTCGGCGGGCAGCGTGCTGGCCCAGGTGACGCCGGAGAACCGCTACGCCTTCGACCAGCAGTGCCGGGTCCAGGCCATCCAGGGGGCGGCGCGGGCCGGGCTGCTGGACGGGCCGGCCAGGCTCTCCATCAACTTCCTGCCCAATGCGGTCTATTCACCCCAGGCCTGCATCCAGCTGACCCTGGCCACCGCCGCGGCCCTGGACTTCCCCACCGAGCGGCTGATCTTCGAGTTCACCGAGAACGAGGAGATGACCGATCCGGCCCACGTGGCCAATATCGTGGCCAGCTACCAGAAGATGGGCTTCGGCGTGGCCCTGGACGACTTCGGGGCCGGTCATGCGGGGCTGAACCTGCTGGCCCAGTTCCAGCCCGACATCATCAAGCTGGACATGGAGCTGATCCGCGGCCTGGACCAGAGCCTGCCGCGGAAGATCATCGTCGAGGGGGTGGTGAAGATGTGCGCCGCGCTCGGGGTCGCGGTGATCGCCGAGGGGATCGAGACGGACGGGGAACTGGAGGCCCTGCGGGCGATGGGGGTGCGCTACATCCAGGGCTTCCTGCTGGCCAGGCCGGGGTTCCAGAGCCTGCCGGTGGTGGCGCCGGAACGGGTCCGCCGCGCGGCTTGACCCTCGTCAAGGCAGGCCCCGGCGCGGGGTCCCAGGATCGCGCGAGATTCGGAGACGCGTCATGGGCAACCTGTTCTACAAGCTGAGCGCCATCGTCACCGCCCTGGTGGGGCTGGGGCTCGCGGCCTTCGCCCTGACGGCGGCCTATCGCACCGACGACGACTGGGCCCGCGTGCTGTTCACCCTGGGCATGCCCGCCAGCCTGCTGCTGCCGGCCCTGGGGGCCCTGCTGGTGACCGCAGGCGTGCTGATGTTCCGCCACGCCCTGAAGCAGACCGAGCGGCCGTCCTAGACCTTGCGGGGAACGTCCGCGGCGTGAGGGGGTTGTCGTGTCTGCTCCCCCAACACGAAGGACGACCCCATGAAAGTCAGTGAAGCCATGACCGCTCAGGTGGTGACCGCCGCGCCGGCCGACAGCGTGCAGAAGGTCGCCGGGATCATGCTGAACATCGATTCAGGCGCGGTGCCGATCGTCGAGGACGGCAAGGTCGTCGGCCTGGTCACCGACCGCGACATCGTCCTGCAGGTGGTGGCCAAGGGCGGCCAGCTCTCCACCCCGGTCAGCGACGTGATGAGCGGCGAGGTCCAGACCTGCAAGGAAGACGACAGCCTGGCCGACGCCGCGGCCCAGATGGCCAGTCACCAGATCCGCCGCCTGGTGGTGGCCAACGACACCGGCAAGCTGGTGGGCATCCTGTCGCTCGGCGACATCGCCACCGACTACGGCGCCAAGGCGGTGGGCAAGACCCTCGAAGAGATCTCCACCGACAACGACGCGTAACTAGGGTCTAGGCGGATAGGGGTGGAGGGTTCCGTCGGGGTCCTCTACTTGGCCGTCGTGGCCCAGATAGTCCGGCCCCACCGGGACCTTGCCATGGCCGCCGGGGATATCCAGCACATAGGTCGGCTGGGCTAACCCTGAGAGCCGGCCGCGAAGTTCCCGCATCACCGCCTGGCCTTCGGCGAGCGTGGTGCGCAGATGGCTGGCGCCGCGGGCGAGGTCTCCATGGTGCAGGTAGTAGGGCTTGATCCGCGTCTCCACCATGGCCCGTAGCAGGGCGTCGAGCACCGCCGGGTCGTCATTGACGCCCCTTAGCAGCACCGTCTGGCCCACCATGGGGATGCCGGCGTCCACCAGCCTGGCGCAGGCGGCCCGCGCCGCGGGGGTCAGCTCGGCGGCGTGGTTGGCATGCAGGGCGACATAGACCGCCTTGACCGGGACCTTGAGGGCGGCCACCAGCTCATCGGTGACGGCGGCCGGATCGACGGCCGGGACGCGGGTGTGCAGGCGAATGACCTTCACATGCTCGATCTTGGCCAGCCGCCCCATGATGTCGCGCAGTCGGCGCGGCGACAGCACCAGGGGATCGCCGCCGGTGAGGATCACCTCCCAGATCTCGGGGCGCCCGGCGATGTAGGCGACGGCGGCGTCCAGCGCCTGGGGCGAGAGGGCCGGGACATCGCCGGTGGGCCCCACCATCTCGCGGCGGAAGCAGAACCGGCAATAGACCGCGCAGGTGTGGGTGACCTTCAGCAGCACCCGGTCGGGATAGCGGTGGACGATCCCCTCCACGGGCATGTGGGTCAGATCGCCGATGGGGTCGGCGTCCTCGCCGGGCAGGACGGTGAGCTCGGCCACGTCGGGCAGGAACTGGCGGGCGACGCCCGGTTCCCCCATCAGTTCGGCCATGGCCGGTGTGATCGCCACGGCGTACTGCGCCGCCACGCGCTCAAGAGCCGGCAGGCGCTCGGCCTCCAGGAGGCCGGCCTCAACGAGGGCCGGAAGGGTGCGGAGGGTGGCGGTCACGGGCGGCCCCTATGACGCAAACAGGCGCGGGGGGCAATGTTGTCGGGCGAGCTTGGCCGTGGCACCTCTTGGGGATTCTTGCCCGATCCCATTTCCTGAAGAGACCCCGCGATGCAGATCATCGACTTCGAGTGCGACACCCCCACCAAGGAGGCCGTCGAGGACACCGTGCGGCTCATCAAGTCCGGCCGCGGCTTCGACAAGGAGGGCTACGCCCAGCAGATGGCGCCCGGCTGGGCCGCCCAGATCGGCATGTCCCTGGAGGAATTCAATGAGGCCAAACAGACCATCGGCCTGACGGCGCTGGCGCTGAAGCTGTGCGAAGTCGACATGACCAAGGCGATGACGCACGCGCAGGTCATCGCCATGCTGGACCAGGCCGGCGTGGCCATGGCCTGCATCGGCAATGCGGGCCGCCGGGCCAGCAATGAGGACGTCGCCGCCTTCGCCGCCGAATATCCCGACCGGCTGATCCCCTGGTTCCGCATCTGGGGCGACGAGGGGGAGGCCGGGGTCGCCAAGCTGGAGCACGGGGTGCGCGAGCTGGGCGTGAAGGGCTTCGAGATCAGCTCCTACCGCGAGCAGCGCTACATCAACGATCCCGTCTACCGGCCCTTCCTCGCCAAGTGCGTGGAGCTGAACATCCCGGTGCGGATCACCGTCGGCGTCCACCTGCTGTCGGACCGCCCCTACGACTACGCCCACCCGAAATATATCGACGAACTGGCCATCGCCTTCCCCGACCTGAGGATCGTGTCCGGCCTCGGCGGCTATCCCTGGATCCCCGACATGGTGGCGATCGCCGGGCGGCACCGGAACGTCTACATCGACTTCGCCTGCCGCCGCGTGAAGTACATGCTCTCGCCGGGCGCCGGCTACGAGGCCCTGATTTATTACGGAGCCCGCGGCCTGCAGGACAAGATCATCTTCGGCTCCGGCTGGGGCACCTCGATGGTTCCGCTGGTGCAGCTGGTGGCGGAGACCGACGAGCTGCCGCTGAAGGCCGACGTGCGGGCCAAGTGGATGGGGGGGAACGCGGCGCGGGTGTTGGGGCTGTAGGGGATGGACGAGACTCGGGACCTCTCCCTCTGGAAGCAGAACCTCGGCGCCGTACCCGACTGGGTGTGGGGGCGGACGGCGCTGGAGACCCTGGTCCTGGCCGACAATGGGCTGACGGCGCTGCCGGACGGCGTCGGGCGGCTGAAGGCCCTGCGGATGCTGGACCTGGGGCACAACGCGCTCACCGAACTGCCCGAGGCCCTGGGGGAGATCGAGGGGTTGCGGGACTTCCTCTACCTGCACGACAACCGGCTGACCGCCCTGCCCGCCTCCCTCGCGCGGATGACCCGGCTGCGCTACCTGAACCTCAGCGAGAACCCGTTCGAGGTCTTTCCCGAGGTGGTGACGGCGATGGCCGGGCTGCTGGAGCTGCGGATCACCGACACCCGCCTGGCGGCGGTCCCCGAGAGCCTCGGCCGGCTGTCGAACCTGCGCGAGCTGCACCTGCGCAACAACCGGCTCACGACCCTGCCGGCGGCGGTCGGCGACCTGACGGAGCTGCGGCAGCTGGACCTGCGCGGCAATCCGCTGACGAGCCTGCCGCAGGCCCTGGCGGCCCTGCCCCGGCTGGAAAAGCTGGACCTGCGCTGGGTGGCCCTGGAACCGCCGGCCTGGTTCGCCGACCTCGAGGCGCGGGGGTGCGCGATCTATCGGTGACGATAGAGACGCCCTAGCCCCCTCCGTCTCGGCGCTTTCGCGCCGATCCACCTCCCCCGGATCGCGCTGCGCGCTGGGGGAGGAATTGGAGCCCCGAAATTCCTCCTCCAGGCCGCAGGCCGGTTCGGGGGAGGTGGCGCGCGCAGATATGCGCGCGACGGAGGGGGTTAGGCCCGTTCTCTAAAGGCCGAGGGCCGCCGACGCTCGGCGAAGAGTGTCGTTCATCGCGCGGTCGTCCAGGCATCCGAAGTCGAAGACGCGAACCCGACGTTCATCGCCATGTATCCACTCGACGGTCAGGCCATCGGCATCGCTGATGAAGCTTCGACAGGCCTCGTCGGGGCGCAGGACGTCGTGGACGGGCCTGTAGGGTTCGAGACGTCGCTTGAAATCGGCGAACTGTTCCGGCGAAATCCGCCTGACGCTGCGTTTCCGCACCCAGGTCCTGTAGCTGCCCGCCCAGTGGCCGACGTCCATCCGAAGCTCACCGTCAGCGGCGACGACGAAGCTGGTGTTTTCGCACCGACCGCAGAAGGGCGGGCCCTGGGGCCGGAACGAAATCCGCTCGACCTCCGCCTTCGGGGCTGGAACCCGCGGCGTCGCACAACCCGCGAGCGTCAGCGCGGCGCACAGGCCCGCCACGACAAATCCGCTGTATGAGAAACGCCCGTTCATCGCGCGACGGTAGCACCCGGCAGCGAAAGTGAAATGCCGCCGCCCCCTTTCAGATATCCACCACGATCTTGCCGAAGTGGGTGTTCGACGCCTGGTGCCTGAAGGCGTCGGCGAGGTTTTCGAGGGGGAAGGACTTGTCGAGCACCGGGCGGTAGCCGGCGACGTCGATGGCGCGGATGAGGTCGAGCTGGTGGCGGCGGCTGCCGACCGTCAGGCCCTGGACCTTGAGCTGCTTGCCCATGATGGCGACGGTGGGGATCGGGCCGGCGTATCCGGCCAGGACGCCGATCACGGCGATGTGGCCGCCGTTGCGGGTGGCGTTGATGGACTCCGGCATGGTGCCCGAGCCGCCGATCTCCAGGATGTGGTCGACGCCGCGGCCGCCGGTGAGCTTGGCCGCCGCCGCGCCCCAGGCGGGCTCGGACTTGTAGTTGATCAGGTGGTCGGCCCCCAGCGCCTTCAGCCGCTCCAGCTTGGCGTCGGAGGAGGAGGTGGCGATGACGGTGCAGCCATAGGCCTTGGCGATCTGCAGGCCGTAGATGGAGACACCCCCCGTGCCCTGGACCAGCACCGTCTCGCCGCCCTTCAGCGCGCCGTCGGCCACCAGGGCGCGCCAGGCGGTGACGCCGGCGCAGGTGACGGTGGCGGCCTCCGCCGCGGTCCAGCCCTTGGGGGCGTGGGTGAAGCTGGTGGCGGCGGTGGTGATCATCTCGCGGGCATAGCCGTCGGCGCCGTCGCCGGGCACGCCGGAGAAGCCGCCGTCCGGCGCGTCGACGCCGTCCAGCCAGGCCGGGAAGAAGGTGGAGACCACCAGGTCGCCCACCGCGAACCCGCGCACGCCCTCGCCCACCGCCGTCACCTCGCCGGCGCCGTCGGACATGGGGATGCGGCCCTCCGGCGTCGCAATGGCGCCCAGGACCACCATGTAGTCGTGATAGTTCAGGGAGCTGGCCCGCAGGCGGACGCTGATCTCGCCAGGACCGGGGGGCTTGGCGTCCGCGATATCGGCATAGCGCAGGGTGTCGAGGCCGGTGGGGTGGACGGTCTGGATGGCCTTCATGGGTCTTCGCCTTGTGCTGGGGTGTCGCGTTGGCGGGCAATGAGGCGCGGCTCCCCTGGGGGAACGCAAGGGGGACTGAGCGGCGCGGGTTCACGCTCAGCGCTTCCCCGTTCACGTCATCCCGGGCGACCCGCAGGGGAGACCCGGGACCCAGGGGGATTGATCGCGGCCCCTGGGTCCCGGCTCTCCGCTTCGCTGCGGCCGGGATGACGATCTTGAGTCAGGCGATCGGCTGGTCGAACAGCAGCTGGCCCGCGAACCTTGCCGGGGGCGAGCCGAAGGACAGGATGCCGTCGTGGTAGCGCTTGAGGGTGAAGCTCTTGCCCCACTTGGCTTCCGCCTGCTTGCGCAGGGCCTTGTGCTCCTCCCAGCCGACGAAATAGGTGGGCAGCTGGGCCTGGCTGAGCTGGGCGCGGACCCATTTGCCGGCGGCCTCGCGCTCCTGCTGGAAGGCCTGGACGGTCATCAGCTTCATGGCGTCCTCGCGGCTGATGTTGTCGACGTGGACGGCCTGGTCCAGCAGGGCGTTGGCGCAGACCCGGAGCTGGAGCTTCAGGTGGACCAGCAGGTAGAGGGGGTCGCCGCCCAGATAGCCCTCGTCAGCCATGACGTCCTCGGCATAGCAGGCCCAGCCCTCCACGAAGGGGCCTGAGGAGAGCACCGCGCGCAGCACCGAGGGATAGGCGTTGGCGTGGGCCAGTTGCAGGTAGTGGCCGGGCATGGCCTCGTGGACGGTGACCTCCTGGATGCCCAGGCTGTTGTATTCGCGCAGGAAGCTGTCGGCCTGGGCGTCGGTCCAGTCGTCGGGGATCGGCGAGATCTTGTAGTAGGTCTGCTGGCCCTTATCGAGGGGGCCGGGCGCGTCGCAATAGGCCACGGCGACGCCGCGCTGGAACTCCGGCACCAGGCCGATCTTCACCGGGTCGCTGGGGACGGTGACGATGTTCTTTTCACGGACGAAGGCGGTGGCCTGAACCAGGCAGGCCTCGGCGGCCTCCACCAGCTTGGTGCGCGCGGGCTTGCGGGCATAGGCGTATTCGAGCGCCGCCTCGATGGCGGCCTGGCGCTGGGCGTCGGTGGGCGCAGCCGGGGTCGGCGGAGCGCCGGGCTTGCCGGCCAGGAATTTCGCCGAGATGTCGTACATGGTGGCCCGCAGCGCGGTCATCTCGGCGAGCGCCCGGGTCTTGATCTCGGCGCGGCTCAGCGGCGAGTTCAGCGCGAAGGCCAGCTTGGCGTCGTAGAGCGCCGCGCCTAGCCGGAACTCGCCCTTGGCGGCGGGGACCAGCACGGTCTCCAGCCATTTCTGATGCGCGTCGATGGCCGCCTTGCAGGTCTTGGCCGCGGCCTCCAGGCGGGCGCGGTCGGCGGGAGGCAGCTTGCCGGCGTCGGCGACGACCCCGTCCACCAGCGAATGCAGGCCCTTGTTCTGGCCCACCACGGTGTCGGCGTGGATCTTGGGCACGCGGGCGGGTTGGAGGTCGGCGCGGCACTGGGCCAGCAGGGCCGGCAGCTTCTCCATCCGCGCGGTGGCGCTGCGCAGGCGTGTCTCCAGGGGGGCGAATTCGCGGGCGGTCAGGGTGTAGAGGGCGCCGCCGGCCACGGCGTTCCAGGTGAGCGGGTCCCAGGCCCAGGGCTGCAGGGTCTGGGTGGTCCACAGATCTGCGCGGACCTGGTTCTCCAGGATCGCGGCGTCCACCTGGTTGGCGCGCGACAGTTGGGCGCGCGGCGTGGCCTGCAGGGCCGCCAGGGTCTCGGTCGCCAGCTTGACCACCGCGGCGCGACCGGCCGGGCCCATGTCATCGATCTCGGAGTCGAAGCGGTGGTCGCCGATCTGGGTGGCGCTGACCGGCGACAGGCGCATCGAGGCGTCGACCCAGCCCTTGGCCAGGGCCTCGAACTTGGCGTCGGCCGGGGTGGCGGCCAGGGCCAGGGCCCCGAAGCTGAAGGGGGCGGCGGCGGTCATGCCGAGCATGGTGCGGCGGGAGAAGTGGCTCATGACGTTTCCTGCGGGCCCTCAAGGGGGCGTTACATGGAGTGTTACCAGTCGAGTCGGCGCCGGGACAGATGGCGGATATCGTGGATGGCGCCGCGTCGGAGGAGGAAGCCGAACATGATCCAAGCGTCCTGCCATTGTGGCGCCGTGCGGATGGAGATCGACCAGGCGCCGCCGCAGGTGACCGATTGCAACTGCGGCCTCTGTCACAAGCTCGGCGTGCTGTGGGCCTATTACCAGCAGCCCCAGGTGCGGATGACCGGGGAGACCGTGGCCTATATGCAGGGCGACAGGACGCTCACCAGCCACCACTGCCCCACCTGCGGCTGCACCACCCATTGGCAGACGCTCAATCCCAAGTCCCAGCGCATGGCGGTGAACGCCCGGCTGATGCCGCCCGAACTGCTGGCGGGGATGACCGTGGAGAAGCTGGACGGGGCCCACGACTTCGAGGTGCTGGGTCACTACGCCTTTGGGACTTTGCCAACTGGCTAATTCATGGCAAAGGGGCCGCAAGCTCCACCGGAAGACCCGCCATGCCGACCTACGCCTTCGTCACCCTCGACGTCTTCACCGACCGCCCGTTCGGCGGCAATCCGCTGGCGGTGTTCACCGACGCCCGGGGGATGACCGACGCCCAGATGCTGGCCCTGGCCGGGGAGATGAACCTGTCGGAGACCACCTTCGTCCTGCCGCCGGAGAATCCCGCCCACACCGCCCGGGTGCGGATCTTCCACCGCAATGGTGAAATGCCCTTCGCCGGTCACCCCAGCATCGGCACCGGCTATGTCCTGGCCGCCATGGGGCATGAGGGCGCGCTCACCCTGGAGATGATCGCGGGCCTGGTGAAGGTGGACATCGACCGCGACGCCGCCGGCGCGCCCACCGGGGCGGTGATCGCCGCGCCCCAGGCGCTGACCACCGGGCGCGAGATTCCGCCGCAGGAAGTCGCGGCCTGCGCCGGCCTGGCGGTGGGCGACGTGGTGACCGCGACCCACGCCCCGGTCCTGGCGACGGTCGGCGTGCCCTTCATCATCGCGGAGGTTGGCGCCGAGGCCCTGAGCCGGGCCGAGCCCGACGTGGCCGCCTTCCGCAAGGCCGAGGCCGGACGCCCCGACCTGGCGGGCCGCTACTCCCTGCTGATCTATGTCCGCGAGGGCGAACAGATCCGGGCCCGCATGTTCGCGCCCCTGGCCGGAACCCACGAGGACCCGGCCACCGGGAGCGCCAACGCCACCCTGGCGGCCCTGCTGGTGTCCCTGTCCGGCGTCGACCAGGCCGCCTTCACCATCAGCCAGGGGGTGGAGATGGGGCGGCCCAGCGTGCTGAAGGCCGCGGCCCGGCGAACCCCCGACGGGGTGCGCGCCACGGTGGGCGGCGGCTGCGCGCCGATGTTCCGGGGCGAGGTGACGCTCTAGATTGGCATGTGCTTCGAACCGTCACGCTTGCGGCGGGGGGTGCGATACGCCAGATAAGCGACTGACTTGCAGGAGAGCGGCCCACCATGGCGCGGACACCCAACTACAGCTTCGAGCGGATGGAACGCGACAAGGCCAAGGCCGCCAAGGACGCCGTCAAGGCGCAGGCCAAGGCCGACAAGAAGGCCGCGGCCGCCGCCGAGAAGGCTCCGAAGGATTAGACCGCCTCAAGCCGCATCGTGCGGCTCAGCGCCTCGGCGATCTGCCGCGGGTGGTAGGGCTTGGCGATGAACTCCGAGCGGCAGACGCCCTCGGCTGCGTGACGGGCCCCCGCCGTGCCCGAGATGAACACCACGGCCAGGCTCGGATAAGCCTCACGGGCGGACCGGGCGACCTCGAACCCGTCGGGGCCCTCCCCCAGATCGATGTCGGTGACCAGGGCGGCCAGGGGCCGGAGGGCGCTCAGCGTGTCCAGGGCGCCCTGGGCGCTGTGAGCGCAGAGCACATTATATCCAAGCTCTCGCAGAGTGGTGCAGGTGTCCAAGCTGCACAGCGCGTCGTCATCGACGAACAGGATGGGGTCGTCGTCGACGAACGTAACGCGTTTCGGGAACATGACCTTCAAACCTCTAGGAGATTACTCAACCTCCAAGAGATGGATTGTATCCCTCGTGTTTGGATTATTTGGCGTATCGCCGACATTTCATGCTTAAGCTCCGCCAGTATTCGAACACTATTCAGGCCGAAATGCGCACCGGCAGGTATTCGTAGCCCTTCACGAAGTTGGAGGTCAGGCGGCGCGGTTCGCCCACAACCTCGATGAGCGGGAAGCGCTTGAGCATCTCCTCCCAGACCACTCGCAGCTGCATCTCGGCCAGGCGCTGGCCGACGCAGCGGTGGACGCCGAAGCCGAAGGCCACGTGGTGGCGGGGCCGCTCGCGGTCGATGATGAAGGCGTCGGCGTCGGCGATGGCCGAGCCGTCGCGGTTGCCCGAGACATACCACATGGCCACCTTGTCCCCCTTCCTGATGGTCTTGCCGCCGATCTCCGCATCAGCCAGGGCGGTGCGGCGCATGTGGGCCACCGGGCTCTGGTAGCGGATGATCTCCGGAACCATGCTGGCGACGAGGCGCGGATCGGCGCGCAGCTTGGCGTACTGGTCGGGATTCTCGTTGAGGGCCAGCAGGCCGCCGGTGATGGAGTGGCGGGTGGTGTCGCTGCCGGCGACGATCAGCAGGACGAGGTTGCCGACGAACTTGTAGGGGTCGCCGCCGCCGTCGGTGGCCGGATCGTGCGCCAGCATGGAGATCAGGTCGTCATTGCGAGGCTTGGCGGCGCGCTCGGCGAAGATCCCCACCAGCCTGCCGAAGGTGGCCATCAGTTCGGCCTGGCGGGCGGGCTCCCCGGCCGGCGAGCCGCCGCCGAGGATGGGGGCGGCCAGCAGCAGGTCCGAGGCCCGCGGCAGCAGCCGCCGCTCCTCGAAGGGGAAGTCCATCAGGGTGGCGAGCATCTGGGCGGTGAGCTCGACGGAGACGCGGTCGACGAAGTCGAAGGTCTCGCCGCGCGGCAGCTCGTCGAGGATGGCGCCGGCGCGGCTGCGGATCAGCGGCTCCATGGCCGCCATGGAGCCTGAGGTGAACATCGGGGTGACCACCCTGCGCTGGGCCTCGTGTCGCGGACTGTCCTGGCTGATGAAGCTGGCGCCGGCGGCGGACTCGTAGGAATCGCCGAGCGCGATGCCGCCCTGCTCGGAGGAGGAGGAGAACGTGTTGTGGTCGCCGTCGACGGCGACGATGTCCTCGAACCGGGTCACCGACCAGTAGGGTCCAAAGTCGCTGGCGGGGCAGTAGTGGACCGGGTCCTCGGCCCGCAGGCGCTCGAACCACGGCCAGTGGGTGTCGGTGCGGAACAGCTCCGGGTCGCCGACGTGGAAGGCCTCCAGCGGGGTGGCGTAGGCCTTCTCGCGGGCCTCCGCAGCGATACGCGACGCGCCGTCGGCCATGGCGGCCTCCCTCGGATTGCGCGGCCCTGAGCTTGACCGTCGTTATGCCGATCAGAGACCATCGCCGGCTCCCTGTCCATTGTCGGAGGCGCCCATGCCCGGCCGCATCATCCTGCTCACCGGACCGCCGGGGGCGGGCAAGACCACGGTGGCCCCCCTGCTCTGCGCCAACGCGCCGGGGCCGCTGGCCGTCCACCTGCACACCGACGAATTCTACAGGGCCATCAAGAAGGGCTGGCTGGCCCCTTGGACGCCGGAGTCCCACCCGCAGAACCTGATCGTGGTGGCGGCCATGGTGGGGGCGGCGGTGACCTATGCGAAGGGCGGCTACGAGGTGGTGGCCGACGGCATCGTCACCGACTGGGTCAAGCAGGCCTTCGTCGAGGGCGCGCGGGGGGCGGAGCTGGTCCTGGACTTCGTGGTCCTGATCCCCGGTCAGGCGACCGCGGCGGCGCGGGCGCGGGACCGGACCGACGATCCGGTGACCGACTACAGCCCCTATGTGGCGCTCTACGAGCTGTTCGCCGCCGAGGACCCGGCCCACGCCATCGACAGCGGCGGCCTCACCCTACCGGCCCTGGCCGAGCGGGTGCGCGAGGGGATCGAGGCGGGGCGGTTCGCCCTGGCGCCCTCTCCGGCTTAGAGCGGGAAGGTCAGCCGGGCGGTGACGCCGTCCTCAGAGGTGAGGGAGAACTCGCCGCGCACCTGGGCGGCCAGGCTGCGGATGAACCACAGTCCGAAGCGCTCGCGCGCCGCCGGCGACCCCGGGGCGAAGCCGCAGCCGTCGTCGCGCACCGTCAGCTCGTAGCGGCCGTCCTGCGTCTTCAGGAGGCTGAGCTCGACCATGCCGGGCCGGTCCTCGGGATAGCCGTGGGAGAGGGCGTTGCCCACCAGCTCCTGGGCGATCAGGGCCAGGGTGGAGGCCGCCGTGTCGGGGGCGAAGAGCTGGATAGCCGAGACCCGCACCTCGGCCCTGCGGGAGGCGTGGCGGCGACGCCAGACCGGCGCCATCTCGGCGAGGTAGGCGGTGAAGTCGACTCCCTGCGGGGTGCGATGACGTTCCAGGGCGCCCAGGGTGCCGATGGCGTCGGCCATCCACAGCAGCTGGCGGCGCGCCTCGGGCTCGGCGGCCCGCTGGCTGCGCATGCGGCCGAGCGCCGACATCAGCTGGAAGGTGTTGGCCATCCGGTGCCGCAGGTCCGAGGCGGCCCGCGCGTCCTGATCGTTGGTCTCGTCGCTCATGCAGCCGCGGCCCCACGCGGTGAATACGATCTGAAGTAGAACGTGGCGAAACGCCCCTGTCCGTCGGACGGGCGACAGATATCGCAAGAATTCGGACGCCGCTTCACAAAACCTATCCTCAGAGGCGAAAAGTCGCGCACAGCGCTCGCGACGTCATCACTTGGGACCAGGCGCGCCGCGCGGGTTCCGGGTTAGGATCGGCCCATGAATCGGCAAAGACGCACCCTGCTGGCCGGCGTGGCGGCCACCGCCACCCTGGGCGGCCCCGCCCTGGCCGCCACCACTGGAGCCCCGCCCATGTACGGACTGATCGGCAAGATGACCGCCAAGCCGGGTCAGCGCGACGCCCTGATCGCGATCCTGCTGGACGGGATCTCCGGCATGCCCGGCTGTCTGAGCTATGTGGTGGCCCAGGACCCCGCCGATCCGCAGGCCATCTGGATCACCGAGGTCTGGGACAGCCAGGCCAGCCACCAGGCCTCGCTCGCCCTGCCCTCCGTGCGCGAGGCCATCGCCAAGGCCCGCCCGATCCTCGCCGGCATGGCGCCCGGGACCGTGACCACGCCGGTGGGCGGGCATGGGCTGGTGACGACGAGCTAGCAGACCTCACTCCAGCCCCCGGCGCTTGTGCTTCATGTGCGCGCGGCCGGCCTTGTGGCGGGCGATCCAGACCTTGCGGACCTCGGCCCGGGCCAGGGGGTCGTCCTTCATCTCCAGGTGGGCCAGCTCGCGCTGCAGCTTGGCGAAGCTCTTCCAGCGGCCGGGATCGAGGCTGCCGTCCTCCAGGGCCGCCCGCACCGCGCAGCCGGGCTCGGTGCGGTGGGCGCAGTCGCCGAAGCGGCACCGGGCGGCCAGGGCCTCGATGTCGCCGAAAGTGGCGGCGACCCCGGCCTCGCTGTCCCACAGCCCCAGCTCGCGCATGCCCGGCGTGTCCAGCACCAGGCCGCCCGACGGCAGCAGGATCAGCTCGCGGTGGGTGGTGGTGTGGCGGCCCCGCGCGCCCTCCTCGATGATATCCTGGATGGCCATCAGGGCCTGGCCGGCCAGCGCATTGACCAGGGTGGACTTACCGACGCCGGAGGAGCCCAGCAGGACAGCGGTCTGGCCCGGTCCCAGCAGGGCGGCCAAGGCGTCGAGACCCTGGCCGGTCACCGCCGAGACCGCGTGGACCGGACAGCCGATGGCGATGGACTCCACCTGCGCCACCAGAGCGTCCACGTCCTCGCAGGCGTCGGCCTTGGTGAGCACGACGACCGGCTGGGCGCCGCTCTCCCAGGCCACGGCGAGGTAGCGCTCCAGGCGACGCAGGCTGAGGTCGGCGTTGAGGGAGGCGGTCAGCAGGGCGATGTCGACATTGGCCGCCACCGTCTGGGGGGCGACATTGGGGCCCGAGGCCTTGCGCACGAAGACGCTTGAGCGGGGCAGGACGGCGTGGATGGTGGCCGCCCCTTCCTGGGGCCGGGCAGCGCAGGCCACCCAGTCTCCGGCCACCGGATAACCGCCCTCCCCGGCCTCATGGGCCAGGCGGCCGGAAAGCTCGGCGGAGAGATCGCCGTCGGGGGTGGCCAGGCGGTAGAGGCCGCGCTGCTGGACAGTGACGCGGCCGGGCGTCAGCCCGCGCGCCGCGAAGGGTTGGAAGTGGGTCTGGAGCGTGTCGCTCCAACCATAGGTCTTGAGCAATGGGGTGATCCGTCGATCGAGGGGCGCGTTTCAGCGCCGGCCGACGGAGAGGTCTAAGGTATCAGAATACCCGGTCGGCGGCGCAGCGGAGGTGGGTCTGGAGGAGCACAGTCATCTTCGAAACCCTCCTTTCCGGGCGCGTGGTCGATATCCTGAGGCTAGGCGCGAGGCTTCGCCGGGTCAAGCGGCAGACAAACCCACGCCGTCTTCCCGGACGGCCGCCAGGCCGATCCGGGATCCAGGGGCCCTGCCCGCCGCCCCTGGGTCCCGGCTCTCCGCTTCGCTGCGGCCGGGATGACGGATTTTGAAGCTACAGCGGCAGGGCGGTGGTGAACTTGATCTGCTCCATGGCGAAGGAGGAGGAGACGTCCCCCAGCTCGGCCGTCGCGATCAGGCGCTTGTAGAAGCGGTCATAGGCGCCGATGTCGCGCACCACGACCTTGAGCAGGTAATCGGTCTCGCCGCTCATCCGGTAGAACTCCACCACCTCGGGCAGGGCCGAAGCGCCCTTGGCGAAGCCGGTGAGCCAGGCCTCGTCGTGGCGGGCGGTGCGGATGGAGACGAAGACCACCAGGGAGAGGTCCAGCTTCTCGCGGTCCAGCAGGGCCACCCGGCGCTCGATGACGCCCGAGTCGGTCAGGCGCTTGACCCGCTTCCAGCAGGGCGTCTGGGACAGGCCCACCCGCTCGGCCAGGTCGGCGATGGCCAGGGTGGCGTCGGTCTGCAGCTCCCGCAGGATGCGCCGGTCGATGGGATCGAGAACATCGTTCATGCGAAAGACTGCCCAAAGAGAATATTCTTCTCTTCTAGACGGGTCTGGCGGCGAAATCGATGATGATCCTCTCCGCGCCCCGCCGCATCCTGTCCTCAGCAGACAGGGGCGCGCCATGATCGACAGCTTCACCCGACATCCCCGCCAGGTGGGCGAGACCTATGGCGAACACATGGGCGCCGCGGCCGGCTTCGGTTGGACCCTGATCTGCGCCGGGATCGCCTGCGTGATCCACGCCGTCTTCCCCTTCCTGTTCGAGAAGACCGCCAGCGCCTGCGTCGCGCGCCTGCACGGGACCATGGCCCTGCGCGGCCGCCTGCCCCGCCACGACGAGACGGTCGTGCAGATCTGACCGTGCTTTCCGTCCCCGTTCACGGGGAGGGGGGACCAGCCTCGTTTATTGTCCGAGATCAAATCGAAGCCGAGCGCGCCGGTGTATAAGGCGGTGGCCGCGTCATCGTCGGCCAGGCCTGTCAGGGCGATCCGCATGGCAGGCGCCAGCCCAGAAGCGGCGCGGGTTCCAGACCGCGACGCGTCGAGGGGCGATGTCAAATCGCCAACCTGATCAAGTGTCCAAATTTGGCCTGATCGATTTTCAACTTAACGTAGAAAGTATATCAACTCGCCTTTTCAGAAACTGTCCGCCATGGTGAATTCTTGTTGTTAACAACCAACAACAAGGACGGCGGGTCTGCTCCTGCGAATATTTGCTTCATTTTTTAAGCCGCCGGTGCGAAGACCGCAGTCACCCCCCAATCGAGAACCTCGGTATTCGAATTGTCTGACGAACCCGACCCCTACGATTCCCTCGGCCGGGCCATCGGCTTGGCGCAGCGACGCTGGACAGCGCTGTTCAACGAGCAGATGGCGGCGATGGGCCAGACCCACCTTCGCTGGATGGCCCTGTCGCGGATTTCCGAATTCTCGGACGGCATCAACCAGCGCGACCTGTCCCGCCTGCTGGGGGTCGACGAGCCCAGCCTGGCGCGGATCATCGCGGCCCTGGAGGCCCAGGGCCTGGTGAAACGCCGGCGCGCGGCCAACGACCGCCGCGCCAAGATCCTGCAGATCACCCCGGCCGCCGAGGCGGTCCATCGCGAGGGCGCCCGGATCGGGCGCAAACTGCAGATCCGCGCCTTCGGCGACCTGCCCGAGGCCGACCTGGCGGCCACCCTGCGGGTCCTGACCCACGCCGGCGAGCGGCTGGCGCCCAAGGACTGACTCCGGACGCTTTCCCTACCCGGCGAACCGTGGCGACAGCAGGAAGCCGAAGCCCGAGATCACCCGGCGCACCAGCTCGTCGGCCGCCCCGGGCTCGGCCTGCATCAGCACCGCCGAGGCGATGCCGCGGCCCAGCACCCAGATCACCAGGGAGATCTCCTCCACCCGCTCGGGCGGGACGCGCTCGTCGCCGCGGAAGGCGGTCTGGAAGCTGGCGAAGGCCTGCTGCTCGGCGGCGCGGACCTCCCGGTTGGCCGCCAGGGCCTGCTCGGTCTGCATCAGGGCGTAGAGCTGCGGATGGCGGCGGATGAAGCCGAGGAAGGCCGTCGACGCGCCGTCGATGCGGTGGGCGAAGCGATCGGAGGCCATGGCCTCCTCGATCTTGCGGGCCAGCTCGCCCCAGCCCTCGATGGCCAGCGCCGCCAGCAGGGCGTCCTTGTCGTCGAAGTGGTGATAGAGGGTGGCCACCCCGCTGCCGACCCGGGCGGCGATGGCGCGCAGCTGCACCCCCTCGGCCCCGCTCTCCTCCAGCAGGAGACGCGCCGCGTCCAGGGCGCGGCGGCGCAACGTTCCCATCACCTTCAGCTCATCGGCCACGGCGTCCTCCCGCCGCGAGCATGGCCTACAGCTTGGACGGAAGCACCACCTTCATCTCCTCGTAGCCCTTCACGAAGATCGAGAAGGACCGCTTGGGCTCCTCCAGCAGCTTGATGTCCGGGAAGCGCTTGAGGATCTCCTCCCAGATGATGGTGAGCTGCAGCTCGGCCAGGCGGTTGCCCACGCAGCGGTGGATGCCGAAGCCGAAGGACATGTGCTGGCGCGGCCGGGCCCGGTCGATGATGTAGGAATTGGGGTTCTCGATGACCGTGTCGTCGCGGTTGCCCGAGACGTACCACATGGCCACCTTGTCGCCCTCCTTGATGGTCTTGCCCCCCAGTTCGAAGTCCTGGGTCGCCGTGCGCGCCATGTGGGCCAGCGGGGTCTGCCAGCGGATGGTCTCCGACACCATCGACGGGATCAGGGACGGGTCGGCCCGCAGCTTGGCGTACTGGTCGGGGTTCTGGTTGAGGGCCAGGACCGAGCCGGAGATGGTGTTGCGCGTCGTGTCGTTGCCGCCGATGATCAGCAGGGCCACATTGGCGTGGAACTCCTGCTGGGTCATGGTGCGGGTGTCCTCGCCGTGGGCCAGCATGGAGATCAGGTCCCCGGCCGGCTCGGCGTTGACCCTCTGATTCCACAGCTGCGTGAAATAGCCGAAGCACTCGGCCATCATCGCCCGCATCTCCGCGAGATCGGCGGCCGGCCCGAAGCCCGGCGCCGTGGTCATGGCGTCCGACCAGCGGGTGAGCTTGCGCCGCTCCTCGAAGGGGAAGTCGAACAGGGTCGCCAGCGTCATGGTGGTGAGCTCTTTGGAGACCAGGTCCACCCAGTCGAAGTCCTCGCCGATCGGCAGGGAGTCCAGGATCAGGCCGGCCCGCTCGCGGATCAGCGGCGCCATGATCGACAGGGCGTGCGGCGAGACCGCCGGGCTGACGGTCTTGCGCTGCACGTCGTGGCGCGGCGGGTCCATGGCGATGAAGTTGGTGGCGGTGTTGTTGGGGTCGCGGAACCCCTGGGCGGCCTTGGGGGTCAGCGTGATGCCCTTGGCCGAGGAGAACACCTGGTGGTTGGAGTCCACCGCCATGATGTCGTTGTACTTGGTGATCGACCAATAGGCCCCGTAGTTGCTGTCGGGCGTGTAGTGGACCGGATCTTCCTTCCGCAGCCGCTCGAAGGTCGGCCACATGGCGTCGTCGCGGAACAGCGAGGCCCGCGCCGGGTGCAGCTCCTCGATGGGGGTCTCGTAGGCGGCCTTGCGGGCCGCGGCGCGCTTGTCCTTCAGGATGTCCACGGTTCCGTCAGCCATCGAAAGTCTCCTACCCGGCGCGGCGTTTTTCACGCGCAATTGCCTCTATCGAGACCTTCCGAACATGGTTCGACAAGGGTTTGCTTTGACGGGGGCGTCAGGACCGGCGGTGGGATGGCGGAAAGACTGGAGCGGGCGATGGGATTCGAAGCCCTCAGCTTGGGAAGCTGGGGAGGGGGTTGCCGCTCACACGCATCTTGGGCCAACACGACGACGAGCAACACCCGGCTGGCACGCCAGCCCAGTTGTAGCTCGGCTATGCATGCGGAGGTCGCATTGAACTGGCGTCCGAAAGCTGAACAATGACACAGCGTTCGGGCGACGCTACCGGAGCGGATCATGGACAACGACCTAACGATCCTTCGCCTTCATTCAGAAGTGACGGACACGCCAGAAATTCGAGCGACGACGCTTGGTGAGATCGCTGGCGCGTTGGAAAATCTCGCAGCACACGCCAAGTCGATCTTCGGGATTCATGAGCGGGGTCCAGGCTCGTCGCCTGAAATCATGATCGCCGGGCCGCCCCGTCGCGGATCGCTAGAGTTTCTTCTGCGTCCAGAGCTGCACCTCACCGTCGAACTCACCGTCGAGGCGATCGTCGGCCTAGTGCCATTGCCCTCTAAACCAGAGGAATGGCTACCCGCGCTCGCCGACATTGGCACCTTCGGGATGTTCGTTTGGGTCGTGCTCTTCGGTCAGCGGGGTGTGATGGAGCGGCGAATGGATCGAGAACCATTTGATCTGTCCCGTCCATCGGCTGAAGCAAGCTCTATGGGACTGCGGCTCGCGCTATCGTCCGTCATCCTGCGTGACGCAGGTTCACACCAGTTTATCAGCGCGATTATCAACTCGGCGGCCAAGGCTGGCGTCTCGAGGGTCGAGATTCAGCTACCTGACGAACCTCCGGTCACCCTCTTCCATACAGCGGAACGCCGCCGAAAAGGCCTCGTCGGAATGAGATCGCGAGATCGCAATACTGTCCCGACTTCCACGGGGGAGCCCGAACAATTTGTTAGGAAGGATGGGCCTGCCGGAGACATGCGGTTCGTCTACCAGGAGCGGACCCTTCAAGGCTTCGTCGCTACTCTGCTGAGGGAATCGAATGAGGTGCTAGTTTTGTGGGGCTCCAGTTACGAGATACCGGCGGCAGGCAATGTATTTTGGGCAACGGGTGAGTACGTCGATCCTTTGGAAATCCAGCCATTGGATGACGTTCCCCAGATTCTTGAACTGATCGGGCGGGTACTGCTCGTCAAACAATCGGCAACGTTCAAGTAACGATGCTGCAGAATCCAGTCGAGACAGCTCCTCTGCTTCGACGTCAGCTGATGGAAGATGGGCCTCGAAACCCGTCGTGACCTCATGACTATCAAGGCGATCTGAAACGAGTTTGCCCACGAGATGAACCCAATCTTGTTCGCCACAGACCGTCTTAAGTCCAAGTGTGCGAGCCTCGCGCTCGCGGCGGACAGCGCACCCGCGACCGCAGCTCCGGCCGATCCAGGAGGCACCTTCTTCGTCGCCAACCATGATCACCGGGTCCTCTACAATCAGGCGCTCATGGGGCCGGATCAAGCCCTACTGCATCGACCGCTTGCAGCTACGAAGGGGTCACGGACAACAACTGTAAAATCGGCTGCAGAACCGCGCGCCTGAAAGCCAGCTAAGTCTTGGAGCGGGCGATGGGATTCGAACCCACGACATTCAGCTTGGGAAGCTGACGCTCTACCCCTGAGCTACGCCCGCGAAGGCCTTGCGGGGCAAGGCTTGCAGTGGGGGTTCTCTAGCGGGTCTGCGGGGTCGGCTCAAGGCCTAGCCGACGCCTAGCCGTTGATCACCCACTGCGCCACATAGGCCTGGGCCTTGCGGGCCAGGCCCGGCGGGCCGGAGAAGTAGAACTCGCTGCCGAACAGGCTCTTCTGTTCGCGCCAGGCCAGCGGGCCGGTGTCCTCGGTCTGGAGAATTTCCCGCAGGCGATCGCGCTTGGCGGTGGGCACGAAAGCTATGTAGGTGGCATCGGGCATGGCCGTGATCCTGCATCCCTCAGGATCAGGAACGACGAGTCGGGCTTATACATGGTTAACGGCGACAAGGGCGCGCGATTGACCTCCGCGGCGCCTCGCCGCACGATGCCGCCAACAACGGTTCGACGGGAGACGACCATGGCCGACGGCGAGATGCTTGAGCACGCGAAATTCCACGCCATGACCGAGGGCACCCAGGAGGACTGGATGGCCATCGTCCGCGGCAACGGCCCCTTCACCCGCGAACTCCCCGACCGGATGCTGGCCCACCTGCGGATGCTCAAGGAAGACACCGGCGGCTATCCGGTGGACCGGCTGGAGCACAGCCTGCAGACCGCCACCCGGGCCTTCAAGGCCGGCCGCGACGAGGAATATGTCGTCTGCGCCTTGATGCACGACATCGGCGACCTGCTCTCGCCCTCCAACCACGCCGAGATGGGGGCCATGATCATGAAGCCCTACGTGTCGGAGCAGAACTACTGGATGATGGACAAGCACGGCATCTTCCAGGGCTACTACTTCTTCCACCACCTGGGCCTGGACCGCGACATGCGCGAGCAGTACTGGGGCCATGAGTGGTTCGAGTACACCGCCCAGTTCTGCCACCTCTACGACCAGAACAGCTTCGATCCCGATTACGAGTCCATGCCCCTGGAGGCCTTCGAGCCCATGCTGCGCGCGGTGCTCGCCGCGCCCAAGCGCTCGATCTACAAGCGCGAGACGGCCAGCGCGGAGTAGGGCGTCCACGCAGTCACCCTTCTCCCCTTGCGGGAGAAGGTGTCGGGCGAAGGCCCGACGGATGAGGGGTCGCGATCCCCTCTCCGAACCATAACTTCGTCATCCCGGGCGACCCGCAGGGGAGACCCGGGACCCAGGGGGATTGAATGCGGCCCCTGGGTCCCGGCTCTCCGCTTCGCTACGGCCGGGATGACGCCGTGGGTTTGCCGGACAGGCCTATCGACCCCTCATCCGACCCCGCTCCGCGGGGCCACCTTCTCCCGCAAGGGGAGAAGGAGCGCCGAGGCCCCCCTAGACCTTCCCCGCCCACAGCTGGAAGTGCTTGGACAGCTTCAGGCCCTGGCGCTGGTAGTGGCCGCCCAGGGCGCCGTAGAGGCGGGACGGGCGGGCGGTGAGGGGTTCATAGACCAGGCGGGCGACGGTCTGGCCGTCCTCCAGCAGGAAGGGGGTCTCGTGGCTGCGGACCTCCAGCACCCCCTTGGAGCCCACCCCTTGCGCCTCCTCCGTCCCGAAGCCGGGGTCGAAGAAGCCGGCATAGTGGACGCGGAACTCGCCCACCGAGGGGTCGATGGGGGTCATCTCGGCGGCTTCCAGCACCGGGATCTCGATCGCCTCCTTGGAGGCCAGGATGTAGAATTCGCCCGGATCCAGCAGCAGTTCGCCGCGCTGGGGCGTCAGCGGCTCCCAGAAGTTGCGCGGGTCGTGGCCGTCGACGTGATCCATGTCGATGACGCCCGCGTGCCGGCGGGCCCGGAACCCCGCCACCCCGTCCGACAGGTCCACCCCGACGCTGCGGGTCGACAGCTTGGGCGGCGCCCCGCGCTTGAGGCGCAGCTGGTTCAGCCGCGTGCCGGTGCGCACCAGGATGGAGAAGGTCTGGGGCGCGATCTCGATATACATCGGCCCGTCATAGGCCTCGATGACGTCGTCGAAGGCCGGCTGATTGTCCGACAGCAGCCGCACGAAGACGTCCACCCGGCCCGTCGAGCTCTTGGGATTGGCCCGGGCCGAGACGCCGGGCGGCAGATGCAGGCGCTCCTGCAGCTCGGCGATATAGACGCACCCCTTCTCCAGCACCGCGCCGCGCGACAGGTCCAGCTCGTGCATGGACACGTCGGCGATGCGGCTCGCCACCGTGCGGCCCAGCCGCGGCAGGAAGCTGGCGCGGACCCGCCAGCAGCGGGCGGCCAGGCGCAGGTCGAGGCTGGCAGGCTGCACCTGGTCGAAATCAAACGCGGTCGCCGAGAGGATGGCGCCCTGGTCGATCAGGTCGTCGATGGATTGGCAGGGCAAAATCCCCGCGCGCGTCGCGTCGGTCATCGCCGCGACACTCGCCGTGTGGGGCAGGCTTGGCAAGTGCGGCGTGGTGGCGAGGGCCGAGCCCCCTCCGTCACGCGCTGACGCGCGCGCCACCTCCCCCGGATCGCGCTTCGCGCTGGGGGAGGAATTAGGACTCGTTCGTTCCTCCCCCAGGCCGAAGGCCGGTTCGGGGGAGGTGGATCTGAGCGGAGCGAAGAGACGGAGGGGGCTGGGCGCTCTCCACCCAACCCCCCGCCCGCCTAGTGCTTCTTCCCCAGCTTGGCGGCGATCTCGCCCAGCATGGCGACGGCGGCGCCCACCCCGAACAGGGCGAGCGCCTCACCGAAGGTGGCGGCCGGCCGCAGCACCGTCGGGACCACGCTTTGCAGGTGGTCCGACAGGGCCAGGATCACGAGATTCAGCGCCCCGAAGAAGGCCAGGAGCAGGCTGAAGACCCGGATCGCGAAGTTGACCGGCATCGGTCCTAGTAGGACTTGGCCGGGCGCTTGGCGGCGATTTCGGCCAGCAGGTAGATCATGGCGCCGAGGCCGAGCAGGCTGACCGACTGGGCGAAGCCTTCCACCAGCAGCAGCTGCGGCGGGATCTTGGCCGTCATGGCCGCCGGCACGAATCCGATGGCGACATTGATGAGCCCCAGCACGACCAGGATCAGTCCGAGAAGTCGAAACAGCATGTTGAGCGGCATTGGTAGGTGTCCTCCCTAGAGTTAGGCGAAGGTTGCCGTGTTTTTGGGCAAGCGCGAAGCCGATTCAGCCGGACGGCGAATGGCCAAGCTTGACCAGGGCGCGCGCCTTGAGGTTCATGCCGCCCTCCCTGAAGGGCTTCGCAGGAAAACTGGGTTCCGGTTGGCCGCGCGAAGGCGCCTTCTGCGCACGTCTTATAGGAGCGCCCCATGGCCGAAGATCCGAACACCTGGCAGCAAGAGACCAAGCTGGTGCGCGGCGGCATGGCCCGCTCCCCCTATGGCGAGATCTCCGAGGCCCTCTATCTCACCCAGAGCTTCGCCTATGAGAGCGCCGAGGCGGCCGACAAGCGCTTCTCTGGCGAGGAGCCCGGCTTCATATACCAGCGCTTCGGCAACCCCACGACCCAGATGTTCGAGGACCGCCTGGCGCTGCTGGAGGGCGCCGAGCAGTGTCGGGCGACGGCCTCGGGCATGGCCGCCGTCCATGTGGCCCTGCAGGGCCTGGTTCGGGCCGGCGACCACATCGTGGCCGGCCGGGCCCTGTTCGGCTCCTGCCGCTGGATCCTCTCGGAATGGATGCCGCGCTTCGGGGTGGAGGTGACCTTCGTCGACGCCACCGACATCGAGGCCTGGAAGAACGCTGTGCGCCCCAACACCAAGGCCTTCCTGGTGGAGACCCCGGCCAATCCGCTGCTGGAGGTGACCGCCATCGGGGCCGTGGCCGAGGTGGCCCACGCCGCCGGCGCCAAGCTGGTCGTGGACAATGTCTTCGCCACCCCGATCTACCAGAAGCCCTTGGCGCTCGGCGCCGACATCGTCGTCTATTCGGCCACCAAGCATATCGACGGCCAGGGCCGGGTGCTGGGCGGGGCGATCCTCGGCGGCGCCGAGCTGATGACGCAGAGCTACAAGGACATCCTGCGCCACACCGGCCCGGCGCTCTCGCCCTTCAACGCCTGGGTGCTGCTCAAGGGGCTTGAGACCCTGGAGCTGCGGGTCAGCCGCCAGACGCAGAACGCCGCCAGGATCGCCGACGCGATCGGCGCGCATTCCAAGTGCAAGCAGGTCGTCTATCCCGGCCGGCCCGACCACCCGCAGGCCGCCATCATCGCCAACCAGATGTCCGGCGGCGGCAATGTGGTGGCCTTCGACCTGGGGAGCCGCGAGGCCGCCTGGCGGTTCCTCGACACCCTGGCCATCATCGACATCTCCAACAATCTCGGCGACGCCAAGTCCATGGCCACCCACCCCTGCACCACCACCCACCGCTCCATGCCCGAGGCCGAGCGCCTGGAGATCGGGCTGACCGAGGGCTGGGTGCGGATGAGCGTGGGCCTGGAGGGCGTCGGCGACCTGACGCGGGACGTCGAGCGGGCGCTGGACGCGGCTTAGCCGCCGCACCCCCTCTCCCGCTTGCGGGAGAGGGTAGGGTGAGGGCTCTTACTGAGGTTCCGTCATCACTGCGGCGCCGAGACGCGCAGCAAGACTGCGCGCCCCCTCACCCATCCTCTCCCCCTGAAGGGGGCGAGGAGAAGAGAGCCCCTAAGCCTCGGCCAAACGCGCCGGGTCCACCGAATAGGTCTTGGAGCAGTACTCGCAGGTCACGCTGATATTCCCGTCGTCCTCCACCATCTCCGCCCGCTCGGCGGCGGAGAAGGAGGTCAGCACGCTCTCGATGCGGGCCTGGGAGCAGCGGCAGGCGGCCACCAGGGGCTTGGGCCCGAACACGCGGACCCCGTCCTCGTGGAACAGGC
The DNA here is from genome assembly GCF_030645195.1 of Phenylobacterium sp. Taxonomy (GTDB): domain Bacteria; phylum Pseudomonadota; class Alphaproteobacteria; order Caulobacterales; family Caulobacteraceae; genus Phenylobacterium. Next base: position 3,881 of record NZ_JAUSLW010000055.1, on the reverse strand, counting down.
GGAACAGCAGGGTCTCGGCCGAGATGGCAGGGTCGATCAGCTCGTCCTCGCCGATGGTCTCGAAGAAGGCCTGGGTGCGGACCCAGGCTTCCGCCGTCGGCCCGCGGTTCTCGTCCTCGGCGATGTTCTGGATCAGCATGCCGCCGGCCCGCCAGCGCAGGCCATCGCCGAGATCGGCCTGGCCCACCGCCAGGCGCACCCGCGTCGGGGTCTGTTCGGACTGGGCGAAATACTGCTCGGCGCACAGGGCCAGGGTCTCGCCCTCGATGGTGGTGATGCCCTGGTAGCGGTCCATGTCGGCGCCCTGGTCCACCGTCATGATGAAGACCCCTTCGCCCAGCAGGGTCTTGGCGCCCGGCCGCACGAAGCCCGAGGCGGCCTTGGCCACGGCGTCGGCGTCATAGCGGCAATAGCCGCGCAGGGCGCCGCCGGTGTCGTAGTCCACCACCACGTAGCGGACCGGGCCGTCGCCCTGGGCCTGGACGATCAGCCGGCCCTCGAACTTCAGGTTGGAGCCCACCAGGGCGGCGAGCGCGCAGGCCTCCCCCAGCAGGTTGGCCACCGGTTCCGGATAGGCGTGGGCCGCCAGGATCTCATCGACGCTGGCCCCCATACGCGCCAGGCGCCCGCGCACGGGCTCACCCTCGATCTGGAACGGGGCGACGAGGTCGTCGGCGGCGGTTTCGATGCTCATGGGCGGGCCATATAGGGGGACTTGGGCGAGGTTGCGAGCCTGGCGGTCAGATCCTCCCCCAGGCCGCAGGCCGATGTGGGGGAGGTGGATCGTCGCAGCGCGACGAGACGGAGGGGTGGCGTTGCCATTTCGTCGCTATTTCCGAAAGGGTCTTGGAGGAGAGATATCTCGACGCCCTCCTTTCCGATGACGATGCGGTCGCAAATCGTCTCAACGATCTGACGACGCTGTTCGAAGGTGAAGTCCGGCCACTTGCCGAGCAGGTTTCCTGCTTCGGCTAGCACCTCTTCCTGAGAGAGACGGTTGATCTTGAGGATGTCTCGTTCGGCCTGGAGACGCGGAAGCTCGTCTTCGAGCTGTGTGCGGCGCTCTGAGATGGGCTGATGCCTGCGCCCGAAGTCCGCCTTCGAGAGCGCGCCGGCGTGATACAGCTCGAAGAGTTCGTTCTCGGAATTTGCGAGTTTTCGAAGATCGGTCTCGATGCCGTCGAGCAGCCGTTCCTTTTCGCGAAGCGCTTCGTTCGCCGCCTCGTCATGGGCAGCCAGTTCGTCGGGCGAGAGCGCGAACCCTTCGAGCTGGGACTGGAAGACGGCCTCCAGATCATCGACCGGGATTTTGTTGTGACAGGTCGGGCAGACGTACTTATTCCGCCGCGCCGGCACATACATCTTCGGGCCGCAGTGACAGTGCGCGAGACCGGAGAAGAGGTAGCTGGTCTTCTTCGCGGGCTTCCGTCCCGCCGCCTGCATGGCGAGGATCGCGTTACACCGGTCCCAGAGGTCGACCGAGACGACGGCCTCGACCTCGTTCCAAATCCACTCCTCTTCGGGCTTCCGTTCGAAGCGGCGGACAGGGCCTTCGGCCTGTTGCGTCCAGTTGGCCCGATGCGTACCCTTGGCCGTCGGGTCTTCGATGAGACGACGGATCGTCATGTCGGAGAACTTCGCTCCGATCCGGGTGCGGTAGCCGCGCTCGTTGAGGATGCGCGCCACGGTCTTCCGGCGCTGATGCTCCGCGAACAGCTCGTAGATGAGGGCGCGGACTGGCGCTTCCTCAGGGTCCACCTGGAGCTCCTTGTCCTTCCACTGGTACCCAAGGACGCTTGCCCGCCGATGGGCTTCCCGAGCTTCGCGCGGATGGGCACCGAGGCGCGGACGCGGTCTGCAATCTCCTCACGCTCCCACTGCGCCATGGCCGCAATCATCGTGAAGAACAGCCGCCCGGCGGGCGTCGAAGTATCGATGCTTTCGGCGAGACTGATCATGTCGGCGTTGCACGCCCGGAACACGTCGGCGAAGTCGAGAAGCTCCTTCGTGTTGCGCGCCAATCGCGCGAGCTTGGAGAACACGAGGCCGGAGATTGCGCCCGACCGGATGTCCGCCAGCATGCGGCGGGCCTCTGGGTGCGCCATGACGGCTTTCCCGCTCACGGCATCAAGGCGGTACACCTCGGCGACATGCCAGCCCTTGAGCATCGCGTATGCGCGGGCCCGCTCCTCGTGATGTTCGGGGCTTTCGCCACGCACCTGGTCTTCGGTTGAGACCCTGATCCAAATGCCGATGGACTTAGCTTGGCTCGACGCCGGTTCGCGCATTTCGCCCTCCTTGCCTGAGAACAAAGAGGATACATCAATACACGTTTTAGGTGAATCCCATACTGGCGCTTCTGCCTGCCTCACCTACATATTGTTGAACCTCAATGGGGGCTGTGATGGCCAAGAACACAGGTAGCAATTTCCGCAATGGTTCCGTCACGGGACGCAGCCAGGTGCTCAATACGAAGACCGGCCTGTTCGTCAAACGGAACGACAGCTCGGGCAAGTTCATGAGCGTGAAGAAGTCCGGCGGCGCGTTCAAAGGCGTCGCGAAAGAGCGGGATGGACGCCGTTCCTAGCAACCGGACTGTCGCGCGCTCACCTCACTATATTGAGCGGGCCTGTTCTATATCGGAGCGGAAACGGCAATGCCGATCAATTTTACTGAGATAGAGGTCGTCTCGTTTGACCAATACCGTGCTGAAATTGGGCGGTTAGAGGGTGCGTTTCTATTCCGGGGCCAGACGAACGATTGGCCCCTCGCTCACTCCCTAGAGCGAAGACTTGCAGTCTGGGGCATTCCGCTTTCCGATGCACCTGAAATAGAGCGACTTCTTATTCGCGATTTTTGTCGAAAAGCAGGTCCAGAGATCAATCCACTCATCCAAAGTGACACTTTGTACTGCCTGTCGGTAATGCAGCATCACGGCGCACCAACTCGCCTTCTAGATGTTACCTACTCGCCCTATGTTGCCGCGAAATTCGCGTTCGATGGCGCGGGAGTCGAGGGAGTCATTTGGTGTTTTCAGTATTCGTGGCTGCTTCACACTACTGCTCGCGCCGTGGGCGGCGACTTAGTACGACGTCGAAATATCGATGAACACCGAAATAACGAATCTTACGAAGAAATGTACGGCTCCCTACCGCCGAGGGCCTTTGTATTCTCCGAAAATCCGTTTCTCCTGAACCAAAGGTCAATCATCCAAAAGGGCGCATTCCTTTGCCCCGGTAACGTAGCTGTAACGATGGAGGAGAATTTTTCGGAAATTCGCTCGGACGATCCGCAGCCTGGAATTGTGAAGTTGAAGTTGAATCTCAACCGCGCGGAAACTTTAAATTTTGCCGAGCAACTACGGAGAATGAACGTAAGCTCTGCAGTTCTTTTCCCAGGATTGGACGGCTTCTCGCGCGCTCTGGGTGAAGAGGTGTTTCTATACGCAGATCTAGCCAGGACCCTTACTGGTCGGCCGGACTACATCGATCCAATTGAGATCGCACCGTAACCCCCACGTCGACTGCACGCGGATTGTTGACAATAACGCCGCAATTTCTTGCGGCGTTATGAGCAGATTTCTCTAGGCAGCGTCCCTCAGATCGTCGAACAGACGGTTCGCCCCGAAGTGATAGTGCGTGAGCACCAGGGCCGCGCTCGCGAAGATCGACATGCGCTTGTCCTCGCTGTTCCAGACCTTCCGTTTCTCAGGAAGCCGGTGTGCGAGTGCGGGAACGCCGGTGACGTGACCCCCTGAAACTCCTCCAGGAATAATTAGAGTCCGCCCCAGGAAAGGGACGGACGGATGAAGCGATCAAGGTTCACGGAAGAGCAGATCATCGGGATCCTGCGCGAGCAGGAGGCGGGTGTGCCGGTGGCGG
>NZ_JAUSLW010000052.1 GCF_030645195.1 Phenylobacterium sp. | reverse complement strand
CCTGCATGGCTTCCATCCGACTCCGCGGAGCGCCCGACGCCCAGCTTCACCAGAAGGCCGATTCAACCTGCGGGCATTGATGGAGGTCAAGTTCGCGCGAGCGGAGAGTCAAGGGCCGCGGCGCTCAAGTCTTCAGCTTGTAGCCCGTCTCGAACATCCACAGGCAGGTGAAGAAGAAGGCGACCACCAGGCCCGCGGTCATGCCGACGCCGGCGCCCAGCGAGCCCTCGGCGTGGCCGATGAAGCCGTAGCGGAAGCCGTCGATCAGATAGAAGAACGGGTTGTAGTGGCTGGCCGAGCGGAACGGTTCGGGCAGGCGCTCCACCAGGTAGAAGGTGCCCGACAGGAAGGTCATGGGCATGATGATGAAGTTGGTCACCGCTGACATATGGTCGAACTTCTCGGCCCACAGGCCCGCCATGATCCCCAGCATCCCCAAGATCATCGCCGCCCCGGCGCCGAAATAGAGCACCGCCCACAGGTGGGTGATGGGCAGGTGGACGAAGGGCAGGACCGCCAGCCAGGTCACCGCGCCGACCACGATGCCGCGGGTGGCGGCGCCGAGGGCGAAGGCGGCCACGTGCTCGATGGGGGTGAGCGGCGGGGTCAGGAAGTCGCCGGTCAGGCCGTTCATCTTGGCCTGCAGCAGGCTCGACGCGGAGTTGGAGAAGGCGTTGTTGAGGATCTGCATCATGATCAGGCCCGGCGCCACGAAGGCGGCGAAAGCCACCCCATGGACCGGGGTGCGGGCGCCCTGGGCGGCCACCACGAAGACCATCATATAGAGTAGGGCCGTCACCACCGGGGCGGCCAGGGTCTGGGTCCCCACCTTCCAGAAGCGGCGGATCTCTCGGAGATAGAGGGTTCGGAAGCCGGCCCAGTTGACCCCGTGATAGTCGCGGGGCTCGGGCGGCAGGATGGCGGCGGTGGTCGGCATATCCTTCATGGGCGCTGATGTGCGCCCGGGCGCCGCGAAGCGCAAGAGTGCGACCTTCCGACGCTATATGTGGTTCCTGTGGACGAAGGAGGGGGCGCCTATTGTGGGTCTTAAGGATCTGTTTACGATATCTAGTAGTTGGTAAGGGCGTGAGCACGCTCTGCCACAACATATTGATCCTGGGTCTGCCGCACGGGGCTGCCGGAACCAGGACACCGCGGAGGCGAGACCATGGGTTGGACGGACGAACGGGTCGAGAATCTGAAAAAGCTCTGGCAGGACGGTCTTTCCGCCAGCCAGATCGCCAAGCAGCTTGGCGGTGTCACCCGTAACGCGGTGATCGGCAAGGTGCACCGGCTGGGCCTGTCGGGCCGCGCCACCCCCTCCAAGCCCGCGCGCCCGGTCTTCAAGGCCCCGCGTCCGCAGCGCGCCGTGGCCCAGCCCGCCGCCCCGCGCCGCATCGCCGAGCCCATGGTGGCCCAGGCCCCCGCGCCGCCGCCCGTGCGCTACATTGACGAGGCTCCCGGCTCGGCCACCGTGCTGACCCTCGGCGCCCACATGTGCAAGTGGCCGATCGGCGATCCGTCCACCGACGGCTTCACCTTCTGCGGCCGCCGCCAGGACGACGGTCCCTACTGCTCCGAACACGCTCGGGTGGCCTATCAGCCGGCCCAGGCCAAGAAGCGCTCGGGCCCCAACGAACTGGCCCGCTCGCTGCGTCGCTACATCTAGTCTGCCTTGGAGAGCTGGCGAGGGTTTGGGTTTGCGCCCACCCTCGCTAATCTCCCGCCATGACCGATCTCGTGGCGGAGTCGACCGACTCCAACGCCAAGCCCTATTCCGTCTCCGAACTCGCCTTCGCCCTGAAGCGGACGCTGGAGGACGCCTATGGCTTCGTCCGCCTGAGGGCGGAACTCTCCAAGGTCACCTTCCACGGCAACGGCCACGTCTACCTGACCCTGAAGGACGACCGCGCCGCCATCGATGGGGTGGTGTGGAAAGGTTCGGTGAAGAACCTGTCGGTCCGGCCCGAGCAGGGGCTGGAGGTGATCGTCACCGGCAAGATCACCACCTACCCGGCCGGCTCCCGCTACCAGATCGTCATCGAGACCATGGAGGCCGCCGGGGTCGGCGCCCTGCTGGCCCAGCTCGAGCGGCTGAAGGCGAAGATGCAGGCCGAGGGCCTGTTCGAGGCTTCGCGCAAGCAACCCCTGCCCGCCATGCCGATGGTGGTGGGGGTCATCACCAGCCCGACCGGGGCGGTGATCCGCGACATCCTGCACCGCATCCGCGACCGCTGGCCCTGCCGGGTCATCGTCTGGCCGGTGGTGGTCCAGGGCGACGCCGCCGCCGCCCAGGTGGGGAACGCCATCCAGCGCTTCAACGCCCTGGCCCCCGGCGGCCCCGTGCCGCGCCCCGACGTCCTGATCGTCGCGCGCGGCGGCGGCTCGGTGGAGGACCTCTGGGCCTTCAACGACGAGGGCCTGGCCCGCATCGTGGCGGCGGGGACGATTCCCTTGATCTCGGCGGTGGGCCACGAGACCGACACCACCCTCATCGACTTCGTCTCCGACCGCCGCGCCCCCACCCCCACCGCCGCGGCCGAGATGGCCACGCCCGTGCTCGTCGAACTGCGCGCCGCCATCGGCGACCTGTCGGCCCGCCTGCACCGCCAGGGCGGCCGGGTGGTGGCCGATCGTCGGCAAAGTGTGGCCAATGTCGGTCGGGCCCTCGATCGCGTCCCGGACCTTGTGGAGATGGCCGCCCAGCGCTTCAACCTCGCCGCCAGCCGCCTGGCCGCCGCCCTGAACGCCAACATCTCCATCCACGACAACCAACTGATCCGCACCGCCTCGCGCCTGTCGCCAGCCCTGCTCCAGCGGCCTCAGCAGGTGCGGAGCGAACGGTTGGCGGGGGTCTCGTCGCGCCTGTCGGCCGGCCTGGAGCGCAATGTCGCCGTCCATCGCGGCGAGCTCGCCCGCCTCACCATCCGCCTCACCCCGACCCTCCTCCAGCGGCCCCGGCAGCAGCAGGCCGAGGCGCTCTCCCGCACCGCCCTGCGCCTGCAGCCGGCCATGACGCGGAGCCTGGAGCGGATGACCGAACGCCTTGTCAGCCTTGGGAAACTCCACGCCTCAGTGGACCCCAGCGCGCCCCTGAAACGCGGCTTCGCCCGGGTGCACAGGGCCGACGGCTCCCTGGTCCGCGAGGGCGCGACCTTGCGCAGCGGCGAGGGCGTCAGCCTGGTTTTCGCCGACGTGGCGCGCCAGGCCACCATCGACGGGACCCCCAGCGCCGCGCCCGAACCGCCGCCGGTCCGGCCGGCTCGCCCCCCGCGGGCGCCGCCCTCGCCTTCCGCGCAGGGCGATCTGTTCTGAGCCCGTCGCGTGGGGTAGAGTGACGCCCATGAACGCCCATGATCGCAACCTCCCCGGCTCCACCGCCGACCTGGCCGTCCTCCACTATGGCGACGGCGAGTTCGTGGTCCTGAAACAGGGTCGCTACGTGCTGTGCGCGGTCTCCGGGGTGAAGATCCCGCTGGAGGCCCTGCGCTACTGGAGCGCCCCCTTGCAGGAGGCCTATGCCAGCCCGGCCGAGTCCCTGACCCGCTGGCAGGAAACCTACCGCTGAATCGGCGCGGCGCCCTCCTGGGCCTGGCGGCGGTCGGACTCGGGACTCCCGTCCGCGCGGCCGCGCCCGGCCTGTCGCTCTCCGGCCGCTACCGGCAGGGCGGCTTCGCGCTGGGCCGCACCACGCCCCGCGCCCAGGTCTTCCTCGATGGCCAGGCCGAGACCGTGGCCTCGGACGCCGGATATTTCGTCGTCGGCTTCGACCGCGACGCCGAGCCCCAGACCATCATCCGGGTGGTGACCGAGGACGGCGAGGCCAGCCACATCGCCAGGATCGCGCCGGGAAACTTCGACATCCAGCGCATCAATGGCCTGCCGCCCAACCAGGTGAACCCCACCGGCGAGGCCCTGCTGGCCCGCATCAAGGCCGAGGCCGAGCGCAAGGCCGAGGGCTTCGCCAGCCGCGCCGACATCGACGGCTTCAAGTCGGGCTTCATCGTTCCCCTGACGAAGTATCGGCAGAGCGCCCGCTTCGGCGGCCAGCGCATCCTCAACGGCGAGCCCCGCCCGCCCCACTACGGCGCCGACCTGGCCGCCCCCACCGGAACCCCGATCCGCGCGCCGGCCGACGGGATTGTGGCCCTGGCCGATCCCGACATGCATTTCGAGGGCGGCCTGACCATGATTGACCACGGCCAGGGCCTGATCAGCCTCTATCTGCACCAGTCGCGGATCGACGTGCGCCGCGGCCAGACGGTCAGCCAAGGCCAGGTCATCGGCGCCGTGGGCATGAAGGGCCGCGCCACCGGCCCCCACCTCTGCTGGCGCATGAAATGGCATGGCCGCAACCTCGACCCCATGCTGATGGTGGACGCCCGGACGCCGGCGTGACGGCGAGGGGGTTAGGGCCTCCCAACCTCCACGATCCAGTCACAGACGGTCGCGATCACCTCGGGCGCCAGGGTCGTCTCGATCTCCCCGTATTCCGACGGCGCGCCGGTGATGGCCGGCTGCAGGAAGTGGTTGAGGCCCGCCAGGGTCACCACGCGCGCCGCCGGATTGGCCGCCGTGATCGCCGGCGCGTGGGCTCCCGGCGGGGTCTGGAGATCCTCGCCAGCGAACACCACCAGGGTTGGACAGGCCAGGCGGCGCAGGCTGGCGGTGTGGTCATAGGTCGCCCAGTGGCGCCGCCAGGCCGAGGCGGCGATGGCGGCGCGGATCTCCAGGCGCTCGGGCGGGTAGGACTCGGCGGCGAGGATATCCCGCGCCAGGGCCAGGGTTTCGGCGGCGGTGGGCGCCTTGGAGGCCTCGGCGAGCGCGCGGACGAAGCGGACGGTGCGGTCGAAGTCGCGGGGAACACCGCCCACCATGCGGGCGGCGGCGAACATCTCAGTCTCCAGGATATCCTCGTCGGGGACACCGGTGGGGGTCATCATCACGCAGAAGGCGATGGCCGGGTCGGCGGCGGCGATATCCGCCGAGATGTGGCCGCCCTCGCTGTGGCCCAGCAGGCCGATCAGGCCGATGTCGGACCGGACTCTGAGGAACGCGATGGCCGCCGCCAGGTCGGCGGCGAAATCCCCGGTCGTGGCGGTGTCGAAGCGGCCCTCCGAGGCCCCCACCCCGCGCTTGTCGTAGCGCAGAGTCGCAAAGCCCCGGCGGGTGAGTTGGTCGGCCCAGAGCGCGAAGGGCCTGTGGCCAGCCACCATCTGGTCGCGGTCGGTCTGGCCGAACCAAGAGGAGAGCAGGATGGCGCGGTGCGGCCCCGGACCCGGCGGGCGGGTCAGGGTTCCCGACAGCCTGGCCCCGTCGGCGCCGGTGAAGACCACCGCCTCCACCTCATAGGGGAAGGGCGACTCCGGGGTCTGCGGCCGCGCCGCACGGACAGCGGGCGGCGCCACGCCGCGCGCGAAGCTCACCGGGAAGTCGACCGAGTTGTGGAAACAGGTCCCCTCCAGCCGATCGCCGACGCGGCCCAGGCTGAGGTCCAGATCGAACGGCACGGTCCGGAAGGCGATCTCCCCGCCCTTCCGTTCCAGCGGCAGGGCCAGGACGCCCGCCGAGCGGGTGTTGAACCAGACCGCATCGCCGTCTAGCCGGAATCCGAGCTTCACCTTCACCGCGCCGGTGTCGAGGACGCCGTGCCAGTCGCCTGAGAGATCTGAGGTCATGGGCCGAAAATCGGCGAGGTCCTGGCGTCCTGGCAAGGCACGATAGCTTGGCTTGATCGCGCCGACGCGGCCTGCCACCCTGTCATGGTCAGGGGTCTACGGGAGCCGGGCGCAGTTTCATGCGCTCGATGGCGGGCCACTCATTTTCGGGCCCGCTTGTAGATCTCGTTGGGCCAGCGCTTGTGGACCCAGAACCATTCGGTGGGCCGGTCGCGGACTCGGTCCTCGATGAAGGCGTTCACGCGGCGCACGCCGGCGGCGATGTCGGCGTTGCGCTCGCCGGTGTTCTTCAGGCGGATGGGATCGTGCACCACCACCTTGAAGCGGGCCTTGTGGGTGCGCTGCACCGACATGGGCTGCAGGGGGATGTCGAAGCGCAGGGCGAAGCTGGAGGGGCCGGGCGCGGTGTAGCAGGTGACCCCGAACAGTGGCGCGGCCACCCCGCCGTTGAATTTCTGGTCGTTCATCAGGGCCACGCATTCGCCCCGCGCCAGCGCCCGGATCAGCTCGCGGGCGCTCTCGGTCCCCTTCGGCGCGAACAGGCGCACGCCATAGCGGAAGCGGCTGCGGCGGAAGCTCTCGTCCACATAGGGATTGTTCATCGCCCGATAGGTGATCTGGCAGGTGATCCCGGCATGGACGATGGCGGCGGGCATGACCTCCATCGAGGAGAAGTGGCCGGAGATGAACACCACGGATTCGCCGGTCTCGGCGATCTGCTTCAGGCGCTCGGCGTTCACCACCTCGACCCGGGTGGGATCGCCCACGATCTTGTCGAGGATCGGGAATTCCAGGGCCACTCGCCCCGCCTCGGCCCAGCTCTCCCGGGTCAGGCGCTCGATCTCGGCGTCGTCGGCCTGGGGGAAGGCGATCCGCAGATTGGTCTGCACGACCCGGTGGGTGCTGGTGAGCGGCCCCAGGCGCTGGAACAGCCAGGCGCCGAAATCCGACACCGCATCGATGGGGAACAGCCGCGCCAGGCCGGTGACCAGGTCGTAGGCCAGGGCCTCAAGCCGCCAGACGACGTGCTGGGCCAGGGAGGGTCGCGCTTCCGCCATGGACTGTCCTAACCGGCGGTCCCCAGTCGCGCAACGCGAGCCGGAGTCTCCTGGCGCGCGACTTGCCCATTTCAGGCCAGACCGTCTCGCTTTGGGACGGCGCCAAACAAACGCGAAGAGGGGCGGTGCATCCCATGGGTAATGACATCGACGTTCATCTTGGTAAGCGTCTTCGCCGTCGTCGGCGGCTCCTGGGCCTGACCCAGCAACAACTGGCCGGCGCCTGCGGCGTGCGGTTCCAGCAGATCCAGAAGTACGAGTGCGGCGCGAACCGCATCTCGGCGGCCCGCCTGTGGCAGCTGTCCGAAGCCCTAGAAGTGCCGGTTGGCTACTTCTATGACGGCCTCTCGGAACTGGCCCAGCGCGAACCGGCCAATGAGAGCGACGGCGGCGGCGAGATGTTCGCCCGCAAGGAGACTCTCGACCTGATCCGCGCCTACTACCAGCTGGGCGAGCGTCCGCGCCGCCGGCTGCTCGACCTCGCCAAGTCGCTGAATGGCGAACACGAGGCTGTCTGAACCTCCTCTCGTGAGTTTGGGGGGATATCGCGAGGGCGAGCGGCGGGATAAAGCGAGTGCATGCTCGCCCCCGACCGTCTCGCTGCTCTCGACAGCTTCCTGATCGACCTGAACCGCGCCTCCGCCGCCGCCATCGCCCCGCTGTTCCGGGCCGATCACGGTCTGGAGGACAAGGGCACGGCCACCTGGTTCGATCCCGTCACCGCCGCCGACAAGGGTGCGGAGGCGGCCATCCGCAAACTGATCGCCGAGCACTATCCCGAGCACGGGGTGATCGGCGAGGAGTACGGCGAGGACCGCCCGGACGCCGAGTGGGTGTGGGTTCTAGATCCTGTTGACGGAACCCGCGCCTTCATCGCCGGCCTGCCGGTCTGGACCACCCTGATCGCCTTGCGCCATCAAGGTCGCCCGGTCCTGGGCTCCATCGGCCAGCCCTATATCGGCGAGCTCTATATCGGCCATGCCGGAGGCTCGCGCCTGCTGGCCCGGGGCCAGGAGAAGGTGCTGAAGGTGCGCCCCTGCCCGCGCCTGACCGACGCCATCATCGCCACCACAGACCCGGAAGCCAACTTCACAGGCGCCGAGCTGGGCGCCTGGACCCAGGTCCGCGCGGCGGCCAAGCTCGCCCGCCTGGGCTGCGACGCCTACGCCTACGCCATGGTGGCGGCGGGCACGATGGACATGGTGATCGAGGCGGGGCTGAAGTCCTGGGACATCGAGAGCGCCATCCCCCTGATCGAGGGGGCCGGCGGCCTGGTCACCGACTGGCGCGGGAATCCCGTGGGCCAGACCGGCGGCCAGATCGTCATCGCCGGCGACCGGGCCTGCCTCGACGAGGCCCTGGTCGCCCTCAAGCGGTCGGCGAACTAGCTAGGTCTTCTTCGGCGCGGGCTTCGCAGCCGCCGGCTTCTTGGCCGCGGCGGGCGCCTTGGCGGCCGCAGGCTTGGCGGCGGGTTTCGCCGCGGCCTTGGGGGCAGGCTTGGCGGCGGCCGGCTTGGCCGGAGCCTTCGCCACGGGCTTCGGGGCAGCCTTGGCGGCGGGCTTGGGGGCCGCCTTGGGGGCGGCGGGCTTCGCAGCGGCCTTCGGGGCGGCGGCCTTGGCCGGAGCCTTGGCCACGGCCGGCTTGGCGGCGGGTTTCGCAGCCGGCTTCGCGGCGGCCTTCGGAGCCGTCTTGGGCGCGGCGGCCTTGGCCGGCGCCGCAGCCTTGGCGGCCGGCTTCGGCGCAGCCGGTTTGGCGGCGGGCTTGGGCTTGGCGGCCGCCTTGGGGGCGGCGGCTTTCGGCGCGGCCGCGGGCTTGGAGGCGGCAGCGGCCGGCTTCGGCGCGGCGGCGACGGGCGCCGGGGCTGGAGCGGGCGTCGGGGCGGGGGCCGCGGCCACCGGCCTGGCGGGGGCGGGCTTTGGCTTGGCGCCGGTGATCTTGCCGATCAGAGAGTCGAAGGCGGCCCAGAAGCCGGAGCGCTTGTCGTCGGTTTCCATAAGAATCTCATGATAGGAGCCAGCCACGCTGACGAACTCGCCAGCCGGCAGATTTGATGCGGCCGCTCGTTGCGCCGCGTCGACGACAAGCTTGTCGTCTCCGGCCGAAACGATGACCACGGGGATCTTCACGTCCCGCAGATGGGCGGGCTTGGACAGCCAAGCCGTCGCCCGGAACGCGAAATCGAGCCAGCCCCAGGTGGGGCTGCCCAGCGCCAGCTCGTTATGCGCGGCGATCTGGGCGCGGACGCGGGCAAAGCGCTTGGGGTCGTGGGTAAGCGCGTTGCCCTCGAAGCCTTCGTTGAAGGGATTGGCCGGCTGCTCGGCCACATAGCGCGAGCCGCGGCCGATCAGGCTGTTGAGGGTGGCCATCAGCTTGGCCTGGTAGAGCGGCGTCGCCCCGGTCTTCACCCCCAGCATCGGGGCGCACAGAACCGCGCCGGCGAAGCGGCGGGACTCGCCCTTGGCCAGGGCCAGCAGGGTCAGGCAGCCGCCCATGGAATGGCCGACGGCGATCCAGGGCTTGGGCAGGCGGCTCTCGAAGGCCGCCAGGATGGCGCGGTAGTCGGTGAGGAAGGTCTCGTAGCCATAGGCGTGACCCTTCAGGCGATCCGACAGGTCGCGGTGGGACAGCCCCTGGCCGCGCCATTCCTGAACCAGCACCGTGAAGCCGCGATCCATCAGCTCGCCGACCACCTCGAAATACTTCTCGATATGCTCGGTGCGTCCGGTGCTCAGCACCACCGAGCCGCGGGAGCCGCCCTTGGGCGAGAACAGGGCCGCGCGCAGCTTGGCGCCGCGCGCGCCCACCACCCACTCGGCCGACCCGCCGGAGGGGACCGGCGCCTCGGGGACAGCGATCAGGGGAGCGGCCTCAGCCATGCTCGGTCACCATCTTGGAGAACAGCGCCTGGACCTGGGGCTGCAGGGACATGGCCAGGCCCATGTCGGAGAGCCGCATGCGCCCCCTCATCACCGCCGTCATCGGATTGAGTTCGCGCTTGCCCATGGCCTTCAGGTCGGCCTTGCTGATGGTGATGGTCAGGTCGGCGGGCTTGTCGTCATTGCTGACCGTGCCGCCGTCGATGTGGATGAAGCCTTCGCCCTTGAGGTCGAACTTCACGGACTTGCCCAGGCCGGACTCGTGGCCGACGCCCGACTTCACCCGTTCGGTCAGTTCCTGCAAGCTCGCCAAGGATTCGGCCCTTCCACAGTTGATGGGGCCGCACCTTCGCCTCTCACGCGAATGATGTAAACGGCGACGCTTTTCCCAGGGTTAGCGGGAGGTTTCGACGCCCGCCGATCAGCCGGTCTTGACCGGCGCGGGACAGACGTCGCCCAGCCGGCGCGCATCGGTGGTGAAGCGGCCCCCCAGCGGCAGGCCGGCATAGGTGGTGTCCACGTCAGCCACCATCTTGAAGGTGGTGGGCGAATAGCTGCCGGTGGCCTCGATGGCGACCTGGCGGCCCTTCTTGCTGGCGCAAGAGCCCTTCAGCGTGATCTTGCCGTCCTGGAAGATCCGCGTCGGATAGGTGCAGGCGTAGTGGCGGTTGCTGGGCCCCAGGGTGAACTTGGCCACCTCCGAGGGCGTGATGCAACGCCGCTCCTTCTTGGTCTGGCTGATCACCGCCTGGACCTTGTTGGTCACCTCCCAATAGCCGGGCTGGATGGTGGAGTCCTGGGCGAACGCCGGGGCGGCGGCGGCGGCGAGAGCGATCAGTCCGAGGGTCAGTGTGCGCAACATGTTCCAAGCTCTAGGCCGAAGGATGCTGACAGAATACGGCATCGAGGTGGCTCAGGTCTGACACCGCGTGTCGGGTCCCGTTCATCTTGCACATCATGACGGCTCCACGCATAGTTGAGAATGCCTCGCAACAACGCTGGAGGACCGCCGTGAAGACCCTCGCACTCGCCGACCTCGACCAGATCTACCGCCCGCCCGGCAAGCTGGTGATCGACAAGTCCCTGGCCCATGTCGACAAGCACGGCCGCGGCTTCATCGCGCTGTCCCCCTTCTGCGTGGTCTCCTCGGCGGGACCGGACGGCGCCATGGACGTCTCGCCCCGCGGCGGGGAGCCAGGCTTTGTCCATGTCGGCGAGGACGGGGGCTCGCTCTTCCTGCCCGACCGGCCGGGCAACAACCGACTCGACACCCTGCGCAACCTGCTGGCCGGGTCCGGCCGGGTGGCGCTGATGTTCATGATCCCCGGCTTCGACGACGTCTATCGCGTGAACGGGCGGGCCAGCGCCAGCGCCGACCCCGAGCTGCTGAGCCAATTCGTGGAGTTCGGGAAACCGCCGCGCCTGGTGCTCACCATCGCTGTGGAGGAGGCCTTCTTCCACTGCCCAAAGGCGATCATGCGCGGCCGGCTGTGGGAGCCCGAGGCCCAGATCGATCGGTCGGCCCTGCCCAGCCTCTCCGAGATCGTCATGGACCAGCTGCAGATGGGCAAGCCGACCATCAGCGAGGCGCAGATCCTTGAGACCTACAAGACCCAGCTCTAGAGCTGTTCCCGTTTCGAATGAATCGAAACGGGGCTCTAGAGTCCTGACTTGGTCGCTCTTCCTGATCGCCTGACTTGATCCAAGTCAGGCGGGAAACGCTCTAGGCGCGCAGGGCCGCGATGGCGATCCGCGCCGCCGCGCCGATCTGGGCGTTGATCGCCGCGGCCCCGACGAAGGGTGCGTGCGCGCGGGTGAAGACGGCCACGGCGTAGCGCGCGCCGTCCGGCCAGCCGATCACCCCGATCTCATTGCGGATCCGTCCGAACAGGCCGCCGCTCTTGGCCGCCAGGGTCCCGCCGTCGGGGACGGCCGGCTCCAGGCGCCGCGTCACCTGCTGGCCCATCACCTCGCGCAGCATGGCGCAGGCCGGCGGCAGGGCCGCGGTGTCGGCCCAGATCGACGCCAGCAGGGTGGTCATGTCGCGCGCCGTGGTGCGAGACCCCCGCGCCGGGTCGAGGGCGGCGACGGCGTCGAGGCGGACGGGGTCGAGGCTGCCGGCCTGGGCCGCCGGGCCCAGCTTGCCGGCCTGGGCGGCCAGGAGTTCGGCGTAGGTGCGGAACTCCAGCTCCACCGCCATGGCGTCCAGCATCGCCTTCAGGTCGCTGACGATCCGGGTCTCGCGGCAGCCGCAGGTCAGGGCGCGGGCGTTGATGGCGTCCAGGCCGACGCGGGCGATCAGCAGGTCGGCAGCCGCGTTGTCGCTCAGCGTCAGCATCAGCCGGGCGAGATCGCGCAGGGACAGGCGCACCGGGTCCTGGAAATTCGAAATGCCCACCGGGCCGGGGGTCACCGCCGCCGGGCGGAGGTCCGTCTGCTTGGCGGGATCGATCGCCCCCTCCGCCGCCCGGGCGTAGAATTCCAGGGCGACCAGGACCTTGAAGACCGAGGCCGGGACCACGGGCCGGTCCGCCTCGAACGCCACCTCGGCGCCGGTGGCGAGGTCGCGGACGTGCAGGGTTCCATCGCAGCCGGCGGCGGCGAAGCCGGCCTGGAGCGTCGCGGCGATGTCGGGGGCGGCCATGGGCTCAGGTCGGCTTGATGAAGCGCAGGGTCATCCGGTCGCTCTCGCCGACGGCCTCGTACTTGGCATGGTCGAAGGTGGGGTCGTCGGGCTGGCCGCGGGGGGAGGAGCGGCGGACCGGTGGCAGGGTCCAGACCCCGAAGGGATGGTCCTTGGTGTCCTTGGGGTTGGCGTTGATCTCCGAGGCCTTGTCCAGGATGAAGCCGGCCTCCTGGGCAAGCTGGGCCACATAGGCCTGCTGCACGTAGCCGTCGGCGGCCAGGATGTCCTGCACCCCGCCCGCGTCGGCGCGGTGTTCCTCGACCCCCAGAATCCCGCCGGGCTTCAGGGCCACGAAGGCGTCATGGAAGGCCTTTTCGGCGATGCCGGCGGCCATCCAGTTGTGGACGTTGCGCAGGAAGAGGGCGAGGTCGGCCGACCCCGCCGGCGCCACCGCCCCGCTGGTGGGGCCAAAGGCGGTGATTTCCACATCGCCATAGAGCTTGGGCCGGGCGCGCAGCTTGCGCCGGTAGGCGGCCACGATCTCGGCCGAGGCCGGCTCGCCCGGATCGTTGGTCTGCAGGTCGGCGGCGAACAACTTGCCGTCGGTGGCCGCCAGGAAGGGGGCCAGGATGTCGGTGTACCAGCCGGCGCCCGGCCAGAACTCCACCACCGTCTGACCCGGCGCCAGGCGGAAGAATTCCAGGGTCTCGGCGGGGTGACGCCAGGGGTCGCGGGCCTTGTCGGCGGCGGTGCGCCACTCGCCGGCCACCGCCTGGGCGACCGTCATCGGTCCGGCCTTGGGCGCCGGCGCCTTGTCGGCCTTCTTGCCGCAGGCCGCCAGGGCCAGGCTGGAGGCGATCATCCCGCGTCGCGACAGCGAAACCATTGAGCCCATTGCGGAAGCGCACCCCTGATCGAAGACCTCAGGGGTGGTAGACTGCGCCGCGCGGGGGGTCAAAGCCGCGCCCTCAGCCGGGCTTCACGAAACGCAGGGTCATGCGGTCGCTCTCGCCGATGGCGTCGAACCTGGCGCGGTCGAAGGCGGGATCCTGGGTCTTGCCCCCTTCGGTGGTGTAGCGCGAGGGCGGCAAGGTCCAGACGCCGAAGGGATGGTCCTTGGTGTCCTTGGGGTTGGCGTTGATCTCCGAGGCGCCCGCCAGCTTGAAGCCGGCCTTCTGCGCCGCGGCCACCACGGTGGCCACGGCGACATAGCCGTCGCGGGCGTCGCCCTTCTGGGGCCGGGGATCGGCCCGGTGCTCCTCCACCGCCAGCACGCCGCCGGGCTTCAGCACGGCGTGGAAATCGGCCATGGCCTTGTCGAGCATCGGCGGCTGCCAGAGCCAGTTGTGGATGTTGCGGGCGGTGATGACCATGTCGGCGGACGCGGGCGCGCCCAGCGGCTTGGACTGGGACCCGAAGTTCACCAGGGCGACCTTTCCGAACTTGGTTTCGTCGGCGTACCGGGCCTCGAAGGCCGCGCGGCCCTTGCGCGCGCCCTCCGACAGGGCCGGATTGTCCAGGTCGGCGGCGCTGGCGATGTAGCGGCCGCCCGTGGCCTTGGCGTAGGGCGCCAGGATCTCGGTCCAGTAGCCGGTCCCCGGCGAGATCTCGATGACGGTCTGGCTGGGCTTCACGCCCCAGAAGGCCAGGGTCTCATAGGGGTGGCGGGCGCCATCGCGGACGGTGTTGGCCTCCGTCCGGACCGGGCCGGCGACGGCGGCCCTCAGCGCCTTGTCCTCCGCGGCCTGGGCGGCGGGCGCGAGGCTGATGAGGACCAGGGCGGAGAGCAGGGCGAGGGAGCGGCGGGACATCCGGGATCGAACCTTCAAGGTCAAGGGAGGTTCAAGGACCCTAAGGACCAAGCCTCTCCTGGCAAGGGGCGGGGCCATGACGTTTCCGTCAGAACAACCCCCTTGAAGGCGCAAAAGCCGTGCCTACCTATCCATTCGAAGGCGCTGGAAATCCGGGCCTTCCAGGCGGCGCGAGACTTCGGTGCGTGCTGAACCTGCATCCCTGAACTGCAACCTTGCTTACGCCAAGAAGGATGTGACCCACATGCGTACTCTCGATTTCTCCCCCCTCTATCGCTCCGTCGTCGGCTTCGACCGTCTCGCGGCCCTGCTCGAGACCGCCAGCGCGGACGCCGCCTCCGGCTATCCGCCCTACAATATCGAGCGGACCGACGAGAACGCCTACCGCATCGAGATCGCGGTGGCCGGCTTCCGTCCCGACGAACTGAATATCGAGGTGAAGGAAAACCTCCTTACCGTCCAAGGCCGCAAGACCGCCAATGACGACCAGCGCCGCTTCCTGCATCGCGGCCTCGCCGAGCGCGACTTCGAGCGCCGGTTCCAGCTGGCCGACTATGTGGTGGTGACCGAGGCCAAGCTCTCCGACGGCCTGCTGTCCATCGCCCTGAGGCGCGAACTCCCCGAGGCCCTGAAGCCCCGCCGGATCGAGATCGCCACGGGCGTCGAGACCGCTCCGCTGATCGAAGGTGAAAAGGCCGCCTGAGCCCCCTCTCCTCAGGCTGGCTCGATGGAAGGGCGGCGCGGCGACGCGCCGCCCTTTTTTCGTGGCCGCAGGGCGCGACCCGAAGTCGAAGGGTCGTCTCAATCGAGACGCCAGCACTACGACAAGGAAACGAGATGAACTCCAGACGACGCCCGGCGTTCAGCCTGGGCTCACGTCGGACATGGCGAACTCCGTGTTCGAAGTTTGCTTGGAGATGTCCGCCATGAAGACCTTGACCGCGGCGTGCGCCGCGACCCTCGTGGCGCTCGCCGCCTGCGCCCCCAAGGCCGAGAAGACCGTCGCCGCCATCGATCCCAAGGCGCCGCCGACCGATCAGACGCGCGGCCCCGGATCCCAGACCCTCGACCAGATGCTTGAGCGCAGCCGGGCCCGCTTCGCCGGCGCCGACCTCAATGGCGACGGCAAGGTCACCGCTGGCGAGCTGGACCAGGTCCGGGCCCGGCGGGACGCCGCTGGCGCCGGTCCGCGCCGAGGCGGCATGCTGATGCGCGCGGACGCCGATGGCGATGGCGCGGTCACCCTGGCCGAGGCGGAGACCCAGGGGCGCGAGCGCTTCGTCCGCCTGGACGCCGACCAGGACGGCCTGGTCAGCCGAGACGAGAGGCGTTCGGGCCTCCGACCGCCGAGCTAGAACGCCCCGTGCCGGCCCTCGCCGGCGGCGAAGCGGGCCGCGCCCTGCTGGGCAGAGCCCGAGCGCAGGGTCTCCAGGCCCAACTCCACCTCGTTGCGGGCGGCGGCCTCCCAGTCCATCGACCACTGGGCCAGGGCCGAGGTCCGGTCGCTGCGCAGGCAGGCCTGGGGGAAGGCCGACAGCTGCTCGGCCAGTTCGATCGCGGCCGCCAGGGCCTGGCCCCTGGGGACCAGGCGGTTGGCCAGGCCGATGGCGTAGGCCTCCTCGGCGGCCACCGGACGCCCGGTGAGGATCAGGTCCATGGCCCGCGAGTGGCCGATCAGCCGGGGCAGGCGCACGGTCCCCAGGTCGATCAGCGGCACCCCGAACCGGCGGCAGAACACCCCGAACACCGCGCCCTCCGCGGCCACCCGCAGGTCGCACCAGGCGGCCACCTCGATGCCGCCGGCCACCGCATGGCCCTCCACCGCGGCGATCACCGGCTTGGAAAGCGTCAGCCGGGTGCAGCCCATGGGGCCGAGATCGCCCTCCCGCAGCACCGCATTTCCCCGCCCCTCGCTCACCCCCTTGAGGTCGGCGCCGGCGCAGAAGGTCCCGCCTCGCCCCTGCAGGACGGCGACGTCCAGATCAGGATCGGCGTCGAAGGCCTTGAAGGCGTCGTAGAGCTGTTGGGCGGTGGGGGCGTCGACGGCGTTGCGGCTCTGCGGCCGCTCGATGGTGACGATGGCGACGCGGTCGCGGGTTTCCACACTGACGGTCTGCATGGCGATCCTCCTCCTTATGGAGGGCGCAGGCTACGCCTCTGACGCAGCGTCAGGGAATCAGGCCGCTCGCGCCAGGTCGAAGCCCAGGGTGGCGTGCAGCTGCACGTCGCGGACGCTGGCGCCTGACAGGCGGGAGTCGGTGAAATCGCAGCCCCGCAGGTCCGCTCCATCCAGGATCGCCCCGCTCATGTCGGCGCCCTGGGCCTGGGCGTAGCGCACCCTGGCGCCCTCGAAACTGGCCGCCGTCATCCGGGTGGCGCTGAGCGGCAGGGGCGCGAAGATGGCGCCGCGCAGATCGGCCTTGGTGAGGTTGACCCCGGCCATCCGGGCGCCGCGGGCGTCGGCGTCCTTCAGACAGATCCCGCGCAGGTCCGCGCCGTCGAACTGGGCGCCCTGCAGGTGGGTTCCGGTGAGATCCAGCCCCATCATGATCGCCCCCTTGGCGCTCATGGCGCTGAGCCGCAGGCCGCGCAGGCGGTTGGTCAGGGGCCGCAGGTCCTCGCCGTCGAACATGGCGGGCTTCCCCTCGCGGCCGCCGGTCTGGCACCAGAGATGGTTGGCCTTGGCGCGGGCGATCAGCTCCTCGACCCGGGCCATGGCTTCGGCGGTGGGGGCGTTCACCGCACCCTTCATGTTCGCGCCATAGGTGCGCGCGCTGCCGACGTCGACGCCGGTCATCACCGCGTCGGAGAGATTGGCGCCCTCGAAATTGGTGTTGGCCACCTCGGCGCCCTCCAGCATGGCGCCGCTGAGGTTGGCGTCCTTCAGGTTGGCGCCCGACATCTTGGCTCCCTTCAGGGAGCAGTCGGTGAAGTCCGAGGCGAAGACCGAGGCGTCGTTGAGCTGGGAGCCGTCCATCGTCGCGCCCACGAAGATGGCGTTGTCGAGCTGGCCCTCGCGGGTCTGGTGGACCACCGAGGCCAGGCCCTTGGAGGGATGCGGGATCGCCACCTGACCGACCCGGAAGTCGGCCTGGGTCAGGTCGGCCTGGGACAGGTTGGCCCCGCGCAGGCAGGCGCCCCGCAGATCTGCCCGCACCAGGCGCGCCCCGCGCAGGTCGGCCTTGCGCAGGTCGCAGCCGAACAGGATGGCGCGTTCCAGGTTAATCCCGGCCATCCGCGCGCCGTCGAAGATCGAGGCCGAGACGTCGGCGTCGGTCAGGTTGCGACCCGCCAGGTCGGCGCCGGACAGGTCTACGAATTTCAGGATCGCCCGCTTGCCCCCGGGACGGCCGCTCACGAACTTCTCGTGGGCGCTCACGATCAGCTCGATCTCGCCAGGCGAGAGCTTGCGTCGGCCGGAGAGGGTGACGGTCATTGAGGTGAGCTTATGGCGAACATCGGTTTCTGAAGGCCGGTCTAGACCTCCAGAAGCAACTGAACCGTTAAGCTTTACCGAGGGTGATTATATTGTTTCACCGAGACCTCGCGCGCCCCACTTCTGGGCGCCCGACAGATTGGCCTGTCGCAGCTGGGCGTTGGTGAAATTGGCCCGCGACAGGTCGGCGTCCACCAGCAGGACGTGGCGCAGGTCGGCCCGGGCCAGGTCGGCGTTCTTCAGGACGGCGCCGGTCAGGTTGCAGGGCAGGATGCGGTCGCCCCCCAGCAGCAGCGGCCCCATCTGGGCCTCGCGCAGGTCGGCGCTGGCGAGCTTCGCGCCCATCATGCGGGCGCCCCTCAGGTCGGCGCGTCGCAGGTTGCAGGCCCGCAGGTCCGCGCCCTCCAGATTGGCGCCCTGGAGCTGGACCCCCTCCATGTCGAGGCCGTAGAAGACCGCGCCCTTGGCCGAGAGCGCCGTCAGGTTGAAGCCGCGGACGGTCTCCAGCGCCCGCAGGTCGGCGTTGTCGAACACGCTGGGCGAACCCTCCGCGCCCCCGGTCTCGCACCAGCGGGCGTGGTCGCGGATCATGGTCTTGTAGGGCAGGTCCGACACCGACTTGCCCGAGGGCTGGTCGGTCAGCGCGCCGCGCATGTCGGCTTGGCTGACGTTCCAGGCGAAGGTCTTGGCGCCCACCAGGATGCAGTCGCGCATGTCCGCCCCGGCCAGGTCGGCCCCGGAAAGATCGGCGCCGGCCATGTTGGCCCCGGTCAGGTTGCACTGCTTGAGATTGGCGCGGACCAGCTTGGCGTCCTTGAGCACCGCGTCGGTGAAGTCGGCGCGGCAGGCCATCACCCCCGACAGCCGGGACCGCTCCAGGTTCGCCCCGGCCAGGATGGCGCCCTGCATCTCGCCGACGCGGTTGTGGTGCGTCACCATCTTCAGGCCCTGGGCGCGGTCGACGGCCGCGATCGAGCCCTCCCGCAGGTCACATTCGAAGAGGTCGGCGCCGGTGAGGTTGGCGTTGCGCAGACAGGCGCCGCGCAGGTCCGCCCGTCGCATGGAGGCCTCGGTGAGATTGGCGTTCTGCAGGTCGGCGCCGAACATGTTGGCGTGGTCCAGCCGGGCCCCCTGCAGCTGGCAGTCGGCGAGGATGGCGCCGGTGAAGTCGGCGTCGCAGAGATTGCGTCCGCGCAGATCCAGGCCGCTCAGGTTCTTCCAGGCGAAAACCGCGCGCGCGCCGCCGGGACGGGAGGTCCAGAGCCGGTCGTGCTTGGCGCAAATGGCGTCCACCTCCGACTGCTCGAGCGGGTGGACATCTTGGATCGTCGCGGTTTGAAGGGACATGACTACGCCTGAAACTGGCCTACTGTCCCCAATTTAGGGGGTCGTAATTAACATGCTGTTTCCACGACTTAGCGAAAATTACGGTGAATAAGCGCTAAGCTTTCGGGGGTTCGTAGTCGGCGTAGAGGGCCCGGGCCTCGGCCTCCAGGACGCCAAGCTCCACGGTGACGCCGGCCGCCCGCAACCGCTCCACCCCCCGCCCGGCCGCATAGGTCGAGAGGTCCTCGCAGGCGATCACCACCCGGCTCACGCCGGCGTCGGCCAGCCGCAGCGAACAGGAGGCCGTCCCGTTCGTGCGTTCGCCGCAGGGTTCGAGGGTGACATAGGCGATCGCGCCCCGCGCCGCGGCCCCGGCCTGGTCGAGGGCCTGCTCCTCGGCGTGCGGCCGCCCGCCCGCCTGGGTGGCGCCCTCGCCCACCACCGCGCCGCCGGCCACGATCACGCAGCCCACCGCCGGATTGACCCCGGTGTTCCCGAGATTGGTGCGGGCGAGCGCGATAGCGTGGCGCATATGGTCCTGGTCGGCGGTCATGCCCCGGTTGTGAGGCGCCCGGCCGCCCCGCCGCAACCCCGGAGAGTCCCCGGAGAGTTGAGCGCGTCCCGCCCCTCCCCCATAGTCGGGGCTTGAAGACCTGGAGGACTCGTGACCGACGCGCTGGTGATCAAGGGCCTCAACAAGACCTTCCGCGCGCCCGCGGTGGACGATCTCAACCTCACCGTGCGCTCGGGCGAGCTCTACGCCCTGCTCGGGCCCAACGGGGCGGGCAAGACCACCACCCTGCGCATGGTGGCGGGCCTGCTGAAGCCCGACTCCGGGGTGATCGAGATCTTCGGCGTCGACGCCCTGGCCGACCCCACCGCCGCCAAGCGCCTGCTGGCCTGGGCGCCGGACGAGCCCATGCTCTACGACCGGCTGACGCCGCTGGAATATCTGGAGTTCGTCGCCGGCCTCTGGGGGGTCGAGGCCCAGACGGCCCGTGACCGCTCCGAGGAGCTGCTGCGGATGCTGGGCCTGTGGGAGGAGCGCGGCCGCCGCTGCGAGGGCTTCTCCCGGGGCATGAAGCAGAAGACGGCCCTGGCCGGCGCCCTGATCCACGACCCCAAGCTGCTGATCCTCGACGAGCCCCTGACCGGCCTCGACGCCGGGGCCGCCCGCCAGGTCAAGGACCTGCTCAGCGCCCGCACCCGCGCCGGCGCCACCGTCATCCTCACCACCCACATCCTGGAGGTGGCAGAGCGGATGGCCGACCGCATCGGCATCATCCAGCATGGTCGGCTGCTCACCGAGGGCCGGCTGGAGGATCTGCGCGCCCAGGCCGGCGACGGCGCCGCCACCCTGGAGGACCTGTTCCTCGATCTCACCGGCCAGGACCAGGCGACCCCGGCGTGAGGCCCGGCTCGACCCTGTGGCTGCTGGCTCATGAGATGCGCCTGGGCTGGCGCGGCGTCCTGGCCCGCCGGGGCGAGAACCGCCGCAGCGGCTGGGTCGCCCTGATCAGCGTGGCCCTGGTCACCCTGCTGGCCGGCGTGCCCCTGGGCTTGATGATGCGGCGCATTGAGATCACCGTGACCCCCACCGGGATCGTGCTGGCCGACGTGGTCCTGGCGGTGATCTTCAGCCTGATGCTGTCCCAGACCGTGGCGGCGGCCGCCGACGTTCTCTACGACCGCGGCGACCTGGACCTGCTGTTCTCCTCGCCGATCTCGCCGCGCAAGGTGCTGACGGTGCGGTTCGCCGCCATCGCGCTGAATCTCTTCCTGGTGTTCTCGGCCTTCCTCGGACCGTTCCTGGTTCCCATCGCCCTGATCGCCCATCCGCCCTGGCTGGCGGCCTTCGGGGTGCTGGCGGTGATCGCCGTCGCCGCCACCGCCTGCGGTCTGGTCCTGGCGATGGCCATGTTCGCGGCCATCGGCCCGCGCCGCACCCGGACCATCGCCCAGGTGCTCTCGGCCCTGATCGGGGCCGGCTTCTTCCTGGTCACCCAGGCCCGCACCCTCTTCGGCCACGCCGCCGGTTCGGTCTGGAGCGACCTGATGGCCGCGGCGCCGGCCATCCCCCTGCCGCCCGCCGCCGCCCTGCCCCTGAAGGCCCTGATGGGCGATCCCGGCGCCCTGGCGATCCTGCTGGCGGCGGCCGTGGCGATGTTCGCCTGCGTGAATGTCTGGCTGGGGGGCCGCTTCGCCGCCGATTCCGCCGCCGCCGGCGGGGCCGAGGCCAGCGCCGTCAAGGCCCGCACCAGGCCGGTGGCCTTCACCGGCGGGGCCTTCGCCGCCACCGTGCGCAAGGAACTGCGGCTGATGGCCCGGGACGCGGCCCTGATGTCCCAGGTGATGCTGCGGGTGCTCTACCTGTTGCCGCTGGCCTTCGTGCTGCTGCGCAACGCCGGGGCGCGGGAGACGCTCGCCCTGCCGGGCGGGGCCGCGGCGCTGACCTTCGTCGCCGGCCAGGTGGCCGCCAGCCTGTCCTGGATCACCGTCTCGGCTGAGGACGCCCCGGACCTCATCGCCTGCGCCCCGACCCCGGTCTCCACCTTCCGCCAGGCCAAGCTGGCGGCCGCCTTCATGCCGGTGGCGATCCTGCTGACGCCGATCCTGGCCGTCCTCACGATGCTGTCGCCGGGGGTGGGCCTGGCGGCCACGGCGGGATGCGTCGCCACGGCGCTCGCCAACGGCCTGATCAACATCTGGTATCAGCGGCCGGCCAAGCGCGCCGAGTTCCGCCGCCGCCGGGGCTCCAGTTGGTTCTCCACCCTGGCGGAGCTCTTGGTGGGCGCCGCCATCGCCACCGCCACGGGCCTGGCCGCCGCTGGCCAGCCCTGGGCGGTCATCCCGGCCCTCGTCGCCGGGGTGCTGCTGCTGGCCATCCGCCGAACCGACGCCCAGATCGCCCAGGCGCTGCGGGCCGCGGCGCGCTAGCTTCCGTAGGTGGGCAGGGCGGTCGCCCGGCTCTCGTCCAGATAGCGTGCCGAGGTGGGCTTCAGGGACGCGTCCAGTTCGATCAGCAGCGGATTGCCGGTGGGGATCTCCACGTCGATGATCGCCTTGTCCGATAGGGCGTAGAGCAGCTTGACGATGGCCCGCAGGGAATTGCCGTGGGCGGCCACCAGCACGGTCTCGCCGGCCGAGAGCTTCGGGGCGATCTCGGCGGTCCAATAGGGGGCGACCCGGTCCAGAGTGGTCTTCAGGCTCTCGGTGTCGGGCAGGGTGGCGCCGGCGTAGCGGCGGTCCTTGCCGAAGTCGAACTCACCGCCGGGCGGAAGCGGCGGCGGCGGCACGTCATAGGACCGGCGCCAGATCTTCACCTGGTCGGCGCCGTGCTTGGCGGCGGTCTCGGTCTTGTTCAGGCCGGTCAGCCCACCATAGTGGCGCTCGTTCAGCCGCCAGTCCTTGATCTCCGGCACGAAGACCTGGCCCGCGGCGGTGAGCGCCAGCCAGCAGGTGCGGATCGCCCGGGTCAGGACCGAGGTGTAGGCGCGGTCGATCTGCAGGCCCGCGGCCTTGATCAGCTCCCCGCCCTTGATCGCCTGGGCCTCGCCCTCCGGCGTCAGGTCCACGTCCACCCAGCCGGTGAAGCGGTCCTCGAGGTTCCAGCGGCTCTGGCCATGGCGCAGCAGGATCAGGGTGGGCACGCGGAAACCTCCATTGTGGTGACGCGTGCGGGCTAGGGCGCGGGGGCCGGGGCGTCAAGGGTTCGCTGGCCCAGGCCGATTCGAGCCGCTATATGCGGACGACCATGCGTGACCGCCTGTTCTTCCCCGCCCTGGCCCTGGCCGCCCTGCTGATGGTGGCGCTCGCCGCCGTCTGGCCCCAGGGGCTGGGCGACCGTTCGTGGGGGGCCTTCGGACATACCCCGGTGCAGCGGACCCCGGCCATGCAGGCGGCGATGAAACGCGAATCCGACGCCTCCAACCAGCGTCTCAACCAGGCCCGGCAGGCGGTTTCCGACCTGCAGAGCCAAGCCATATCGCCGACCCAATGACCGATTTCGACGCCGTGGCCGTGGGCCGCCGGGTGCTAGCCGCCGAGGCCAGCGCCCTGACCCAGCAGGCCGACGGCCTGGGGGAGGCCTTCGCCAAGGCCGTGGACATCCTGCACGCCGCCAAGGGCAAGATCGTCTGTTCCGGCATCGGCAAGTCCGGCCACGTGGCGCGCAAGATCGCCGCCACCTTCGCCTCCACCGGCGCGCCCGCCTTCTTCGTCCACGCCAACGAGGCCAGCCACGGGGACCTGGGCATGATCGCCGAGGGCGACGTGGTGCTCTGCCTGTCCAAGTCCGGCGAGGTGAAGGAGCTGGCCGACGTCCTGGCCTATTCGCGGCGCTTCCACATCCCGCTGATCGCGCTCACCGCCGATCCGCAAAGCGCGCTCGGCAAGGCCGCCGACGTGGTGCTGCAGCTGGCCGACGCCGCCGAGGCCACCGCCGAGGTCAAGGCGCCCACCACCTCGACCACCCTGCAGATCGCGCTGGGCGACGCCCTGGCCGTCGCGCTCTTGGAACGTCGCGGCTTTACGGCCCGGGACTTCAAGACCTTCCACCCCGGCGGCAAGCTGGGCGCCATGCTGCGCACCGTCGGCGACCTCATGCACGGCGCCGACGAGCTGCCCCTGGTCTCCCTGGACACGCCCATGGCCCAGACCCTGCTGGTGATGACGGAAAAGGCCTTCGGCATCGTCGGCGTCACCGGACCAGACGGCGCCCTCCAGGGCGTGATCACCGACGGCGACCTGAGACGCCACATCGACGGCCTGATGGGCCACACCGCCGGCGAGGTCATGACCCCCGGGCCCAAGAAGACCGCGCCCCCCGGCATGCTGGCCGGCGAGGCGCTGACCCTGATGAGCGACCCCCTGCCCATGGTCACCGTGCTCTTCGTCGTGGAGGGCCAAAAGCCGGTCGGAATCTTGCGCGTTCACGACCTGGTGCGCGCCGGCGTGTAGCAAACGTCACGAAACACAAGTTCAAGGCTCGCGTTCGCATGGTCTTAAGGCCTCAAGACCTTTAAGACCCCTGCACGAACACGTCCGATGGAGTTCCGATGCTTCCTGTCCCGCGCGCCGACCTCGTCCCCAATACCCTCGACTACGAAATCTATCCGCTGGTGAAGGCCACCGGCTTCCGGGAATACGACGCGCGCTGGCTGCTGGGGCCCGACATCAATCTCCTGGGGATCGAGGCCCTCGGCGTCGGCCTGGGGACCTATATCCAGGAGCTGGGCCAGAAGAAGATCGTGGTGGGCCATGACTTCCGCTCCTATTCCATCTCCGTGAAACAGGCCCTGACCGTTGGCCTGCTGGCCGCTGGCTGCGAGGTGCTCGACATCGGCCTGGCCCTGTCGCCCATCGCCTATTTCGCCCAGTTCGACCTCGACGCCCCCTGCGTGGCCATGGTCACCGCCAGCCACAATGAGAATGGCTGGACCGGCGTGAAGATGGGCGCCCAGCGCCCCCTCACCTTCGGCCCCGTCGAGATGGGCCGCCTGAAGGAGATCGTGCTGGGCGGCCTGGGCAAGTTCCAGCCCGGCGGCTCCCTGACCCATGTCACCGGCGTCCCCGAACGCTACGTCGCCGACATCGTCGCCCGCGTGGCGGTGAAGCGTCCGCTGAAGGTGATCTGCGCCTGCGGCAACGGCACCGCGGGCGCCTTCGCCCCCGACGCCCTGCGCAGGATGGGCGTCGAGGTGGTCGAGATGGACTGCGAGCTCGACTGGACCTTCCCGCGCTACAATCCCAATCCCGAGGACCACGAGATGCTGCAGGAGATGGCCAAGGCCGTCCGCGAGCACGGCGCGGACCTGGCGCTCGGCTTCGACGGCGACGGCGATCGCTGCGGGGTGGTGGACGACACCGGCGAGGAGATCTTCGCCGACAAGATCGGCCTGATGCTGGCCCGCGACCTCTCGGCCCTGTACAAGGACGCCACCTTCGTCGTCGACGTGAAGTCCACCGGGCTCTACGCCACCGACCCGGTCCTGGCCGCCAACGGCGCCAAGACGGTCTACTGGAAGACCGGCCACTCCTACATCAAGCGCAAGACCGCCGAACTGGGCGCCCTCGCCGGCTTCGAGAAGAGCGGCCACTTCTTCTTCAACGATCCCCTGGGGCGCGGCTACGATTGCGGCCTGACGGCGGCGGCCGCCATCCTGGCGATGATGGACCGCAATCCGGACAAGAAGCTCTCGCAGCTGAAGGACGCCCTGCCCATCGCCTACACCTCGCTGACCATGTCCCCCCACTGCGGCGACGAGGTGAAGTATGGCGTGGTGGACGACGTGGTGGCCGAGTACGAGGCCCTGGCCCTGGCCGGCGGGACCATCCTGGGACGGAAGATCGTCGAGGTCATCACCGTCAATGGCGTCCGCGTGGCCCTTGAGGACGGCTCCTGGGTCCTGGTGCGCGCCTCCTCCAACAAGCCCGAGATCGTGGTGGTGGTGGAGAGCACCCAGTCCGACGCCGACATGCGCGCCCTCTTCCACGAGGAAGTGAAGCCGCGCCTGGGCAAGCGCCCGCAGGTGGGCGCCTACAACCAGCAAGTCTGAAGCCGCGGCGCCACTTTTGCTGCGCCGCAAAAAGATGTACCGGCCTGACGCAGGGCCGCGCGAACCTTGAGGAAGATCGATGCACGTGACGATGATCGGCACCGGCTATGTGGGCCTGGTGAGCGGGGCCTGCTTCGCCGACTTCGGCCATGACGTGATCTGCATCGACAAGGACGCCGGCAAGATCGAGCGGCTGCGGGCCGGCGGGATACCGATCTTCGAGCCTGGGCTGGACGTGCTGGTGGCCCAGAACGTCAAGGCCGGGCGCCTGTCCTTCGACACCGAGGCCGCCGCGGCGGTCGCCAAGGCCGACGCGGTGTTCATCGCCGTGGGCACGCCCTCGCGCCGCGGCGACGGCCATGCCGACCTCTCCTATGTCTATGCCGCCGCCGAGGAGATCGCGGGCCTCTTGGACGGCTTCACGGTGATCGTGACGAAGTCCACCGTGCCGGTCGGCACCGGCGACGAGATCGAGCGCATCATCAAGGCCAAGCGCCCCGACGCCCAGTTCGCCGTGGTCTCCAACCCGGAGTTCCTGCGCGAGGGCGCGGCCATCGAGGACTTCAAGCGTCCCGACCGCGTGGTGGTGGGCCTGGAGGACGAACGCGCCCGGCCGGTGATGACCGAGCTCTACCGCCCCCTCTATCTGAACGAGACCCCCATCGTCTTCACCAGCCGCCGCACCAGCGAGCTGATCAAGTACGCCGCCAACGCCTTCCTGGCCCTGAAGATCACCTACATCAACGAGATCGCCGACCTCTGCGAGGCCCTGGGCGCCGACGTCCAGCACGTGGCCAAGGGCATCGGCCTGGACAAGCGGATCGGCGGCAAGTTCCTCAACGCCGGTCCCGGTTACGGCGGCTCCTGCTTCCCGAAGGATACGCTCGCCCTGGTGCGCACCGCCACCGACGCCGGCAGCCCGATGCGGCTGATCGAGACCACGGTGGAGATCAACGACGCCCGCAAGAAGGCCATGGCGACCAAGGTGGCCAAGGCCCTGGACGGCGACCTGGCCGGCAAGACCATCGGGGTGCTGGGCCTGACCTTCAAGCCCAACACCGACGACATGCGCGACGCCCCGGCCCTGGACATCATCCCGGCCCTGCAGAAGCTGGGCGCCAAGGTCCAGGCCTACGACCCCGAGGGGGAGGAGGCCAAGCACATGCTCAAGGATGTCGACTTCAAGGACGACGCCTACGCCGCGGCCACGGGCGCCGACGTCCTGGTGCTCATCACCGAATGGGATCAGTTCCGGGCGCTGGACCTCGACCGCATCAAGGACCTCATGAAGGCCCCGGTCATGGTCGACCTGCGCAATGTCTACAAGCCCGAGGACCTGCGCTCGCGCGGCTTCAAATACGCCTCCATCGGGCGGGCCTGAACCCGCTCGAAACGGCTATTGCGGCAGGGATCAAGCATGGAAATGGCGCTCGCCCATGGCGAGACGCGTCACGCCCCTTTGGGGGCGTCGATCGGCGGCGGCCGAACCTGCGCGGTCTTACTTGGCCAGCAGGTTGAGAAGCTCGGTCCCGATCCAGAGAGCGCCGGCCCAGAAGGCCACGGCGAGAAGCGCGACGAAGGCGAGGCATGCGATCGAGCTTGCGGCTCGGGCCGGTCCTCGCGTCACGCCCGTGATGACGGGGTTACGCTGCATGTATCCTCCCAGAACTCTTCTTCATTCCCGCCGGTCGAGCGGCGGGAACATTACGAAGCTGACATGAATCTGGGGGCTTGAACACCCAATTCGGCTTGGCTTCAGGTCTCCGCCGCGGCCCGGGCCTTCAAATGGGCGTGTAGGGCGCAGATTTCCCCCTCAGCTCCCGGAGGTCAGGCGGCAGCCTTCTTCACCGCGCCGACGATGTCGCGGACCACGTCGCGGACCAGCTTCTCGTCGTCGCCCTCGGCCATGACCCGGATCAGGGGCTCGGTGCCCGAGGCGCGGACCACCAGGCGTCCCGATCCATTCAGGCGGATCTCGGCGGCGGCCAGCACCTTCTTGACCTGCTCG
>NZ_JAUSLW010000045.1 GCF_030645195.1 Phenylobacterium sp. | reverse complement strand
AGGGTCTTGACCAGCTGGACGACGCTGGGCGCCCCCTGCTTGGCCAGTTCCTGGACGCCGATGACGTCAACCGGCTGGGCGGCCTTTTCCGAGGTCCCGGCGATGAAGGATCCGGTGACCACGACCTCCTCGACCACGGTCTCATTGTCCTGGGCGACGGCGGCGCTGGAGAGCCCCATCGTCAGGGCGACGGCCAGAATGGAGCCACCGCAGAAATACCTGCTTTTTGACATCTATGTTTCCTTTCCCCCTCAAACGGCCTGCCCCCAGTTGAAATGCACGGGGGCTGAGCGGGCCGAAGAGTTAGGCCATCATCGGGTGTCTCGCCCGTCAGCGCCAGAGCGGGTCTGCAATGTTTCAGGTTCGAAATAGCCGCACCTTGGCGCTAAGCTTTTGACATAACAGACAAATATCTGACACTCAGACATACCGGAAACAGGAAATGTCAAAGTTGACGCCTCAGTCAGGTCTATCAAGTTGGTTTCGCTCGGATTTTCCAGGCCGCCCAATCCGGTAACGAAGTTCGGATCGTGCCGGTCTTTCGAAAAATCTCAGGCCTTCGGGCGAAGGAGGCCCCGGCGTCGAAAAAGGCGGTGTTGCAGCACCGCCTCACCTGCGGGAAAAAGCCGCGCCGGGCGATTTCCAACCTGACGCGGCGTCAGTTCGCGCCGCTTTTCGGCCCCGAATTGTCCGCGGACGACCGATCGTCAGGCGCGCGCGATGACCCTGGAGCGTGACAGTCTGAAGTGGATACCGGTTCTGGCGCCCGTCACGCCCTAACCCTAGGACGACCGAGCCTGTTTCTCCGTTTCAGATGAGTCCATCTGAAACCGACAGGCTCTCGGGCCGCCGGGGCGGCGTCCGGCGCCGCGGGCGATGTCTGGGAAAAGATGTCTGGGAAAAACGGATGGTGGACGTGACAGGGATTGAACCTGTGACCCCCTCGATGTCAACGAGGTGCTCTCCCGCTGAGCTACACGTCCAGACCGTCAGGTCTCCCTTTCGGGAGCGGAGGCGGCGGTATAATGGAGGGTCGTTTCGGGCGCAAGCGCGGCCTTTACGCCGCCATCATCCGTTCGACCTCGGTGACGATCTCCCGCAGGTGGATTGGCTTGGAGAGCACCTTGGCGCCAGGAGGCGCGCTTTCACCCGCGGCCAGCGCCACGGCGGCGAAGCCGGTGATGAACATGATGCGCAGGCCCGGGTGCTTGGCGGCGGCCAGGCGGGCCACCTCGATCCCGTCCATGCCCGGCATCACGATGTCGGTGAGCAGCAGGTCCCAGTCCTGATCAAGGACGGCGGCGGCCTCCTCGCCGTCGGCGCAGGCGGTCACATCATAGCCGGCGCGCTCCAGGGCGCGGCTGAGGAAGCCACGCAGGGAATCATCGTCTTCGGCCAACAGGATCCGGGGCATGGGTGTTCCGCGCGAGTGGTCAAGAAGCGCTCATCATAGAGGCTGAGGTGTAAACTCGCGATGAACCATCGCGGATGCACGCCGCTGATCGTTTGACCGTCCGCGGGGGAGGCCCTCATATGACCCCCGATGACCGCCTGCGAGCCTCTTGTCGCCAACGATGCCGCGCCCAAGCCGGCGCCGGCCTTCGACATCTGGCGCGCCGCGCTGGACGGCGCCCCGGCCCCCACGCCCCTGGTCTTCGCCTCGCCCCACTCCGGCCGCCTCTATCCCGAGGACATGATGGCCGCCACGGCGCTGGACGCCATCGCCATCCGCCGGTCGGAGGACGCCTTCGTCGACGAGTTGATCGCACCGGCCCCCGACCTGGGCGCCGCGGTGATCGCCGCGCGGCTGGCGCGGGCCTATATCGACGTCAACCGCGAGGCCTTCGAACTCGACCCGGCCATGTTCGCCGACGAGCTGCCGGACTTCGCCCGCGGCCGCTCGGCCCGGGTGGCCGCGGGCCTGGGCGCCATCGCCCGGGTGGTTTCCGAGGGCCAGGAAATCTACGCCCGCAAGCTCACCTTCGCCGAGGCGCGCGGCCGGATCGAGCGCGCGCACGCCCCCTATCACGCGGCCCTGGCCCGCCTGCTGGGGGAGGCTCACGCCGCCCACGGCTTCGCGATCCTGGTGGACTGGCACTCCATGCCGGCCGCCGCGGCCCGGTCGGGCGGAGGCGCCTGCGACATGGTGCTGGGCGATCGCTTCGGCGCGGCCTGCGCGCCCCTGGTGACCCAGAGGGTGGAGCGGGAGCTGGTGGCCATGGGTTACCGCGTGGCCCGCAACGCCCCCTATGCGGGAGGCTACACCACCGAGCACTATGGTCGCCCGGCCCGCCGGACCCACGCCCTGCAGATCGAGATCAGCCGCGGGCTCTATCTGGACGAGGCGCGCCTGACGCCCACCGAGGGCTTCGACAAGCTGAAGAGCGATCTGAAGCGGCTCACCGCCATGCTGGCGGGGGTCGACTGGAGCGGATTGAGGACTGCCTAGGGCGCCGCGATCCCGGCCAGCCCCGCGCCGTTTCCCCCGGCCCTTTGGCGCGTCTGGGCCTCAGGCCAAAAAAAAGCCGGACCCGAGGGCCCGGCAGTTCATTAGGGAGGAAACGCCCAGGAAGGGCAGAGGCGGCAAGGCCGCCTCACAGAAAGACAGGTACAGTGCGGCGCACAAAAGTTCAAGGCTAAATGTTCGATCGCGCTGGATTTTTTCGTCCGTCACCCTAAATATATCGTAATATCAGAAGGATGTTTGGGCGCCACGGCCGACTTAGGCTGTGCTGCATCGCACAACAACTTAACCGCAGGGTCGACCGCCGCGACGAGATTGCGCTGGTGAAAGGCCCCTCACTCGCTTACAAGCGCGCGCCCTTCCCAGGCGCGCGCCCCTCCCGAGATAAGAATTAAATGTCGCTCCGCAACATCGCTATCATCGCCCACGTCGACCACGGCAAGACCACGCTGGTGGACCAGCTGCTCGCCCAGTCCGGGGTTTTCCGCGCCAATGAGGCGACGGTCGAGCGCGCCATGGACTCCAACGACCAGGAGCGCGAGCGCGGGATCACCATCCTGGCCAAGTGCACCAGCGTGCTTTGGCATGGCGAGGCGGGCGACACCCGCATCAACATCATCGACACGCCCGGCCACGCCGACTTCGGCGGCGAGGTGGAGCGGATCCTCGGCATGGTGGATGGCTGCGTCATCCTGGTGGACGCCGAAGAGGGCGTCATGCCCCAGACCAAGTTCGTCCTGGGCAAGGCCCTGAAGATGGGCCTGAAGCCGATCCTCTGCCTCAACAAGGTCGACCGGCCGCACGCCGATCCCGACCGCATCCTGAACGACGCCTTCGACCTGTTCGCCGCCATGGGCGCGACGGACGAGCAGCTGGATTTCCCGCACATCTACGCCTCCGGCAAGAACGGCTGGGCGACGCTGGACATGGCCAAGCCCAACGACAACCTGGCGCCCCTGTTCGACCTGATCGTGCGCCACGTGCCCGAGCCGGCCGTGGTCGAGAACAAGGAAAAGCCCTTCCAGATCCTGTCGGTGCTGATCGAGAACGACCCGTTCCTGGGCCGCCTGCTGACCGGCCGCATCCAATCGGGCAAGGCCACGCCTGGCATGGCGATCCACGCCCTGTCGCTGGACGGCAAGGAAGTCGAGCGCGGCCGCATCACCAAGGTGCTGGCCTTCCGCGGCCTGAAGCGCCAGCCGATCGAGGACGCCGAGGCCGGCGACATCGTCGCCATCGCGGGTCTGTCCAAGGCCACCGTGGCCGACACCCTGTGCGCCATGGAGGTCACCGAGGCCCTGCCGGCCCAGCCCATCGACCCGCCGACCATCTCCATGACCGTCTCGGTGAACAACAGCCCGTTGGCCGGCCGTGAAGGCGACAAGGTGCAGAGCCGCGTGATCGCCGCGCGCCTGCTGAAGGAAGCCCAGTCCAACGTCGCCATCCGGGTGACCGAGACCTCCGACAAGGACGCCTATGAAGTCGCCGGCCGTGGCGAACTTCAGCTGGGCGTGCTGATCGAGAGCATGCGACGCGAGGGCTTCGAACTGTCGATCAGCCGTCCCCGCGTGGTGTTCCAAACCGACCCGGAGACGGGCGATCGCCTGGAGCCGATCGAGGACGTCATGATCGACGTCGACGACGAGTTCACCGGCATCGTCATCGAAAAGCTTTCGGCCCGCCGCGCCGAGCTCAAGGACATGGGCCCGTCCGGCGCTGGCAAGACCCGCATCAGCCTGATGAGCCCGTCACGCTCGCTAATCGGCTACCAGGGCGAGTTCCTCACCGACACCCGCGGTTCGGGCGTACTGAACCGCGTGTTCAGCCACTACGAGCCCTACAAGGGCGCCATCGACGCGGGCCGCAAGGGCGTGCTGGTCTCCAACTCCGACGGCGAGACGACGGACTTCGCCTTGTGGAACCTGGAGGACCGCGGCTTCATGTTCGTGGGCGGCGGCGAAAAGACCTACCAGGGCATGATCATCGGGGAGAACTCGCGC
>NZ_JAUSLW010000119.1 GCF_030645195.1 Phenylobacterium sp. | reverse complement strand
GTTTTGCCGAGAGGTCCCCACCCGATCCCATTCCGAACTCGGTCGTTAAGCCTCTCTGGGCCGATGGTACTTTGTCTTAAGGCACGGGAGAGTAGGTCGCCGCCAGGTCTACCAAACGGATATGTCCAATAACCCTTCAATTACGATTTTCTAGCTTTGCCGCGGGGTGGAGCAGCCCGGTAGCTCGTCAGGCTCATAACCTGAAGGTCACAGGTTCAAATCCTGTCCCGCACCCAAAGATTTCTTAAAGCCCCGCTCGCGCGGGGTTTTTTGCGTTTGGACGGTCGCGCCCGCGCGAAATTGGCCGAGATCTAAGCTTGCGAAGAAGCCATCCGGTGAGGGCCGCGGTTAGCGCGGCTTACGTGGTTTCCTGATCCAGCGTCCGACCAGTCGGTGGACGGCGTCATATCGGTCGGTGGTGGTGTCGGCCGCCGGATTGAACCTCGGCCCAAGGATCTCGAGGGCGGCATGATGGCCCTCGTGAGCGGGGTCGCCGTAGGCATCCAGGAGTTCGGCGTAGCCAAACGGCCCGCCGCAGTCTCCCGGCGGACAGGGGCCCTTGGCGTAGACCAGGAAGGTTGCGTCGATGCCGGCGGGAAGGGTTTCGAACCGATCGAGCTTGACCGTGTGACTCCAACCATCTCCGAAGTCATAGAGGTAGGTGAACCGCTTGGCGCCGGTCTGCGCCAGAGCCTGCTGGAACGTCGTCTTGCGGGCGTCGAAGGGACCATCCCCGAACAGATTGTCCGGATCGGCCGGCCCCCATCCGAGATCGCGGATGCGGATCTCCCACAGGTGGCTGTTGGTCCATCCCATGGCGGCCTGCAGCACCTCATGCAGGCGATCCAGGCGGATCTTGAGCGGGACGATGATCCAGCGCTCAACCGTGGGCTCGACATCGTCGAGGACGATCTTGAGGCGAACGATCTTCTGGTCTGCGGTCATGCCGCCGTTTTGGCGCGCGCCTGGGCCGGGTCCCAGTTCCACGGCAGGAGCTCATCGAGACGACTGGCGGGCAGGTCGTTGATGCGGGCGAGCACGTCGGCCAGCCAGGCCTGAGGATCGACGTCGTTGAGCTTGGCGGTGGCGATGAGGCTGTACATGGCCGCCGCGCGCTGGCCACCACGGTCGGAGCCTGCGAACAGCCAGGACTTGCGCCCCAGGGCGATGCCGCGCAGGGCCCGCTCAGCAGCGTTGTTGGAGAGGCAGATCCGGCCGTCGTCGAGGAAGCGGATAAACGAGGGCCAGCGGCGCTTCAGATAGTTGATCGCCTTGACGATGTGATGGCTGCTGGTCAGCGTCTGGCGGGCCTCGTCCATCCAGGCGTTGAGCTCGGCGACAATCGGGGCGCTTTGCTCGCGGCGTAGGGCCAGACGAGCCTCGGGGCTTGCGCCATTGATCTGCCGCTCGACGGCGAACAGGCCGTCAATTAGGCGCACCGCCTCCAGGGCCTTGGGGTAGACAGCCTTGGGCTTCTCGCCGCGCGCCTTCTTGCGCTCGGCGGTCTCGATGTCGGCCAGCTCGAAGAACTTGCGACGCCCGTGGGCCCAACAGCCCGCCTCCAGGATCGGACTGGGGTATCGGTCTGGCTTGTAGAGCTCGGCGTAGCCGCCATAGGCGTCGGCCTGCAGGACGCCGCTCCAAGCCCTCAGGTGGGTCTGGGGATGCACGCCCTTGCGGTCGCGCGAGTAGTGGAAGATCGCCGCGGGCGGGGAGGATCCGCCGAACGGGGCGTCATCGCGCACATAGGTCCATAATCGGCCCACATCGGTCTGGCCCTTGGCCAGGACGGGGACGGTCGTATCATCGCCGTGCAGGCGCTCGGCGGTCAGGACGTGGGCTTCGATGCGCTCCACCAGCGGCGCCAGGACCGTGGCCACCCCGCCCACCTGGTCGGCCAGGGTCGACAGGCTCAGCGGCACGCCCTCACGGGCATAGCGCTCGGCCTGGCGGTTAAGCGGCTGATGCTGCCCGAACTTCTCGAAAACGATCATGGCCAGCAGGCTGGGGCCGGCCCAGCCGCGGGGCAGGACATGGAAGGGCGCCGGGGCCTGGGCGATGGTCTCACAATCCCGGCACGAGACCTTCTCACGGACAGTCTGGATCACCTTCCACTGGCGTGGGATCACCTCAAGGGTCTCGGTGAGGTCCTCGCCGAGCTTGCGCAGGCGCGCGCCGCCGCAGCAGGCGCAGGTCTTGGGCGCCTCGATCACCACCCGCTCGCGCGGCAGATGCTCTGGGAAGGGCTGGCGCGAGGGTGTCTTGCGGGTGAACGCCTTCACCGTGGTCGTGGCCTGGGCGGCGGCCCGCTCGGCGGCAAGCTCGTCCTGCGTGGCCGAGGCCTCCAGCTCCTCCAGCTGCAGCTCCAGCTGATCAAGCAACCGGCTGGACCGCTCAGAAGACGTCCCGAACCGCTCGCGCTTGAGCTTGGCGATCTGCAGCTTCAGATGGGCGATCAGCGCCTGGTCGTCGGCGCGCTCGGCCTTGGCCGCGGCGGCTTCGGCGATGGCGACGGCTGCATCGGCGCGCGCCAGATCACGATCGGCATGCGCCGCATCCAACTCGGCCTGCATGGTCGCCAGCGCCGCCTTCAGCGCTTCGACATCCTCTGGAACCGGGGC
>NZ_JAUSLW010000041.1 GCF_030645195.1 Phenylobacterium sp. | reverse complement strand
CTGGCGGCCTACCTGGCGGTCCAGCGGTTCCAGGCCCCGCCGGAGCCGGCGGTCGTCGCCCCCGATCCGGGCTTCAAGGTGGAGATCTACACCCCGCCCGCCAAGCCGGTCGTCGAGACCAAGCCCGAGATCAATCTGCACGAAACCCCCCGCCCCGACGTGACGCCCGAGGCCACGATCTCCGCGCCGCCCACCCCGCCCACGGTGATCGAGACCGGGCCGCCGCCCACGACGATCGCCCAGACCGTGGCGCCGCCGAAGGTCATCGACCTGCCGGCGCCGCCGCCGGTGATCACCTCGCCGACCTGGCTGCGCAAGCCGGGCGCCCGGGAGTTCGCCCGCTTCTATCCGGAGAGCGCCATGCGCCGGAACATCGAGGGCGGCGCGACCCTGGCCTGCCTGGTGGGCGGCGACGGCGCCGTCAGCGCCTGCCAGGTGATCGGCGAGAGCCCCGACAACGCCGGCTTCGGCCAGGCGGCGCTCAAGCTCGCGGCCTATTTCCGCATGAGCCCCCAGACCCGCGACGGCCAGCCGGTGGACGGCGCCATCGTGCGCATCCCGATCCGGTTCGACCTGGGGAACTGAGCGAGTTGGGCCTGTTCAGTAGCTCTTGGGCAGGCCCAGCACGCGCTCGGCGATGTAGTTGAGCACCATCTCGCGGCTGATGGGGGCGATGCGGGCGATCATCACCTCGCGGAAGTAGCGTTCGACGTCGTATTCCTTGGCGTAGCCCATGCCGCCGTGGGCCAGGACCGCGGCCTCGCAGGCGTTGAAGCCCGCCTCGCCGCCCAGGTACTTGGCGGCGTTGGCCTCGGCCCCGCAGTCGCGGCCGGCGTCGTAGAGGGCCGCGGCCTTGAAGGCCATCAGGTTGGCGGCCTCCAGCTCGGCCCAGGAGCGCGCCAGCGGGTGGGCCACCCCCTGGTTCTGGCCGATGGGCCGGCCGAAAACGATCCGCTCCTTGGCATAGGTCGCCGCCTTGGCCAGCGCCGCCCGGCCCAGGCCCACGGCCTCGGCGCCGAACAGCACTCGTTCGGGGTTCAGCCCCTCCAGCAGATAGTAGAAGCCGCGCCCCTCCTCGCCGATCAGGTCGCCGGCCGGGACCTCCAGGGCGTCGATGAAGACGCTGTTGGACTCCACCGCCTTGCGGCCCATCTTCGGGATCACCGTGGCCGAGATCTTGGCGCGGTCGAAGTCGGTGTAGAATAGACTTAAGCCCTCGGTGGCCTTGCGCACCTGATCCTTGGGCGTGGTCCGGGCGATGATCAGGATCTTGTTGGCCCGCTGGGCCATGGTCGTCCACACCTTGCGGCCCGTGATCACATAGCCGTCGTCGGTGCGCACGGCGCGCGTCGTGAGGCTGGTGGTGTCGAGGCCGGAGTCGGGCTCGGTGATGCCGATGCAGATCTTGTCCTCGCCCGAGATCAGCCGGGGAATGGCGCTGGCCTTCAGGGCCTCGGAGCCGAACTTGGCGATGGGCATGGGGCCGAAGATGTTCAGGTGCAGGGCGCTGGCGCCGGAGAACCCCGCCCCGGACTGGGCCACGGCCTGCATCATGATCGCCGCCTCGGTGAGGCCCAGGCCCGCCCCGCCCAGCTCCGTCGGCATGGCCGTCCCCAGCCAGCCGCCCGCGGCCATGGCGGCCACGAAGGCCTCCGGGAACTCGCCGGTGTCGTCGGTGCGCCGCCAGTACTCGGCGTCGAAGTCGGCGCAGACCCGGGCGACGCTGTCGAAGATCGCCTGCTGCTCGTCGCTCAGCCAGAAGCCGCTCATGAGCCCTCTCTAGATATTGCCGAACCGCCCCGGATCGAGGCGGGCGGCATAGGGGCCAACATCCCCCTCCGTCACGCAAGCGGTGATGATCCTGGCCACCAGGGGCGCCAGCAGCCAGCCATTGCGCCGCGCACCGACCGCCAGCAGGACCCCGTGGTGGCGGCCGCGGCCCACCATGGGCAGGCCGTCGGGGGTGGCGGCCCGGACCCCGGTCCGGGTGACGACCTGGGCGCCGGCCACCGCGGGGAACAGCTTGGCTCCAGCCGCCATCAGGGCGGCCACCCGATCGGGCTCGACCGCCAGGTCCTCGGCGCCGGCCTGCATGGTGGCGCCGAGCGTCATGCCCCCGGCGTCGGCGGTGACATAGGCGCCCTCGCCCCGCACCACCACGCCGTCATAGGCCGGACCTGCGACCCGCAGGATGTGCCCCTTGATGGGGGATAGCCGCGCCAGGGACGGCGCGATCACGCCGAGCTCGCGGCCCATACCGGTGGCGATCACCAGCCGCTCGCCGCCCTCGAAGCCGTCGGCGGCGCGGGGGTGGAAGGTGACGCCGGCGGCCTCTCCCGCTGCGCGCAGGGCCGCCAGCGTCGCCGCCGCGTCGATCCGCCAGTCCTCGCGGGTCAGCAGGCCGTGGCCCCAGTCGGGCGCCAGGCCCGGCGCCAGGTCCACCATGGCCTGTCGCGGCATCTCCGTGGGGTGCAGGCCAAGCCTGCGGACCCCGGCGTCGACCCGATGCAGGAAGTCGGCCTCCCCCACCGCCAGGGCGCCGGCGCGGTCGACGGTGATGCCGATACGGGCCTCCAGGGCCGGCCACAGGTCGCGGGCGGCCAGCAACAGGCTGAAGTGGGGCGCGGCGGCGGCGTCCAGCACCGCCTCGAACACCGGCGCCAGCATGCCGGCGGCCACCGCCGAGGCGTTGGTTCCTTCCGGCGACGGATCATAGACCGCCACCTGCGCCCCGGCGTCGGCCAGGGCGAGCGCTGTGGTCAGGCCGAGCGCGCCCGCGCCCGCGACCGTGATCCTCGGCTTGCGGTTCATGGGCCTAACCAACGGGCTTCGGCCTCGAAATCAAGCAAATCTCACATCGAGGGCGAGGCGCCGCGCCGATAGCGGGCCAGGCCGAGATTGAACAGGGCCGCGGCGATCCCGGCGTGGAGGACGGCCCCGAAGGCCACCAGGCCCAGGGTTTCACCGCTGGGATGGCGCACCATCCCCATGGGCGCCAGGACCACGAAGCCGGCCGGCAGGATGGTGAAGGCGATGGCCTTCACAGCCCCCTGATAGATCGAGCCCGGATAGCTGGAGAACAGCAGGGTGAAGTCGGTCAGGTCGCGGGCGAAGCTGCGGGCCCCGGCGGCCCAGAAGGCCA
This sequence comes from Phenylobacterium sp., assembly GCF_030645195.1. Lineage (GTDB taxonomy): Bacteria > Pseudomonadota > Alphaproteobacteria > Caulobacterales > Caulobacteraceae > Phenylobacterium. Next base: position 3,554 of record NZ_JAUSLW010000041.1, on the reverse strand, counting down.
GGCTGGCGAAGCTGATGGCGGCGCTGACATAGACGGTCGTCCCCGCGGCGATCCCCAGCAGCAAGACGGGCAGGTCCGACCAGGACAGCTTGGCGAACACCGCCAGCACGAAGACCGCGCCGGCCAGGTCGCCCCAGGCCGTGGCGATGCTCTCCCGGACCAGCAGGCGCGAGATCAGGCCCTTGGGCTGGGTCAGCAGGGCGTCCAGCTCCCCGCGCAGCAGGGTGGCGGCCATGTCGCGATAGCCGCCGAAGAAGACCCCGGAGACGCCCACCACGGACATGGTCAGCCCGAACAGCAGGGCCATGTCCGACAGCCCCCAGCCGCCGATCGACCGGAAGCCGGCGAAGAACAGCACCCACAAGGTCAGGAAGAAGACGTCGTTCAGCAGCATGCCGCCCACCTGGATCGCGAAGTTGCCGCGGTCGGAGAAGGAGGTGCGGATCGCCGCCGCCGACTGGGCGGCATAGAGGCGCAGCGAGCCGATCATACCCCGCCCTCCCGCAACACCTTGGCCAGGCCCGCCCGCCACAGGGCGACGCAGAGCAAGGACAGCAGCGCGATCCACAGCACCTGCCAGGCCGCCGCCTTCAGGAACATCGTCCCCGACGGGTGCAGGGCCTGGATGCCGGCCCAGTAAAGGTGGGCGGCGAAGGGGGTGACCTCGCCGATCTTCCGCAGCCAGTCGGGATAGAGGCTGATGGGGGCGAAGAGCCCGCCCAGCAGGAACATCAGCTTCTGGATCACCAGCTGGAAGGGCAGGATCCTCCGCGCCCAGAAGGCGCAGAGCCCGGCCGTGGCGTAGAGCAGCATGCCTACCGTCACCGCCAGCACCCCCAGCACCGCCAGATAGGGATAGGCCGCCGGCGGAGGTCCCGCCCGCCCCGTGGCCGCCAGCCAGGCCACGGCGGTGACCCCCAGGGCGGCCAAGCGCACCAGGGTTCCGCCCAGGCTCTGGGCCAGGCTCTGCAGCAGGTAGAACTTGGGCCGCAGCAGGTGCGGCTCCAGGCCGCCGGAGCGGATGTCGTCCTCGAACCTCAGATGGACGGAGGGCAGGGCCAGGGTGATCCACTCCGTCGCCAGGACGTAGAGCACCAGGTCCCCCTTCGGCAGGGGAATGGCGCCGGCCACGGGCTCGGCGGCCACCTTGTCCCACAGGGCCGAGAGCACGGTCATGATCAGGACGTAGAACAGGCAGCGCCCGGCCAGCACGGTCCAGCCGGCCAGGCCCTGGCCCGCCCCGATCCGCAGGGCCTGGGCCGCGGCGGTCAGGTCACGCCGCATGGGTCGAGGCGTAGATTTCGGCGATCACCTCCTCCATGGGGGGATCCTCGATGGTGACGTCCTCGATGCCGCCGTCGGCCAGGGCCGCGGCGATCACCTGCTCCACGCGGGTCAGGCGGGTGTCCACCTCCAGGATGGTGGCGTGGGCCTCCGAGGCCCGCCGCGTCACCCCGGGCAGGTCCAGGGAAACCCCCTGCCCCGCCGACTGGAAGGTGATGATCTTGCGCCCCAGGAACCGGCGGCGGAGCTGGTCGGTGGGCTGGTCCACCACGATACGCCCCTGGTTGACGACGATGACCCGGTCGCAGACCAGCTCGATGTCGCGGGTGTCATGGCTGGTGAGCAGCACGGTCTGGCCATGGTCGCGGGCATGCTCGCGGATGAAGTCGCGGATGGCGGCCTTGGCCGTCACGTCCAGGCCGATGGTGGGCTCGTCCAGGAACAGCAGGTTCGGCCCGTGCAGCAGGCTGGCGGTGATCTCACACCTCATCCGCTGGCCCAGCGACATGCGGTGGACCGGCTGGTCCAGCAGGTCGGCGAGCGCGAACCGTTCGGTCAGCTCGCCCAGCCGCTTGGCGAAGGGCGCGGCCTCCTGGTCATAGATGTGACGCAGCAGGGCGAAGCTCTCGCGGGCGGGCAGTTCGCCCCAGAGCTGGGAGCGTTGGCCAAACACCACGCCGATCTTGTAGGCGAGCGCCTTGCGCTGCTTCCAGGGTGTCAGGCCCAGCACGCTGGCCTCGCCCGAGGACGGCTCCAGTATGCCCGACAGCATCTTCAGGGTCGTGGACTTGCCCGCGCCATTGGGACCAATGATGGCCACCCGCTCCCCCGCCCCGATCTCGAAATCGACGCCGGCCACAGCCTCAACGATCACATGTTCGGGGGAGAAGGCCTCGAAGAAGCCGCCGCGCCGCCTAGCGTAGCGGTAGGCCTTGGAGAGCGACTTGACGGTGATGACGGCGGACATGGCGGGCTTCGATTTCTGAGAGGGTCGATGGGTCTGGCGAGGAGCACGTAAGCGGCGTCGGAGCCCGGTAGAGCTCATTGCCGCACGGCATCTGGCCAAACAGATTGGTCATCGTCTCAGGTCGTTGAAGCGCGCGAACAGGTTCGCGGAACGGCGTCATGTCTAGACGGCGATTCCGCATTTCACAACCGGGGCGCAACGAAGCTGCGCTATGTGTGGCTTTCGCGCACGCTCATGCCTCGCGCTGCCCTATCGCCGTTCCCCTGCTAAACTCGCGACATGACGCCCGCCTTCGTCAGCCACGCGTTCGGCGCCCCGGCCCTGGCCCCCCTGGTCGTGTCGGGCGGGTTGGAGCGGACGACGCCCCGGACCAGGCTCGTCGTCTTAGGTTTAGAGCGTGACGGGCGCCGGAACCGACACCCGCTTCAGGCTGTCACGCTCTAGGCTCCTCGGATTGGAGGCCCCATGAAAGCCATCGCCCGCACGCTTCTTTTCGCCCTGGCCTGCCTGGCCGCGCCAGCCCACGCCCAGGCGCCGCCCACCGACCGCCTCGCGCCCGTCGCCGCCCTGGTGGGAGACTGGACGGGAGTCGGCGAAGGCCAGCCCGGAACATCGGCCTCGACCCGGCACGCCACGCGTATCCAGGCCGGCCACTTCATCATGGTCGAGGGGCGCTCGGTCTATCCCCCGCAGGACAGGAACAAGACCGGCGAGGTCCATACGAGTCTGGACGTCTGGAGTTACGACACCGCCCGCAAGCGCCTCATGCTGCGGCAGTTCGACAGCCTCGGATTCGTCTCCACCTACGCCCAAGACCTGGACCGCAGCCGAGACCGCTGGGTCGTCATGGTCTCGGAGCACCTGGAGAACGTCCCTGCCGGCTGGCGCGCCCGCTACACCTACGAGTTCGCCGGCCCGAACGCGTACCGCGAGCACTTCGAACTGGATGCGGGCAAGGGCCTTGAGACCTACGTCTCCGGCAAGTACCTACGCGATCGGGCCGCGACGGACCGCTGACTCGTCGCCGCATCTCAGCGCCGGCGGAACAGGGCCTCCAGGCCCTGGATCACGTCCTCCATCAACCCGCCCTCGGTGTCGGCGGGGTCGGCCAGCATCATCGAGGCCGCGCCATGGCCGCAGGCCCAGACCGCCAGGGCCACCTTGTGGATCAGGTCGGGGTCCCGCTCCTGCTGGTTGGGGGACTCGGCGATGGCGGTCTCGATGACGGCGAAGGCGCGGTCGCGGGCCGCGGCCACCTCGGGATCGGCCAGGGCGGCGGGATCGAACATCAGGCTGTAGAGCG
>NZ_JAUSLW010000038.1 GCF_030645195.1 Phenylobacterium sp. | reverse complement strand
GCCCTGCTGGCCGATCAGCATGGCGAGTTCGCCCACCTGCCCATCGAGCACCTGGCCTCCGGCTGGGACAACGACATGTTCCGTCTGGGCGACGACATGGCGGTGCGGATGCCGCGCCGCCTCGTCGCGGTCGAGCTGCTGCGGAACGAGCAACGCTGGCTGCCGACCCTGGCCGAGCGCCTGCCCCTGCCGGTTCCCGCCCCGCTGTGGCGTGGGGGCCCCGGCCGCGGCTATCCCTGGCCCTGGAGCATCCTGCCCTGGATGCCCGGCGGCCCGGCCGACCTCGATCCTCTCCGGGCTGACCAGGCCCCGGTGCTGGCGGGCTTCCTGAAGGCCCTGCATCAGCCCCCGCAGCACCCCCGGACCCCGCGCAATCCACATCGCGGCGTGCCCTTGGCCGAGCGGGCGGACTATCTCGCCCCCCGCTTCGCCCGGCTGGCGGCGGAGACGGACTTCATCACCCCGCGCATCCGTGCGGTCTGGGAGCGCGCGCTCGCGGCCCCCATCGACGTGGAGCCCACCTGGCTGCACGGCGATCCCCACGCCCGCAACGTGCTCTCGGAGAAGGGCCGTCTCACCGCCATCATCGACTGGGGCGACATGTGCCAGGGCGACCGCGCCACCGACCTCTCGAGCCTCTGGATGCTGCTGCCGGACATGGAGTCTCGCCACGCCGCCATGGTCGCCTATGACGCCTCCGAGGCCACCTGGGCCCGCGCCGCCGGCTGGGCGGTGAACTACGCCGTGGTCCTGGTGGACGCCGGACGGGTGAACGATCCGAGGCTCTTGGCGATGGGGGCGAAGACCTTCGCCATGGTGCAGGCGGGGGACTGATCGGAACCAGGGAGCTTGGACCCACCTAGGCCCGCCGCGCTCCAATCCTTCTCCCCTTGCGGGAGAAGGTGTCGGGCGAAGGCCCGACGGATGAGGGGTCGCACTCCTCTCTCCGCGTGTCGTGCAACGCCCTGACCCGATAGGTTTATCGACCCCTCATCCGACCCTGCTCCGCAGGGCCACCTTCTCCCGCAAGGGGAGAAGGCGCCTCATGAGGGCGTAGCAGACCATCCTGGCGGCGCCGCACCTTGGGGCCTCACCACATGCTGGCCGCCGCACGGGCGGGCCACTCGGCGTCGTACTGGTCCCCGCCCTGCGCGCCGGAACTCGCCGCGCTGAGCATCTGTCCCGCGCTCGGCAACCGCGCCGGATCGACGTGCTTCTCCGGATTCCAGAGGTCGGCCCGGATCACCGCCCGGGCGCACTGGAAGAACACCGTCTCGACGGTGATCACCACCACGCAGCGGGGCAGCTTGCCCTCCATGCGGAACCCCTCCAGCAAATCGGCGTCGGTGCGCAGCTCCGCCCGCCCGTTCACCCTCAGGGTCGAGCCTGAGCCGGGGATCAGGAACAGCAGGGCCACGCGGGGGTCGCGCACGATATTGCGCAGGGAATCGGCCCGGTTGTTCCCCCGCCGGTCGGGCAGCAGCAGGGTGCGGTCGTCGGCGATCCGCACCACCTCGCCGGCGTCGCCGCGCGGCGAGCAGTCCAGCCCCTCGGGTCCCACCGTGGCCAGGGCCGCGAAGGGAGAGGCGGCGATCAGGGCGGCGTATTCCGGGATCAGCCGGTCGCGCTCCTTCAGGGTGGAGGCGGCGTTGGGGGCGCCGTAGAGGGCCTCCAGCTCTTCGATCGTGGTCAGGGCGGGCATGGCGGCTCCCTCAGGGCGGTCGCCCATCCTGACCCAGGCGGGACGGATTGGAAATCGGCGGGGTGCGCCGCGGGAAAGTCTGTGCCAGCCTGACGGCTGTTCCTGTCCGGAGACCCGCCATGACCACCCCCTGGCTCGAAGACGCCCGCGCCCTGCAGTCCAGGACCGTGGCCTTGCGGCGCGACCTGCACCAGCACCCGGAACTGGGCCTGGACCTGCCCCGCACCACGGCGGCCGTGCGGGCGGCCCTCCAGGGCCTCGACGTCGAGATCGTCCAGGGAACCTCCAATTCCGGCCTGATCGTCACCCTGAAGGGCGATCCGCAGGGCTCCACCATCCTGCTGCGCGGCGACATGGACGCCCTGCCCATGGCGGAGGACACGGGCCTCAGCTTCCAGTCCCAGGTCCCCGGCGCCATGCACGCCTGCGGCCACGACGCCCACACCGCCATGCTGGTCTCGGCCGTCCACCTGATGCACGCCCATCGCGACCGCCTGGCCGGCACGGTGAAGTTCATGTTCCAGCCCGGGGAGGAGGGCGACTTCGGCGCCCGCCACATGATCGAGGACGGCCTGCTGGACCTGGCGCCCATGCCCAGCGCCGCCTTCGCCATCCATGTCAGCCCCAACATCCCGTCCGGCGTGATCGCCTCCAAGCCCGGCGCCTTCATGGCCTCGCCCGATCAGGTGGCCATAACCCTGAAGGGCCAGGGCGGCCACGCCTCCACGCCTCACCTGGCGCGGGATCCGATCCCGGTGGCCGCCGAGATCGTCATGGCCCTGCAGGCCTTCGTCGCCCGCCGCGTCGACGCCTTCGACCCCGTGGTCCTGACCATCGCCAAGATCGAGGCCGGCACCACCCACAATGTCATCCCCGAGAGCGCCCACATGCTGGGCACCCTGCGCTCCTTCTCCGAACGCGCCCGCACCCGCGCCCACGAAGGCATCCATCGGATCGTCAGCAAGATCGCCGAGGCCCACGAGATGGTGGGTGAGGCGACCATCACCGCCGGCTATCCGGTGACCATGAACGACGCGGCCTTCGTCGCCCGGGTGAAGGCCGTGGCCCAGGATCTGCTCGGCGAGAAGGGATTCCGCGACATGCCAAGCCCGGTCATGGGGGCCGAGGACTGGTCCTACGTCCTCCAGCGCCTGCCCGGCTGCATGGTCTTCCTCGGCGTCGCCCCGCCGCAGGTGAAGCCCGCCCACGCCCACTCCTGCCACTCCAACCGCATGCTGATGGACGAGGACGCCATGGCCCACGGCGTGGCCCTGCACGCCGCCATCGCCGAGCAGTACCTGGCCAGCGTGCGCTGACTACAGCCCCTTCAGCCAGGCCAGCAGGCGTTCGTTCACCTCGGCTGGCCGTTCCTGCTGGGTCCAGTGGCCGCAGCCCTCCAGGATGTCGGCGCCGCGCAGGTCGGTCATCTCCTCGCCCATGATCTCCAGCAGGTTGCCCCGGCCCAGCATGGAGAGCACCAGGTCGCGCTCGCCGCCGATGAACAGGCTGGGCTGCTCGATCTTGCGGCCCTCGAACTTCGACAGGTACTCGAAGTCGCGCTGGTGGTTGCGGTAGCGGTTCAGCGGCCCCCGGAACCCCGACTCGGCGAACTGGCCGGCGTAATAGGCGATGTCCTCGTCGGTCAGCCAGGCGGGGAAGGGATCGGGATCGACCAGCCCCTCCAGCAGGCTCTGGCCGTGGACCTTGTCGTTGGGCCAGGTCCCGTCGGGCGCATCGCCGCTGATGGCGTAGTAGAACTTGCGGATGGCCATGGCCGGATCGGCCTCCAGCTCCGCCTCGGCCGGCCCCACGTTCTGGAACCAGGCCTGGTAGAAGAACTTGCCGCGCTGGGTGAAGACCTTGTCCACCAGCTCCATGAAGCTGGTCTTGGGAATCCCCGTATAGGGCACCGACAGTCCCGCCACCGCGCGCACCCGGTCGGGGCGGATCAGGGCGGAGTTCCAGACGATGGGCGCCCCCCAGTCGTGGCCGATCAGGATGGCCTTCTCCCCAGGCGTCAGGTGCTCGATGAGGGCGGCGACGTCGCCCACCATGTGCTCCATGTCGTAGGCGGCGATGTCGTGGGGTTTGCCCGAGCCGCCATAGCCGCGCACGTCGATGGCGCAGGCGGTGAAGCCGGCGTCGGCGATCGGTCCGATCTGGTGGCGCCAGCTGTACCAGCTCTCCGGGAAGCCGTGGACCAGGACCACTAGGGGCCCCGATCCCTCCATCGCCGCGCGCAGGGGAACGTCGGGCAGGTCGATGGTGCGGAACTCGGGCATGGGGCGTCCTCCTGAGTCCGAGGCTAGGCGCATGACGGTAGGACCGCCAAACGCAAAAAAGCCCGCCGGGGAGGGCGGGCTTTTCCGGCTTCGACCCCAGGACTGGGGAGGACGAGGGTCTTAGCGGGCGGCCAGTTCCGAGCGGCCGTAGGCGGCCAGCTGGCTGCGCTGGGCGGCGGAGAGCTTGTCCATCGCCTCGGCGCGGACGGCCTCGATGCAGCCCTGCGTCTTGACGATGCGGGTCCCGGTGGCGGGGCTCCGGGCGGCGCAGACGTTCGTGGCCAGCCTGTCCAGGCGCTGCTCGAAGGCCGCGACCCCGGCGGCGGTGGAGAGGTCGCCCACCTGCAGGGTCATGGGGGCGGCGTGGGCGGCGGTGGTGAGCGCCAGGGCGGGCAGGGCGGCCAGGGCGATGGCGGCGACGGCGGAAATCTTGGCGGTGAGCTTGAACATGGTGAGGTCCCTCTAAGGTCTTCAATGTGGTGGGCGGCGACACGCCGCCGATGACTGAGGGAATACGAGCGCGGCCTCGCAAAGTCTTGTGAATACCAGGTAATGACAGAGATTTAAGAGAGTTACGGAACATCCATGCATGACATTCGAGTAACAGTACTTAACGGGCTGTAATGTTGAGGGTCTCCCGGGATGACGGTGGTTGGGCGGAAGCCCCCGCCTACCCCTCGCCGCGCGCCTCGATGCGCTCCTCGAGGTCGACCTCGTCGACGCGGGCGCCCTGGGAATCGGTCATGTCGAAGTCGATCCCGTCGGCGACCAGCTCGTCGCACTTGGCGAGGGCTTCTTCTTCGGTGGCCAGGGTGAAGGTCACCCCGCGGCCGGGATAGCGGGCGGAAATGCGATAGGTCATGGCCCACCCTACCATGCCCGCGCCCGATCGCCCCGCGCTCTCAACCCTAGGCCGGACGGGTCGCCAGCCAGATCACATGGCGCGCCCCGCGCTTGCCGCCGCCGGCCCGGACCTTGACCTCCTCCACCGAGAACCCCGCCCGCCGCAGGCGCTGGCTGAAGGCCGCGCTGGGGGCCGAGGACCACACCGCCAGGATCCCGCCCGGCGTGAGCGCCTTGCGCGCCGCCGCCAGGCCCGCCCGGTCATAGAGGCCGTCATTGGCCTTGCGGCTCAGCCCCTCGGGGCCGTTGTCCACGTCCAGCGCGATGGCGTCATAGGCGCCGTTGGCCGCCGCGATCAGCTCGCCCACGTCGCCGATCACCACCGAGACCCGCGGGTCCTCCAGGCAACCGGCCGTGAGCTGCGCCATCGGCCCGCGCGCCCAGTCCACCACCGCCGGGACCAGCTCGCCGACCGTGACCCGGGCCGCCGGCCCCAGCACCGCCAGCGCCGCGCGCAGGGTGAAGCCCATGCCATAACCGCCGATCAGGATGTGGGCCTTGGCCCCCAGCCGGTCGCAGACCAGGGTGGCGAGCGCCTGCTCCGACCCGCTCAGCCGGCTGTTCATCAGCTCGATCGATCCCGACATGATCGAATATTCGCCGCCCCGCCGCATCAGCTTCAGCTCGCCGCCGCCGTCGGGGACCGTGGCGGTGTCCAGGTGTTCCCAGGGGATCATGGCGCTCTCCGGTGGATCGCTGCGCGGCGTCGGAGACGGAGGGCGCCAGGCCCCCTCCGTCTCGCCCCCGCCTCACCCCATGCGGTGCAGGGCGCAGAGCTTGTTGCCGTCCGGATCGCGCAGATAGGCCAGGTAGAGCTTGCCCATGCCGCCGGCCCGCTCGCCGGGGGGATCCTCGATGCTGGTCCCGCCGGCCGCCACGCCCGCGGCGTGCCAGGCGTCGGCCTGCTCGGGCGAGCTGCAGGCAAACCCGATGGTGCCGCCATTGGGGGCGCTGGCCGGCTCGCCATTGATCGGCTTGGAGACCGAGAACACCCCGGTGGGGGTCATGTAGAAGATCCGCTCCCCGTCCTGCATCGCCGGCGGCACGCCGAGCGTCCCCAGCAGGGCGTCATAGAACCCCTTGGCCCGGGCCAGGTCGTTGGTGCCGATCATGATGTGCGAAAACATTGGCGCGCTCCCTTTGCTGTTGTCCCGCTTCATAGGGGGCGGAGCCCCTCCGTGACAACGGCTCCAATTCCTCCCCCATCGGGGGAGGGGGACCGCGAAGCGGTGGAGGGGGCTAGGGCCGCGCCACCGCCCCAGCCCCCTCCGTCTCGCGGCCTGCGTCCGCGATCCACCTCCCCCGAACCGGCCTCCGGCCTGTGGGAGGAACAAAGCCCATGGCGAGATCGGCGATCTCTATGACATTTCTGCCAGACCCATCACCCCCTAGGCTGTCCTCGGCTTCTAGAGGAACGACGCACATGGAATATCTGGTGGGGGCGGCCCTGGGGCTCGGCGTCGGCGCGTTCGCCACCGGGGTTGGCCTCGACCGCGACCGGGCCTTCTATCCGGTGGTCCTGGTGGTGATCGCCTCCTATTACGACCTCTTCGCCGTCATGGGTGGGTCCATCCCGGCGCTCGGGATCGAGACCCTGGGCCTGGCCGCCTTCGCGGCCGTGGCGGTGCTGGGTTTCCGGACCAGCCTCTGGTGGGTCGCCGCCGCCCTGGCCGCCCACGGCGTCCTGGACCTGGTCCACGCCCGCCTGGTGGACAATCCCGGCGTCCCGCCCTGGTGGCCGGCCTTCTGCCTCACCTACGACCTCGCCGCCGCCGCGTGGCTGGCCCAGCGCCTGCTGCGGACCCGCCCTCAGGCCTTCAGGGCCGCGACATAGGTCCCCATGTCGAAATAGTCCCGCCAGACCGCGATCTTGCCGTCCCGCATCTCGAAGACCCCGCAGCAGGGCAGGTCCACCGGCTTGCCCGCCACCACCGTCCGGTCCACCCGCTCGGCGATCACGACGTCCCCGCTGGAGACCAGGTTCAGCACCTCCCACTGGGTGCTGCTCCAGTCCTTGAGGAAGGC
>NZ_JAUSLW010000031.1 GCF_030645195.1 Phenylobacterium sp. | reverse complement strand
ACCGGCGAGGACGGCCTGTTCATCAACTACGGCTTCACCGACCGCATCAAGGGCCTGCGCCGCAAGGAGAGCGACGCCATCCTGAACATGCTGTTCGAGCACATCCAGAAGCCGGAGTTCCTGGTCCGCTGGCGCTGGAAGGACAACGCCATCGCCTTCTGGGACAACCGGGTGACCCAGCACTACGCGGTCAATGACTACCTGCCCCATCGCCGGATCATGAACCGCGCCACCGTGCTGGGCGACCGACCCTATCATCGCTCGCGCATGCCCGCCGGCGTGAAGGCGGCCGCCGCGTGAGCGAGACTCCCGAAACCTATTACCCCGACACCGGTCTCCTCGCCGTCCTCGCCCGGCTGGGGTTCGGCCTCTGCCTGCTGGCGATCTTCCTGGCGGTGATCGCGCCGGGCTGGCTGACGCCCAAGCTGCTGCATTCCCATTATCTGCAGCACTTCGCGGCCTTCTATGTCGCCGCCTGCGCCGGGCTGGCGGCCATGCCGCGCACTCGGATCCGGCGGATCGCCATCGGCTACCTGCTCTTCGCCCTGGCCCTGGCGATCACCCAGTTCACGCGCGGGGCCAGCCTGGAGGTGGCGGTTCAGAACTGGGTCGCCGACGCCGGGGGGACGGTGGCGGCCCTGGCGCCGGTGGTGGTGGAGCGGTTCCGGCGGATGTTCGCGCCTCGCCCCGCCTGAGGCGCGCCCGGCCGCCGCGAGGCCTCCACCGGAGGTTACCGGTTCCGGCGCCGGTCACGCTCCAAACCTAAGAGGGCGAGCCTGTTTATAGGTTTCAGATGAGTGCATCTGAAACCGACAGGCTCTAGCGCCACTTGGCCGGGAATCGCGGCGCGGCGCACGCGAGCGGCTTTGTAAATCATTGTTCGCGGCCTTGCCGCGCCCCGCTTTCCCGGTTGTTCTGGCCAAGCCTTGGGGGAGGCTGGCCATGATTCATCTGTCCGATTCGGCCAACAACCGGCGCAACCGGCTGATCCTGCGCTGCGTGCTGGAGTTCCTGCTGGACGAGTGCCGCAGCCTCATCCTGACCCACGAGGGCAGCATCACCCGCGCGGCGATCCATCTGGCCGTCGCCCAGGCCTCGCACCGCGGCGCGGCCGGCGCCCCTGGCGCGATCAGCGTCCGCGCCATCGCCCAGTCCCTGGACCTGGCCTATGAGACCACCCGCCGCCAGGTGGGCGCCCTGGAGGCCGCGGGCCTGCTGGCGCGGGCCGGCGAGTCCGGGGTGCGAATCGCCGAGGACCCCGCCCGGCCCCACGTCGGACGCGCCCGGGGACGCCTGGCCGCCCTGCGCGCCCTGGTGGCCGACCTCAAGGGCCTGAACTTCGAGTTCGACCCCGGCCCGCTCGGCCCTTCGATGGAGGACGACGCCCTGGCCGCCCGGCTTTCCGACCTGCTGGACGACTTCATCCTGCGGGTGCTGGAGGCCGGCGTCGAGCCTTACGGCTCGATCCTGGACGCGGTGATCTTCTCGGCCCTGGTGGTCGCCAACGCCGAGGCCATCACCTACGACCCCGAGCTGGCGGCGACCTATGCCTGGTCCGACAGCCCGCCCCCCGACGCGCTTCGCCGCCCGGCCACCATCACCGAACTGGCCGAGCGCCTGGGCATGCCCCACGAGACTGTCCGTCGGCGGATCGCCCGCCACAAGGCCCTGGGCTGGGCCGACCGGGTGCGCGGCGGCTACCTGTCGGCCATGAGCCGACAGCAGGCGCCCGAGGTCATCCAGGGCAGCCAGATCATCGTGCAGCGCTTCCTACAGCTGATACGCGCCGCCCGGCAGACCGGCCTGGACGTCGAGGCTATCGCGCCCTTCGTCCACAGTCCGGCGGCGCGCGCCCCGGCCTGGGCCCTGACCGGCTGACCGACCTCAGGGCGCGATCACCCTCAGGGTCGCGGGATCGAAGATCTGAATCTCGCTGCCCATGTCGGCATAGACGACGACCTGCGGATGGCCGGCCAGCACGGTGAAATAGCGGTCGCCGGCGATGGAGACCCCCAGCGGGCCGCAGGGCGGGTCCATGGGCGCGTCGCTGGCCAGGCTCTTCTCCCAGGCCGCCTTGTCGGCGCCGGTGGGTTCGAACACGAAGCGGTCCTTGCCCCTGGCGTCATAGCCCTGGGCGGGCGCGAAGGCGCAGGCGGCGGTGAACGGGCCGGGCGAAGCGGCGCGCACGGCGGGCAGGATGGCCTCCAGCGGCGCGCCGGCCGCCTTGTCGAAGGTGCGGACCACCATCCGGCTCTCGCCGCCGGCATAGACCAGCCGGAAGCCGGGCAGGCTGTCGTCGGCCTCGATGTGAACCCCGCCGTGGTCGGGACCGCAGGCGAAGGCCTGCATCGCCAGCCGGGCGCCCTTGACCTCCCGCCAGGCGCAGCCGGCGAATTCCGGCGCATTGCGCAGGGCCGAGACCGGCGCGGCGGGCGCCGGCGGGGCCTTGGCGGCGGGCGCTTGCGCGCCGCAGCCGCCCAGCAGGGCCAGCGCGCAGAGACCCGGGCCGACGAGCCGCATGATGTTCTCCCCCATCCGATCCCTCACCATCGGCCGGAAGCCGGCTTCGGCGCAAGGCCGGCCCGTCGGGCTTGCCGCAAACCCACCTAACCGACGAAGCCTACGACCTGACGCGCCATGGCCGACAACGGCTCCTGGACGGGCCTCGAGTCCCACCAGGCCCCGAACTCGGCGCCTGGCGACCCGGGCGATTTCCCAGTTTGAGAACACATCCGAAACAGAATTTGCAAACCGGCTGCAAACCAGAGCGCAAACCGTCCCGCCCAAGGGCCGCGCGAAGGGCTAAAACCTAGCGATTTCAAGGAAGAATTTGTCGCGCCCGGAACGATTCGAACGTCCGACCCTCAGATTCGCAGTCTCGGGAAATCCGTTGGGGGCTCAACGGCTTCACTTCCGAGGCGTGTAAATACGGGTGAGTGAGCATCGATCGCCGCAGAGCCCCGGGTCTCAGCCCTGGGGCTCGCTCAGCCCCGCTGGTATGTCCCGGTGAGCGTGCAGCACCCGCCAAACATCCAAGTAGTCTTCCTGCTCGATGTAGAATACCACGTAGGGGAAGCGCTTCAGGGATCGGGTGCGCAGACCTGGAAGATCAAGCTCGTGACCGTATCGCGGCGAGCCCAACGCCGGTCGACGGCCGATCGCGCGGTAGGTCTCTTCGATAGCGTCGACGAAACGCAAGGCGATCATCTCGCCAGCCTCCGCCGCATAGTAGTCGACCGCGGCTTCAACATCCTGCCGGGCCTTCTCTCTCGGGACGACCTGCTTGGCGCTCATCCCGCCGTATGGTCGCGAGCGCGGCGCCGAAGCCCGTCAAAATAGGCTTGATCAACGGGCGCCGTGAGCGCCGTCGATGCGCCATCGAGGAGAAGGCCGCGCAGATGCAGGCGATCCTGATCCCTCCGGATCAGCTCGCGAACATACTCGCTGCTGGTGCTGTAACCCCTGCCCACGACCTGCTCGTCGACAAAGGTCTTGAGCGCCTCGGGAAGGGAGATGTTCATGGTGGTCATGGAACGTAGGATATTACCTTGCCAAAATTTGGCAAGGCATGGAGGCTGGCGCGCTCGGCGACCCGACCCTTCAGTGGGGTTCGAAGGTGTCCGGTTGAAGCAGGTCATAGATCGCCGCGATCTTCCTGGTCTTCTTCACCTTGACGAGAAGCGCTTTGAATTCGTCCTCGTCCTCATCGCCGTCCGAGTAGTCCTCGGCGTGGGCCTCCATGGCGGCGCACGCGCGGCGCTGGACCTCTTCGAGTAAGACCTTCTCCCGGGGTTCAAGGTCTTGCTCGATACGCGATTGCCGTGGCCCAAACGGCAACAACAGAGAGACCCAGGAACCGGCACGACCTGTTCGGCAAATCGAGCGAACCACCCAGCGGTTTCCCGCCGCATCGATCAATTCCATGCCTGTCTGCGTACCTTCCTTCAGCGTGCGGGGACCGCACCTCGTAAGGGTGTCCAAGTCCCTAAACCCCCAGATTTCCAGGTCGGTGGTGAATCCCAGCACCGGAAAATGAAAGCTCGCGTCGGCGGATTTCATCGACACCCCCAAATTGAACAAACAGGGAACATGTGCGCCGCCGGTTGCGACATGTAAAGCTTCAGCTAGCGTCGCGGCTTCGCCGAAGGTTCTGATGTGGAAGGAAAATGCTGGCGTGCGAGATTCTCTACGGAATCCGCGAGGTGGCCGCCCGTAGCCACCGCTCCGGTCTTCATCCAGTCTGTGGTTCCGTACCAGACACGCCGTATAGGGTCATACCTTGGCCCTGCGCAGTGACGAACGCGGGCGAACATCTCACGGACGGCCGCGTTCGTCAAGAACAAAACGAGAACGTTTCGGACCTTATGCGCAATCAGACCACCCCGCTGGTGAGCTCCAGACTGTGTTTCTTCCAAAAGCCTGAAAAATCAGCACTCTAGAGCATTCTGCGACCTGATTGAATCATTGGGGATTCCCAGGGACCGCGGATTCTGATTCAAGCTCTGTGCTGGTGACGGAGGCCGGCACCTATGAGCAAGGCGCTGTCAGTTGATCTTCGTGAGCGTGTGATCGGCG
>NZ_JAUSLW010000029.1 GCF_030645195.1 Phenylobacterium sp. | reverse complement strand
CTAGACGTCGACCTCGGCGTCCAGGGCGTTCTCCTGGATGAACTCGCGGCGCGGCTCCACCAGATCGCCCATCAGGCGGGTGAACATGTCGTCGGCGTCGTCGGCGTGGTTGACCCTCACCTGCAGCAGGGTGCGGGCGTCGGTGTCCAGGGTGGTTTCCCAGAGCTGCTCGGGGTTCATCTCCCCCAGGCCCTTGTAGCGCTGGATGGCCAGGCCGCGGCGGCCGGCGTCCATGATCGCGCCCACCAGGTCCAGGGGCCCGCGCACCGTGGTGACCTTGTCCTTGCGGGTGAAGACCGCGGGGCCCGCGAAGGTGTCGGCCATGGTCGCGGCGCGCTCGGCAAGGCGGCGGGCGTCGGCGGCGTGCAGCAGCAAATCATCCAGCACGACGCGCTCGGAGACCCCGCGCTTGACGCGGCTGAAGACGAAACCGCCGGCGGGGCCGGCCTCGCCGGTCCAGGAGCCGTCGCTTTCCTCGGCATAGAGGTCCAGACGCTTGGCGGCGGCCTCGATGTTGCGGCCCTCGGCCAGCAGGCCGCCCAGGGCCGCCTGTTCGATGGCGAAGGCGGGCGCCCGCGACGACAGGCGTTCTATATTGGCCTTGGCCGAACGGGATGTCTGGATCAGGGCCAGCAGATCCTGGCCAAACAGACGCTCACCGTTGGAGAGGTCCAGGGTCGCGCCCTCCAGACCTTCGTTGACCAGGTAGGTCTCCAGGGCCGGATCGTCCTTGAGGTAGGTGATCGACTTGCCCTTGGCGGCCTTATAGAGCGGCGGCTGGGCGATATAGAGGTAGCCGCGCTCGATCACCTGCGGCATCTGCCGGTAGAAGAAGGTGAGCAGCAGGGTCCGGATGTGGGCGCCGTCGACGTCGGCGTCGGTCATGATGACGATCTTGTGGTAGCGGACCTTCTCGATATCGAAGTCGTCGCGGCCGATGCCGGCGCCGAGCGCCGTGATCAGGGTGCCGATCTGATCGGAGCCCAGCATGCGGTCGAAGCGGGCGCGCTCGACATTGAGGATCTTGCCGCGCAGGGGCAGGACGGCCTGGTTCTCACGGTTGCGGGCCTGCTTGGCCGAGCCGCCGGCGGAGTCGCCCTCCACCAGGAAGATCTCGGACTTGGCGGGGTCGCGCTCCTGGCAGTCGGCGAGCTTGCCGGGCAGGGAGGAGATATCCAGCGCGGTCTTGCGGCGGGTCAGGTCGCGGGCCTTGCGGGCCGCCTCGCGGGCGGCGGCGGCCTCGGTGATCTTGGCGATGATCAGCTTGGCTTCGACGGGGTGCTCCTCGAACCACTGGCCGATGCCTTCGGAGACCAGGCTCTCGACGGCGGGGCGCACCTCGGAGGAAACCAGGTTTTCCTTGGTCTGGCTGGAGAACTTCGGGTCCGGCACCTTGACCGACAGGACGCAGGTCAGGCCCTCGCGGCTGTCCTCGCCCGACAGCGAGACCTTCTCGCGCTTGGTGGCGCCGGAGCTCTCGGCATAGCCGGTGATGATGCGGGTCAGCGCCGAGCGGAAGGCGGCCAGGTGGGTGCCGCCGTCCCGCTGCGGGATGTTGTTGGTGAAGCAGAGGACGTTCTCGTGATAGCCGTCGTTCCACCAGAGCGACAGGTCCAGCTCGACGTTCTCGCGCTTGCCGCGGATCACGATGGGCGCCTTCAGGATCGGGGTCTTGGCCTTGTCCAGGTGGCGAACGAAGGCCTCGATACCGCCTTCGTAATGCAGGACCTCCTCGTAGGGCTCGGCCTCGCGGTTGTCCTTCAGCCAGATGGTGACGCCGGAATTGAGGAAGGCCAGCTCGCGCAGGCGATGCTCAAGGGTCTTCCGGTCGAACTCGATGAAGGCGAAGGTGTCGGTCGAGGCCATGAAGGTGACCTCGGTCCCCGACAGGAATTCGCCGTTTTCGCGCAGGGGCGCGTCGCCGGTGACGATCAGGGGCGAGACCGCGTCGCCGCGGCGGAACTCCATCTCGTAGGCCTTGCCGCCGCGATAGATCTTCAGCTTCAGCCAGTCCGAGAGCGCGTTGACCACCGAGACGCCCACCCCGTGCAGGCCGCCGGAGACCTTGTAGGAATTCTGGTCGAATTTACCGCCCGCGTGCAGCTGGGTCATGATGACCTCGGCCGCCGAGACGCCTTCGCCCTCGTGGATGTCGGTGGGGATGCCGCGGCCGTCGTCGGTGACGGTGACCGAGCCGTCGGGATTGAGGATCACCTCGACCCGGGTGGCCCAGCCGGCCAGGGTCTCGTCGATGGCGTTGTCCACCACCTCATAGACCATGTGGTGCAGGCCCGACCCGTCGTCGGTGTCGCCGATGTACATGCCCGGGCGTTTGCGCACCGCGTCCAGGCCCTTGAGGACCTTGATGGACTCCGCGCCGTATTCGGCTTGGCCGGCGTGTTCGCCCAGTTCGGGCGAGTTGTCGGGGATCTGCGTTTCGTCGGTCATTCGGTATCCAGAATCGTCAGGCTGGAGCCATCCACATGGACGCCCTGGGCCCGGCCCTTCAAATCTTCGAACAGGTGCTCGTCCGTGCCGGTGAGGAAGGCCTGGAGCTTGAGCGCCGTGATCTCGTCGAACAATGCGGCCCGCCTGCGGCGGTCCAGGTGCGCTGCGACTTCGTCTAGCAACAATATAGGGTTTGGTCCTGATTCTGCACGTGAAAGACGCGCCGCCTGCCCCAAAACCAGGTTCAGAATCAGGGCTTTCTGCTCCCCGGTGGAGCATTCCGCCGCCGGGCGGTCCTTTTCGGCGTGGATCACCGCCAGATCGCCCCGGTGCGGGCCGGTGAGCGCCCGTCCCGCCGCGGCGTCGCGCTCGCGCGCCTCGGCCAGCGCCCGGGCCAGGCGGGCCTCGATCTCGGGGGTTTCGACCCCCTCCAGGGCCATCTGCTCCCAGGCGCCGGTCAGGCTCAGCCGGGCCTGGGGGAAGGGGCGGTCGCCACGCTCGTCGATCTCGCTTTGCAGGGCTGACAGTGTTCTGGCGCGGGCGGCCGCCATCAGGGCGCCGGCCTCGGCCAGCCTGGCCTCCAGGGCGCTCAGCCAGTCGGGGTCGGCGGGGCCGTCGGTGAGCAGGCGCATGCGCTCGCGCTGGGATTTCTCGTAGGCGGTGGCGTGGGCGGCGTGGGCCGGTTCGGCGGCAAACACCAGGCGGTCGAAGAACCGGCGGCGGTCGCCGGTGCCCTCCAGGAACAACCGGTCCTGGGCCGGGGTCAGCCAGACCTGGCGCTGATGGTCGGCCAGGCGTCCGGGGGGCACGGGCTCGCCCTCAAGCCGCACCGTGCGCCGCGCCGCGCCGGGGACTTCCGTGCCGGTGCCCAGCCGCACCGGCTCGCCGTCCAGCTCGATGGTGGCGGCCACGGCCCAGGCGCGCCCTTGCGTCTCGCCCGGCATCCGCCGCCCGACCTCGGCCAGGCTCGCCCCGCGCAGGCCCCGGCCGGGGGTAAGCAGGGACACGGCCTCCAGCAGATTGGTCTTCCCCGCCCCATTGGGCCCGATCAGGAACACCGGCCGCCCGTCCAGGGGCAGCTCGGCGCGGCCATAGGAGCGGAAGTCGGTCAGGGTCAGGCGGGTAAGGGCCGAGCGGGTCACGGTGGGGTCTTACAGGGTTTCGGCGGCGGGGGCGAAGGCTGAGGCCTATGGCGCGCCGCGAGCCCCATGGCTAAGCTCGCGACAGGCGTGTTTGGGGGATCTATGCGGACACTTGGTTGCATCGTGGCGGCCGCGACCCTGGTCGTCGCGTCGGGCGCCCAGGCTCAGAAGGTGGTCAATCCCGACTGGCTGGAAAAGCCCAGCGGCGCGGACATCGCCGAGCACTTCCCCAAGCTCGCCCAGATGCTGTCGATCGAAGGCCGGGCGCTGGTCGCCTGCGAGGTCAGCGCCAAGGGCTTGCTGGAGAAGTGTTCGGTGGTATCCGAAGCCCCGGTGGGGCTGGGCTTCGGACCGGCCGCCCAGGTCCTGGCCAAGACCTTCAAGATGACGCCCAAGACGGTGGATGGGAAACCCGTGGCCGGAGGCGAAATCCGCATCCCGATCCGCTTCACCCTGCCGCCCGCTCCGCCGGTCACCAAGCTGACCGCCAAGTCCGATGTGTTTGGCGCGCCCTCGGCCCAGGCCCTGGAGACGGCCCGGAAGATCGTCCAGGCCCAGGACCTGTCGAGCCAGGGTCGGGTGCAGTTCGAGGTCGGGATGATGCCCCTGATGGAGGCCAAGTGGCCGGGGGTCGAGGACAAGACCCGCGACGACGGCATCGAGGCCCTGCGGGCCGGCTTCACCAAGTTCTGGGAGGCCTTCGAGACCGACCTGGCGCGCACCTACGCCAGCGCCTTCAGCGAGGCCGAACTGACCGACATCGCCGCCTTCGTGACCTCGCCGTCGGGTCGCGCCTTCACAGCCCGGCAGCCGGAGATACTACGCGGAATGCAGGCCTCCGTCGCCGCGAGCCTCAAGGCGGGCTCGGAAGCCGCCCGCACCGCGTTCTGCGCCCAGCATCCGTGCTCGGCGGCTCCGCCGCCGGCTACACCCTAAGCGGCATCAGGACGTAGCGGACGTCGGGGTCTGTGGGGTCGAGGACCAGCGCCGGGTCGTTGGGGCCGCCGAAGCGGAATTCGGCCAACTCCGCGCCGATCTGGTCGGTGACGTCCAGCAGGTAGCGGGCGTTGAAGGACAGCTCGAAGGCCTCGCCGGAATAGTCGACCTCGATCTCCTCCACCGCCTGGCCGGCCTCCATGTTACGGACGGTGAGGATCACCCGGCCGGGCTCGATGGCCATGCGCACCGAGCGGCTCTTCTCCGCCGAGATGGTGGCCACCCGGTCCACGGCCTTGGCGAACAGCTTGTTGTCCACCATCATCACCCGGTCGTTGTCGCGGGGAATGACCCGGACATAGTCGGGGAAGTTGCCGTCGATGACCTTGGAGGTCAGGGCCGCGCCG
>NZ_JAUSLW010000027.1 GCF_030645195.1 Phenylobacterium sp. | reverse complement strand
ATGAAGTTCACCTGGTTCAACCTGATGCCGTGGCCCTATCTGCCGGACGATTTCCGGGAGAAGAACCGGTCGGTCTGGGTCGATATCGACCAGAAGCTGTTCGACCCGGCCAAGAGCCATGAGGTCTACAACACCTATATGGACCTGCTGGAATACGCCGACACCCTGGGGTTCGACGGCGTCGGGGTGAACGAGCACCACCAGAACGGCTACGGCATCATGCCCAGCCCCAACATCATCGCCGCAGGCTTGGCGCGGCGCACCAAGGACGCGGCCATCGTGGTCCTGGGCAACTCCATCGCGCTGTACAATCCGCCGATCCGCGTGGCCGAGGAGTTCGCCATGCTGGACTGCATCTCCGGCGGGCGTCTGGTGGCGGGGTTCCCGGTGGGGACCTCCATGGACACCAACTACTGCTACGGCCAGATCCCGTCCCTGACGCGGGAGAAGTACCAGGAGGCCCATGACCTGATCATCAAGGCCTGGACCACGCGGGAGCCCTTCGCCTGGAACGGCCGCTACAACAAGCTGCGGCACGTCAATATCTGGCCGCGCCCGATTCAGGATGCGCCCCACCCGCCGGTCCATATCCCCGGCGGCGGCTCGGTGGAGACCTACGACTTCTGCATCGACAATACCTACTCGTATTCCTACCTCAGCTTCTCCGGCTACCTGCGGGCCCAGGCCCTGATGGACGGCTACTGGCGGCGGGTGGATGAGCGCGGGGTGGACAAGAGCCCCTACCGCGCCGGCTTCGCCCAGACCATCCTGGTGGCCGACACCGACGAGGAGGCCGAGCGACTCTATGCCGAGCACGTCAGCTATTTCTACAATCGCTGCCTGCACGTCTATCCGGGCTTCGCCGATGCGCCCGGCTACCGGACCATCAAGACCATCCAGACCGGGGCCCTGTCGCAATACGCCCCGCCGCGCGGCGGCTACACCCAGCTGACCTGGAAGGAACTGACCGAGCAGGGCCATGTCATCGCCGGCTCCCCGGAGACCGTCCGTCAGCGGATGGAAGAACTGATCAAGGGCCTGAACGTCGGCAACATCTTCTGCCTGATGCACGTGGGCAACATGCCCGCCGACAAGTGCATGTATTCCACCAAGCTGTTCGCCGAGAAGGTCATGCCCAAGCTGCGGAACATGTTCCCCGACTGGGGCGACGACAACCGCTTCTGGACCAGCCCGCTCGACAAGCGGCTCGCCGCCGGCCGCCTGCCGAAGGAGGCGCCCACCAGCGCCGAACTCGCCAAGACCTACGCGTGAAGGAGGCGATCATGGACCTCAAGACCGTTCAGACCCAGCACGTCCCCGTCCGCTACCTGGAGGGGGGCTCGGGCCCCGACCTCGTCTTCCTGCACGGCGCGGGCGGCGTCACGGCCGAGGACCCCTTCCTCAACGCCCTGGCTGAAAGGCACCACGTCTACGCCCCGCTGATCCCCGGCTATGGCGACAGCGACGAGTGCGCCGAGATCCGCGACATGCTGGATTTCACCCTCCACACCTGGGACGTGGTGGAGGCCCTGGGCCTGAAGAATCCGATCCTGGTGGGCCACTCCATGGGCGGCATGATCGCCGCCGAGATGGCCGCCATCGCGCCAAACGACGTCACCCGCCTGGGGCTGATCTGTCCGGCGGGGATGTGGAACGACGACCATCCCGTGGCCGACATGTTCTCGCTGATGCCCTACGAGATGCCGCAGTACCTGTTCCACGACGCCGCGGCGGGCGCGGCCATCCTGACCGCCGGCCGCAATGTCGAGGACCCCAACTTCCTGCAGACCTATCTGGTGACCAACGCCCGCCAGTTGGGCATGGCCGGCCGCATCCTGTTCCCGATCCCCGAGCGGGGTCTCTCGCAGCGGCTGTACCGGATCAAGGCCAGGACCGTGGTGGTCTGGGGCGACTCCGATCGCATGGTCCCGCCCTTCTACGCCCACGGATTCAAGAAGGGGATCAAGGGCGCGGAACTGGTCTCCATCCCCGAGGCCGGCCACATGGTCATCCTCGAGAAGACCGCCCAGGTGGTGGAGGCGATCGGTAGGTTAGGCTGACTGTGGCCCGGGCGGCCATCCCCCCCTGACGCCGCCCCCGAGTCGCGTCTAAGCTCCCCCTTCTCGAAAAGAGGGCATCGCGCCCCGGGGGAGGACGCTTGAGACACCTGTTGCTGCCGGCCGCGCTGCTGGCCCTGACCGCCTGCGCCAAGCCGGCCGGGCCGCCCGCCGACTATGCCAGCCTGGCGCCCGCCGACCCGCGTCTCGCCTCCCTCTACGAAGGCGCCTGCAAGACCTGCCACACCAACCCGGCCGCCGGCGCGCCCCTGACCCACGACGCCCGGGCCTGGCGGCCCCGGTGGCATCAGGGGGAGGCCGTGCTGCTGGACCACGTGGTCCAGGGCTACCGCGCCATGCCCGCCGGCGGCCAGTGCGCCGCCTGCACGCCCGACGACTTCAAGGCCCTGATCGCCTTCATCGCCGGCCACGAAGGAGACAGGTCATGATCAGCCGTCGCAACGCCCTGCTGGTCGGCGCCGCCGGCGTGGTCGTCGCCGGGACCGGGGGCGTCTTCCTGGCCACCCGCGAGAAGCCCGAGCCGGCTTCGCCCCCCAGCGTCAATCCGCAAGGGCGGATGCTGTGGCGCAACTGGTCGGGGATCGAGAGCGCCTATCCCGCCGTCCGCAGCGCGCCGAAAACCGAGGCGCAGGTCGCCCAGACCTTGAAGACCGCCGCGGCCCCCATCCGCCCCGTCGGCGCCGGTCACTCCTTCACCGGCCTGGTCCCCACCTCCGGCACGCTGATGACCCTCGACCAGGTGGCCGGGATCGACCGCTGGGAGGGAGACGAGGCCGTCGTCTGGACCGGCACCCGCCTGGGCGCCCTCGGCCCCGCCCTGGCCGCCAGGGGCCGGGCCATGCCCAACCTGCCCGACATCAACAAGCAGTCCCTGGGGGGCGCCATCGGCACCGGCACCCACGGCACGGGGACGGCCTTCAAGGCCATCCATGGCGACATCACCGCCCTGCGCCTGGCCACGGTGGGCGGCGAGATCCTCGACTGCGACGCGACCCACAACACCGATATCTTCAACGCCGCCCGGGTCTCTCTCGGCGGCCTCGGCGTCATCACCCAGGTGCGGTTGAAGACCGCCCCCAACCCGCGCCTGCACCGCCATGTCTGGCTGGAGCCCCTGGAACAGACCCTCGCCCAGGCCGAGACGCGCTGGGCCAAGCACCGCAACTACGAGTTCTACGCCGTCCCCTTCACCGACCTGGCGGCCAACATCACTCACGACGAGACCACCCTGCCGGCCACCCCGCCAGGCGCCTCCAGCGACGACGCCTTCCTCGAGGCGCTCAAACAGCTGCGCAACCTGCTTGGGTTCTCGACGCCCCTGCGCAAGGCCGCGGCCAAGGCCCTGCTGGGCTCCACCAAGCCGGAGGAGGCGGTGGGCGAAGGCTGGAAGCTGCTCTCCACCGAGCGTCCGGTGCGATTCAACGAGCTGGAGTTCCACCTGCCGCTACAGACCCCGCTGACGGCGCTGAAAGAGGTGGTGGCGGCCCTGGAGACCCACCGCAAGGACGTCTTCTTCCCCATCGAGGCCCGCCGCATCGCCGGCGACGACGCCTGGCTCTCGCCCTTCAACGGCGGCCCCAGAGGCTCGGTGGCTGTCCACTGTCACTACAAGGACGACTACAAATTCCTGTTCGAGCTGATTCAGCCGATCTTCCTGGCCCACGGCGGCCGCCCCCACTGGGGCAAGCTCCACAGCCTCAAGGCCCCGCAGCTTTCCAGGCTCTATCCGGACTGGGCCGCCTTCCAGGACGTCCGCCGCCGTCTGGACCCGCAGGGCAAGATGCTGAACTCGTATCTGAGGGAGTTGTTCGGGGCCTAACCCTCTACGTCATCCCGGCCGCAGCGAAGCGAAGAGCCGGGACCCAGGGGCCCAGCCCGCCGCCCCTGGCTCCCGGGTCTCCCCGCGGTCGCCCGGGATGACGGGATAAGGAACTACCCCCGCACCAACGCCCCATCTCCGCTCAGCATAAGCGCGTGGAACCGCTCCCCCATCAGCCGATAGCCCTCGGTGTTGGGGTGCAGGTCGTCGGGCAGCAGGGCGGCGTCGGCGGGGCCGAACAGTTCCAGGCCGTCGAGATAGCGGATGGCGGTGTCCCCCGTCGCGGCCCGAGCGGCGACGACATCGGCCAGCAGCTGACGCATCCGCTGCAGGCTGGGCCCGTCGCCGACGCTCTCGCGCGGCGGCGACCAGATCGGCGAGACGATCAGCAGCGGCGTGGTGGGGTGTTTCTCGCGGATGATCGAGATCATGGCGTGGGCTGAATCGAGGAAGGTCCGCTCCTTCAGCTGCCCTTCGCCATGCACATTGATCCCCAGCTTCAGGACGATGGCGTCGGCCCTCTGGTCGCGGAGGATCCGCGCCGCCTGACCGCTCAGCAGGCAGGACCCGGCCCAGCCCAGGTTCAGGTGATCCAGGTTCGCCAGCCGGCTGGCCACGGCGGGCCAGTTGGCCGTGGCGCCCTCGGCCTCCATGCCGTGGCTGATGGAGCTGCCGTGGAACAGGACGCGCCTGCGCCGCTCGGAGGCGGGCTCCAGGCCGGCGCGGTCGTCGATGGCCAGGCCGGTGATCGCCACCGTCGCGGCCTGGGGCAGCCACAGCTCCACGGTCTTGGTCCTGGCCGGCAGGCCGGTGAATTCGATGGTGAAGGCCGGGTCCCCGCTGAGCTTGCCGTCGGCCTCCATGACAGCGCCGCCCTCGCCCCAGCCTCGGCCGAAGAAGGCGCCGTCCACATAGAGGTCATAGGCGCCCCGCTTCTCCCCGTCATTGGCCTGGGCCAGCAGGTGCTGGGTGGCGGAGAGCCGCACCGTGGTGCTGTCGGTGGAGAACCGCAGCCGGCACCCCGTGGCGCAGGACCCCACCCAGCGGGTGAAGGCGTCATAGAAGGGCAGCTCCTTCACCGGCAACCGCATCGGCTGCAGCGACCCCTCGCGGCGGCGGATGTCGATCTGCCCATCCATCAGGGTCTCGATGGCGGTGAGGGGGACGGCTTGCATGCGGGACTCCGACGTTGAGCGGCCAGTCTAGGACATTCGCTGACCGTGACGAGACTCCTCCTCGCCCCCGCTTGCGGGGGAGAGGTTGGGTGAGGGGGCCTCCGCGCAGCGGAGGTCTTTCGGCGCCCGGAGCGACGACGGCCTTTCAGCAAGAGCCCTCACCCTACCCTCTCGCAGGCGGGAGAGGGGGAGCCTCCCGAACGCGCCCACGAAAAAGGGCCGCCCTCGCGGACGGCCCTTCGTCAGTCTGAAGCGATGAGGCTTAGAAGATCTCGAACAGCCCTGCGGCGCCCATGCCGCCGCCGACGCACATGGTCACCACGCCGTACTTGGCGCCGCGGCGCTTGCCCACGTGCAGGATGTGGCCGGTCGCCCGGGCGCCGGTCATGCCGTAGGGGTGGCCGATGGAGATGGCGCCGCCGGAGATGTTGTACTTGGCCGGGTCGATGCCCAGCTTGTCGCGGCAGTAGAGGCACTGCGAGGCGAAGGCCTCGTTGAGCTCCCACATGTCGATGTCGTCGATCTTCAGGCCGTTACGCTCCAGCAGCTTGGGGATGGCGAAGACCGGGCCGATACCCATTTCTTCCGGGCCGCAGCCGGCCACGGCCATGCCGCGATAGGCGCCCAGCGGGGTGAGTCCAAGCCGCTCAGCTTCCTTCCGCTCCATGAGCACCACGGCGGCGGCGCCGTCGGAGAGCTGTGACGCATTCCCGGCGGTGACGTACTTGCCTTCCTTGACATAGATGCCGCCCTTGAAGACGGGGGCCAGCTTCTGCAGGTCGGCCAGGGTGGTCGACGGACGGTTGCCCTCGTCCTGGGTGAGCGTGACTTCCTTTTCGGAGAACTCACCGGTCTCCTTGTTCTGCACCATCATGATCGAGGTCAGCGGCGCGATCTCGGCATTGAACACCCCGGCGGCCTGGGCCGCGGCGGTGCGCTGCTGCGACTGGAAGGCGTATTCGTCCTGGGCCTCGCGGCTGACGCCGTAGCGCTCGGCCACGATCTCGGCGGTCTCCAGCATCGAGGTGTGGATTTCCGGAACGTGCTCGTTCAGCCACTTATCGCTGGTGCGATAGCGGTTCATCTTGTCGTTCTGGACCAGGCTGATGCTCTCCAGCCCGCCGCCGACCGCGACATTGGCGCCATCGTTGATGATGTACTTGGCCGCCGTGGCGATGCCCATCAGGCCCGAGGAGCATTGGCGGTCCAGGGTCATGCCCGAGACGGTGTTGGGCAGGCCGGCGCGCAGGGCGGCCTGACGGGCGATGTTGTTGCCGGTGGTGCCCTGCTGCATCGCCGCCCCCATCACCACGTCGTCGATGGTGGCCGGATCGATGCCGGCGCGCTTGACGGCCTCGGCGATCACGTGGCCGCCCAGCTCGGCGCCGGAGGTGTTGTTGAACGCGCCGCGATAGGCCTTGCCGATCGGCGTGCGGGCGGTGGAGACGATGACGGCTTCACGCATGAAGAAGATGTCCTTGGTTGGGGAGGAGGGGCGACCGAAGACCGGGCCTCAAGTCCGCTCACCCCGGCGAAGGCCGGGGCCCAGATCCTAAAGCTCGGTCTTGGCGCGATTGTCCTGAATTCGGTTGGTGGAGCTGGGTCCCGGCCTTCGCCGGGATGAGCGGTGAATACCTAGAGGTCGGAGAACTTCTTGCCGTCGGCCACCAGCTTTTCCAGCAGCGGCGAGGGCTTGAACGTATCGCCCATGGTGGCCTGGAATTCCTTCATCTTGGCCAGCACCTTGGCCGGGCTGACCTGGTCGCCGTACCACATGGGGCCGCCGCGATAAACCGGCCAGCCGTAGCCGTTCTGCCAGACCACATCGATGTCCGACGAGCGGATGGCCTTGCCCTCCTCGAGGATCTTCACGCCCTCGTTGATCATCGGGAAGATGCAGCGCTCCAGGATCTCCTCGTCGCTGATCTTACGCGGATTGGCGCCCGACTTGACGATGAAGTCGTGGATCACCTTCTCGGTGAAGGGGCTGGGCTTGGCGTTGCGGTTCTCGTCGTAGTCGTAATAGCCGGCGCCGGTCT
The DNA here is from genome assembly GCF_030645195.1 of Phenylobacterium sp. GTDB lineage: Bacteria > Pseudomonadota > Alphaproteobacteria > Caulobacterales > Caulobacteraceae > Phenylobacterium. The sequence continues at coordinate 50,091 of NZ_JAUSLW010000027.1, read as the reverse complement.
TCTGGCCGCGGCGGTCGGCTTCGCAGAGTACGTCGCGGATGCTCTCGCCGTTGGACTTCTCCTTCACCCAGCCGATGTCCAGGCCGGCCAGGTCGCTCATGGCGAAGGGGCCCATGGGGAAGCCGAAATCGTAGAGCACGCGGTCGATGTCCCAGGGCATCGCCCCTTCCATCACGAGCTTCTGGGCCTCGCGCTGGCGCTGGCCGAGGATGCGGTTGCCCACGAAGCCGGGGCAGACGCCCACCAGGACCGCGACCTTGCCGATCTGCTTGGCCAGCTTCATCGAGGTGGCGATGACGCTGTCGCTCGTATGGTCGGCGCGGACGATCTCCAGCAGCTTCATGACATTGGCCGGCGAGAAGAAGTGCAGGCCGATGACGCTCTCGGGGCGCTTGGTCACCGAGGCGATCTCGTCGATGTTCAGGCCCGAGGTGTTGGTGGCCAGGATCGCGCCGGGTTTGCAGATGGCGTCCAGCTTGGCGAAGATGTCCTTCTTGATGTCCATCCGCTCGAACACCGCCTCGATGACCAGGTCGACGTCCTTGAAGCTGTCCTCCATGGACAGCGAGCCGGTGATCAGCGCGCAGCGCTCCTCGACCTGGGCGGGCGTGATGCCGCCGCGCGAGGCGGTCCGCTCGTAGTTCTTGCGGATGATGCCAAGGCCCTTGTCCAGGGGCTCCTGCTTCTGCTCGACGATCACCACCGGGATGCCGGCGTTGGCGAAGTTCATGGCGATGCCGCCGCCCATGGTGCCGGCGCCGATGACGCCCACCTTCTTGATGGGGATCAGCGGGACATCGTCGGCGATGCCGGGAATCTTCTGGGCCTGGCGCTCGGCGAAGAAGGAATAGCGCTGGGCGGCCGACTGGCTGCCGCTCATCAGTTCGCCAAACAGCTTGCGCTCGACGGCCAGCCCCTCCTCGAAGGGCAGGTTCACGGCGGCCTCGATGGTCTGGATGTTGTATTCCGGGGCCAGGAAGCCGCGGAACTTGCGCGCATTGGCCTTGCGGAAGTCGGCGAAGATCTCGGGCTTGCCGCGGGCGGCTTCGACCTTGGCGTTCTGGTCGCGGATACGGGTCAGCGGCCGGCCCTCGGCCACCACCTTGCGGGCGAAGGCCAGGGCGCCCTCGCGAAGCTTGCCTTCCTCCACCAGTTCGTCGGCCAGGCCGCCGGCAAGGGCCTCCTTGGCCGGCACATGGCGGCCGGTGGTCATCATTTCCAGGGCGCGCTCGGGACCCACCACGCGGGGCAGGCGCTGGGTGCCGCCGGCGCCCGGCAGCAGGCCGAGATTCACTTCGGGAAGACCAAACTTCGCGGACGGGACCGCGACGCGGAAGTGGGCGCAGAGGGCCACTTCCAGGCCGCCGCCCAGCACCGTGCCGTGGATGGCGGCGATCACCGGCTTGGGCGAGTTCTCCATCATGTCCTGCACGTCGGTCAGGCTGGGGCCGGCCATGGCGCCGCCGAACTCGGTGATGTCGGCTCCGGCGATGAAGGTGCGGCCCTCGCAGATCAGCACGATGGCCTTGGCGGCGGGATCGGCGCCGGCGGCCTTGAAGCCTTCGAACAGGCCCTCGCGGACCTTCGCCGACAGGGCGTTCACCGGCGGCGAATTCAGGGTGATGACGGCGATGTCGCCATCGAGCGTGAGGTCGGTCACGGAGTTGACGGCGGTCATGGGCGCATCCTCGGCTTGTCGTTTCAGGGCCGCTTCTAGGCAGGGCGGCTGGAGAGATTCAAACGGGTGTTACAGGCCACGCCGACCCGGTGCGAGTCAAATGTGCGTAGGGTTTTCGTGACGGAAACACGGGTCTATGACCCAGCTTCAACGCTGAAAAAGGGAAGCGCCTGATGGCTCTGGATCTGTTCTCTCTGAAGGGCCGCGTGGCCCTGGTCACCGGCGGCTCGCGCGGCATCGGCAAGATGATCGCGGCCGGCTTCATCGAGCAGGGCGCCAAGGTCTATATCTCCTCGCGCAAGCCCGGCGCCTGCGACGAGACCGCCGCCGAGCTGGGTCCCAACTGCATCTCCCTGCCGCAGGACGTCTCGACGGTGGAGGGCTGCCAGGCTCTGGCCAAGCGCTTCGGCGAGCATGAGGCCAAGCTCGACATCCTGGTGAACAACGCCGGCGCCGCCTGGGGGGCGCCCTTCGACGAGTTCCCTGAGAGCGGCTGGGACAAGGTGATGAACCTGAACCTGAAGTCGCCCTTCTTCCTGACCCAGGCCCTGCACGGCGCCCTGAAGGCCGCCGCCAGCCACGAGCAGCCGGCCAAGGTGATCAACATCTGCTCGATCGACGGCATCCGCCTCAATCCGCAGGAGACCTATTCCTACCATGCCAGCAAGTCGGGCCTGATCTACCTGACCCGCCGGATGGCCGCGACCCTGATCGAGGACAGCATCAACGTCACCGGCATCGCGCCGGGCGCCTTCGCCTCGGAGATGAACCGGGTGGCCCGCGACCAGGGCGACGAGATCGCCAAGCGCATCCCCTCGCGCCGCATCGGCCGCGACGAGGACATGGCCGCGGCCGCCATCTACCTGGCCAGCCGCGCCGGTGACTACGTCGTCGGTGAAACCATCGCCGTCGATGGTGGCGTCGCGCTGGCCTCCCTCGGAGGCCTCTGAAGTCGATGATTTTATATATATATCAAATAGATAGTTGAAGGCCTCACCCCGGCGGTCGCCTGACCTGCCGGGGTGATGTCGACGAAGGTGGGGTTTGGTCTCTCACGGCCGACCGACATGTGCAGGGAACGGCCCTGCCCGCGCCGCTTTTGCGCTAGAGTCTTGCCTTCCCGCGGCAACAACGGCGCCCCTTGACCGACCCAGCGATCATCCCCCGGCGAACCTGGCGCACCGTCCTGATCCTGGCCGTCGTCGCCCTGGTCCTGGTCATGGCGCTGGCCTATGCCGGCCGCCGGATCATCGCCCGGGAGGCGCTGACCGGCTGGCTGCGCTCCCAGGGGGTGGAGTCCGAAGTGCTCTTCTCCACCTTCGGCCCCGGCGGCTTCACCGGGACCCTGCGCATCGGCCCCGCCGCCAACCCCGACCTCACCGCCCAGGTGGCCGAGGTCCGCTACGGCCTCACCGGCTGGTGGGTCGGCAAGCCCTTCGGGGTCACGGTCACCTCGATCCGCCTGGCGAGCCCGGTGATCCACGGCCGCTGGAGGGCCGGCCGCCTCACCCTGGGCGAGCTCGACCCCCTGATCGAGGCGCTTCGCAAACGCCCCCCGCGCCCCGACATCCGCCAGCCGGCCATAGCGATCGAGAACGCCCGCCTGCGCCTGGACACCGACTATGGCGCCCTCCTGGCCCGCGCCAGCGCCCGGCTGGACAACGGCCGTCTGCTGCGCCTGGACGCCATCTTCGCCCCCGCCGAGCTCAAGGGCGCCGACCGCGCGGTCCGCCTGGGCCCCGGCGAGCTGCACCTGGTGACCGTCGGCGACCAGCTGGTCTCGGCCCTGGAGGTCAGCGTCCGCGACCTGACCCTGGGCCAGATCGCGGCCCAGGACGCCATCCTGCGGCTCACCGCCCGCACCGCCTATCCCGACCTCAAGGCCAGGCGCGGCGACGGTGGCCTGACCCAGACCCTGAAGCTCGAGGCCCGCCGCCTGGCCTATGGCGCGACGGCCCTGCGGGACGCCAGCCTGCAGGCCAGCTTCACCGGCCAGTCCGCCGGCTGGATCGACACCCTCTCGGTGACCGGCGATGGCGCCGCGGTCCTGGGGGCGGCCCGCGCCGATCTGGCCGGGGCCCAGATCCGGACCTTGCGCGTCGCCGCCGATGTGAAGGGCCTCAACTGGACCCGGCGGGGCGGGGACCGGGTCGCCGCGGGCCTGACCACGCGGATCGGCGCCGAGGCCCTGACCCGCGACAAGCTCGCCCTGACGCGGCTTAGCGGCGACCTGCGCGGCTCGGCTGTCCTGGCCGCCAAGGGGGGCGACCTGGCCCTGGCCGGATCGGTCTCCACCCACGGCGACTGGTCGGGCCTGGGCGCCGCCAGCGCCAGTGACGCCCCGGAGATCGCCGCCCTGAAGCGCGCCGCCCGTAGCTTCGGCGCCGCCACCAAGGGCCTGTCCCTCACCGCCCGCGACGGCGGCCTGACCCTCGCCCTGACCGCCCCCCTGACCGTACGCCCCGCCGCCGGCGGCGGCCTGGCTGTCGTCCAGGCCCTGGGCCGGGCGCCCCTCTACGCCAAGGGCGCCGGCGCCCTGAAGCTGGCGGTCAGTGGCGGTGGCCTGCCGGAGCTGGACCTCGCCGTCGACCGCTACCACCTGACGCCTGGCGGCCTCACCGCCCAGACCCGTCTGAGCGCCGTCACCGGCGTCGGCCCGGTCCGCGACGGCCACGTCGCCGCCCAGGGCGAGCTGCGCCTGGCGGGCGGGGCTCTGGCCTTCACCGCCAGCCGCTGCGCCCCGGTCTCCGGTCGGCTTGAGCTCGGGACCAACGACGTGGAGGCGATCGCCGGCGAGCTCTGCCCGACGGCCGCCCCGCTCTTCACCCTGGCCCACGGCGACTGGCGTATCCGGGCCGGCGCCAAGGGCCTGTCGGCCAAAGTCCCCTTCCTGCAGGCCGCGCTGAGCGAGGGCGCCGGCGGCCTCGACCTGGGAACCACCAACGGGCGTCTGACCGGAACCCTCGACCTCGCCGCCGGCCAGGTGGCCGACACCAGCCCCGACCGCCGCTTCCATCCGGTCCGCGCCACCGCCAGCGCCCGGGTGGCCGGCGAGGTCTGGCGCGCCCAGATCGCCGCCGCCGATCCTGCCGGCCACGCCCTGGGCCAAGGCGACCTGACCCACGACGGCGCCACCGGAATGGGCGCGCTCACCTTCGACACTGGGCCGCTGGCCTTCGCCGAGGGCGGCCTGCAGCCCGCGGCCCTGTCCCCCCGCGCCGCCCTGGTGGGCTCGCCGGCCACGGGCCAGGCCCGCTTCCATGGCGAGGTCGCCTGGACCAAGTCCGGCTCGACGAGCGGCGGGGTGCTGGACATCCCCGGCCTGGATTTCCGCAGTCCGGCCGGCCAGGTCACCGGCCTGGCGGGTCAGGTCGCTTTCACCAGCCTCTCGCCCCTCACCGCCGCCCCCGGCCAGCGCCTGACCGCCCGGAAGATCGACGCCCTGGCCGGCCTGACGGAGGCGGAGGCGACCTTCGGCATCGCCGGCGAGGCGGTGAACGTCGCGGCCCTCGACATGGCGCTGGGCGGCGGCCAGGTGCGGCTGGAGCCCTTCAGCCTGCCCTTCGTCGGCGGCAAGAGTTGGAAGGGGATCATCGCCTTCACCGACGTCCAGCTCTCGGACCTGGTGGAGGCCTCCCCCTTCGCCGCCCGCATGGACCTCACCGCCAAGGCCAGCGGGACCATCCCCTTCCTGGTCACTCCCGATGGCGTGCGGGTCTCCGGCGGGACCCTGCACGCAGTCGGTCCCGGTCGCCTGTCGATCCGCCGCGACGCGCTGAGCGCGGTGGTCGCCGACGGCGCGGTGGCCGCGGGTCCTCTGGGGGACAAGACGCCGCCGCCCACCACCGACACCTTCACCGACTTCGCCTACCAGGCCATGGAGAACCTGGCCTTCCAGAGCCTGGACGCCCAGATCAACAGCCTGCCCAAGGGCCGCCTGGGGGTGCTGTTCCACATCAAGGGGGAGAACGCCCCCCCGACCCACCAGGAGATCTGGCTGACCCCGCAGGAGGTGCTGACCCGCAGCTTCCTGAAGAAGAAACTGCCCCTGCCCTCGGGCACCAAGGTCGACCTGACCCTGGACAGTTCGCTGAACCTGGATCAACTGCTGGGGGACTTCGCCGAATATCAGAAGCTGCGCGGTTCAGACCCCGTTCAGCCGCCGCCTGCGACAACCAGACCATGAGGCCGCTGAGATGACATCGCCCCGTTCCTTCGCCGCGCTCGCGGCGCTCGGCGTCGCCCTCAGCTCTTGGGGATGCGCCACCGTGCATGTCGATGTGAAGCCGATCACGATCTACGCCAAGCTCGACGCCGATGTCCGCCTGCGGCTGGACGACGACGTCAAGGCGCTGATCAAGCAGAATCCGGACCTGTTCTAGGGGCCATGACCATGACCTTCCAAAAGATGCTGATCCCCCTCGCCGCCATCGTCGGGACGATCATTGCGGGCCCGGCGCTGGCCGCCAGCGCCAAGGCCACCGTCGACGCCGCCAAGTCCGCGGGCGTCGTCGGAGAGCAGAACGACGGCTATCTGGGCCTCGTCCAGGGCGAGGGCGGCGATCCCACGGTCGAGGCCGCCGTGGCCGAGATCAACGCCGGCCGCGCCCAGCTCTACCGGCAGGCCGCCGCCCGGAACGGGGTGACCCCGGAAGCCGCCGGCGCCGCGACCTATGCCAGCGTCGTCCAGCTCAAGCTGCGCCCCGGCGACTACTACCAGACCCCCGAAGGCGCCTGGGTCCAGAAGTAGCTTCCCCGCCGACCATTGGCCCCTTCGCGACGTTCCGATAGAGAGGGATGTTCGCGACGCGCCGGAACCGGCCGCGCGGGGCTGGAGGGGAGATGGCTGACCGCAACGTCGCCCGGTCGACGGACCGCTTTGAGAAGAAGCGCGACGCCATCCTCGACGCCTCCACCGTGATCCTCAACACCCAGGGCGTGAAGGGCCTTACCCTGGGCGTGGCCGCCGCCGCCGTGGGCCTCTCCACCACCAGCGTCACCTACTATTTCAAGCGCAAGGACGACCTGGCCGCCGCCTGCCTGATGCGCGGCGTCGAGTGGCTGACCCAGGCCGCCGAGACCGCCCTGCGGGAGCCCACCCCGACCCTGCGCCTGCGCCGCCTGCTGGACCTCCATCTGGAGCGCCTGCGGCTGACCGCCACCGGCGAGCTGCCGCCCCTGCCGGTGCTGTCGGACATCCGGGCCCTGAACAATCCGCGCCGCACCGAGGTGTTCGACGCCTTCATGAAGCTGTTCCGCAAGGTGCGGAACCTGTTCGAGGCGCCGGAACTGGCCTGGCTCGGCCGCGGCCGCCGCACGGCCCGCACCCACATGCTGATGGAGCAGCTGTTCTGGGCCGCGGCCTGGCTGCCGAAATACGATCCCGAGGACTATGGCCGCATCGGCGACCGGATGTTCGACATCCTCACCGGCGGCCTGGCCATGCCCGGCGCGCAATGGGCCCCGGCGCCCGCGCCCCTGGCCGAGCTGGCGGCGCCCGACTCAGGCGAGCTCTCCCGCGAGACCTTCCTGCTGGCCGCCACCCGCCTGATCAACAGCCGCGGCTACAAGGGCGCCTCGGTGGACAAGATCTCCGCCGAGCTCAACGTCACCAAGGGCTCCTTCTACCATCACCACGAGGCCAAGGATGATCTGGTGGTGGCCTGTTTCGACCGCACCTTCGAGGTGATGCGCCGGGTCCAGCGCCTGGCCATGAGCCTGCCGGGGGACCAGTGGGCCAAGCTCTCCAGCGCCGCCGCCGCCCTCGCCGAATATCAGCTTTCCGAATACGGCCCCCTGCTGCGCACCTCGGCGCTGTCGGCCCTGCCCGAGGCCATGCGCGAGGAGCAGGTGGCCCACTCCAACCGGGTCTCCGACCGGTTCGCCTCGATGATCTCCGACGGCATCGCCGAGGGCTCGATCCGCCCGGTGGATCCCTTCATCGCCGCCCAGATGCTCAACGCCACCCTGAACGCCGGCGCGGAACTGGGCTTCTGGGTCCCCGGCGTCACCCAGAAGGCCGCGCCCTCGGTCTTCGCCCGGCCGATGCTGATGGGAATCTTTGCGCGGTAAGCGTGACAGTCGGAAGTGGACGCCGGTTCCGGCGCCCGTCACGCGCCAAGCAAGAAGGCCTCAGCCCAGTTTGCCGGTCTCGCTGGCGGGCTCGCCCTCGTTGACCAGGTCGGCGGCCGCGGCCAGCTGGCGCAGGGATTCTGCGTGGCTTTCCCGGGTGATGCGGTAGCCGTTCATGAAGGTCACGCACAGGCCGTAGAGCACCACCAGGACCGGGACGTAGATCATCCCGAGCCGGGCGATGATCTCCGGGTCCACCTCACCGGGCTTGGCGCCCTGCGGGAAGGCGGCGGCCTTGAGCAGCATGGCCGAGGTGAAGATGCCGATGCCGGTCACCGCCTTGGCCACGAAGGCCGAGGCCGCGAAGAACAAACCCTCCGACCGGCGGCCGGTGCGCAGTTCACTGTCCTCCACCACGTCGGCGATCATCGAGGAGGTCAGGATGTTGGCGGTGATTGTGGCGCCGGTGGAGACCACGTTCTGGGCGAACAGCAGCGGGAAGAGCAGCGGGCTGCCGTTCTCGGGGAACAGCCCCAGCAGCCGCAGGACGATCGGCGTGCAGCCCACGGCGAGCCCGATCAGCAGCAGGGTCATGGCCGAGCGCTTCTTGCCGAACTTCCGGGAGAAGGCCGGCGCCGCGGCGAAGGCGAACAGGGCCGAGGTCAGGCTGGCGAAGGTGAACAGCGCGATCTGGGCCGAGCTGAACTCCCAGAAGAAGGTCGTGAAATAGAGGCTGATGGACAGGGTCAGGCCGCCGGCCATGGCGGCGAACAGGTTGGCCGTCAGGATGCGCAGGAAGGAACGGTGGGACAGGGTGCCGAACATCTCCCGGGCCAGCATGGGCAGGGAGAGCTTGCGGTGCGGCGCCTCCCGCAGGAACGGGATCTGGCTGTGGGTGCCGCCGGCGGAGACCAGGATGGCCAGCAGCATGAGCAGGGCCGCGGCGATCCCGTAGTGGGCGTAGCCCTCGACATTGAGCTGACCCACCTTGTGGCCGGCGTCGGGGCGCAGGAAGATCTTCAGGGCGGCGAAGTACATCACCAGGCCGCCGATCCAACCGAACAGGAAGCGGTAGCTGAGCAGCTTGGTGCGCTCGTCGTAGCCGGTGGTCAGCTCTGCGGCCAGCGCCGAGGAGGGGATCTCGTAGCAGGTGATGAAGCTGCGGATCAGGATGGCCGTGCCGATCAGATAGAAGAACAGCCCCTGGTGATCCAGCGACTTGGGCGGGTTCCAGAGCAGCAGGTAGGAGACCGCCACGGGGATCGCCGCGGCGTACATGAAGGGATGCCGGCGGCCCCACCTGGAGCGCAGATTGTCCGACAGCTGGCCGACGATGGGGTCGAGGAAGGCGTCGACGAACAGGGCGATCATGATCGCTAGGCCCACCGTCTGGGCGGGCAGGCCCATGACCTGATTGTAGAAGATCAGCAGGAAGTAGGAGAAGCCGTTGTCCTTCACCCCGAAGGCCACCGAGCCGAAGCCGTAGAACAGCTTGGTGGGCAGGCTCAACCGGCGTCCGGTTTGAGCGTCTGGTACGGCCTGCGTCATTGGTCCTCCGGGACTTCTGTTCTGTTCTGCAAACCTAGCCCGGTTTTTGAAAGCCGTCTCTAGATGCTGGAAGCGCCGTCGACGACGGGTCGCGCCTCCTCGATCCGCGCCCGCTCGGCCACCGCCGCGGCCGCCGCCAGGGTGGCGACATTGGAGGCGTGACGGCTCTCGTCGATCTTGTAGGGCAGCAGGACGGCGATGGAGAGCAGGCTCATGCCGGTGTTGATGGGCAGGAAGATCAAGGCCAGGCGGCGCATGATCTCCGGGTCCACGGTTCCGGCCGCCGCATGGGTGGGGAAGGCCACCACGGTCAGCAGCACCCCGGAGAGGAAGACCCCGATGCCGCCCGTGAACTTGGGCAACAGGCCGTTGGCCGCCAGCAGCAGGCCCTCGGAGCGGACCCCGGTCTTGACCGCGGCGTCCTCCACCACGTCGGCGATCATCGAGGAGATGATGATGAAGCCGGAGATGGCCAGGGTGGTGGCGATGAAATAGTCCACCAGCAGCAGGGTGAGCACCATGCCGCTGTCGGCGGGCGCCAGGTTCAGCAGTTTCAGCGACAGGGGCACGGCCGAGGTGAAGACCGAGCAGACGAAGAGCGTCAGCATCGCCCGCTTCTTGCCCCAGATCCGCGCCGCGGGACCGGCCACGGCGACGCCGGAGACGGAGGCCAGCACCCCGGCCATGGAGATGAAGGAGATCGAGGCGGCGCTGACCCCCCAGAGCTCGATGTAGAAGTACTGGCTGAGTGCGCCGCTCAGACCGCCGGCGACGCCGGAGCAGAGGCCCGAGATCATCACCACCACCAGGGAGCGGTTGCCGATGGTGCCGATCACCTCCTTGACCACCTGGCTCAGGGGGACCTGGCGCACGGGCGGCTGGTACAGGCCCTTGATGTGGCGGTGGGTGCCGAGCGCCGAGACGATGATGGAGGCGGCCATCACCCCGCCGGCCAGGATGCCGAAATTGGCGTAGCCGGTGCGGTTGAGGATCCCGCCCGCCGCCGGCGACAGGAAGACCTGGTAGAGCACCACGTTCATCCCCAGGCCGCCGACCACCCCGAAGAAGAAGCGGTAGCTGAAGAGGGTGGTGCGCTGGTGGTAGTCGCTGGTGAGTTCCGGGGCGAGCGCCGCCGAGGGGATCTCGTAGAGGCTGACGCACAGGCGCAGCAGCACCAGCATGCCGATGACGAACACCCCGGTGGTGGCGGGCGGCCAGGTGGCCGGTGAGTTCCAGAAGGCGATGCAGGCCGCAGCGATCAGGGGCGCGGAGGCGTACATCAGCGGATGGCGCCGGCCCCACCTGGTCCGCAGCTTGTCCGACCACTGGCCGATGGCCGGGTCGATCACCGCGTCGAGCATCAGGGTCAGCATGATCGCCGTCCCCACCCACATGGCCGGCAGGCCGATGACCCGGTTCAGATAGGGCTGCAGCAGGGACGAGGAGAGGCCAAGCGTGGCCACCCCCACGGCGATGGAGCCCACCCCGTAGGAGAGCTTGGTGGACATGCCGAGCCTCGGCGTTTCTCGAAGGGTCGGTATGTCGTCGGACAAGGTGGTGCTCTTGGGCTTGAGGGGCGGAGACTAGGTCGTGCGAATCGGCGGCAGGTTAGGGTGGGAACGGCGTGCGTCGATCATGCCCGTCACCCGCGCGGGGCGATGGGGGCCGCGCCGCCGGCCACGCCGGGCAGGCCGCCGATCTGGTCGTCGGCGCCCGACAGCTCGGCCAGGGCCGCGGCGTCCTTCAGCTTGGTGAGGTTGGACTCGTGGGTCGCCTTGTCGATCTTGAAGGCGAACAGGCAGAGGATGGCCGAGCCGTACAGCGCCGTGGCGAGCGGCAGGTAGATCAGGGCCAGCTCCCGCAGGATGTCGGGATCGACCTGGCCGCGCTTGGCGTTGGCGGGGAAGTTGACGAAGGCCAGCAGGCTGCCGGAGACGAAGATCCCCATGCCCGAAACGATCTTCTTGAACAGGTTGTCGGCGGAGAACAGCAGGCCCTCGGACCGTCGCCCGGTCTTGACCTCGGCGTCCTCCACCACGTCGGCGATCATCGAGGAGAGCAACACCCCGGTGGCCACCGCCATGGCCCCGTTGAAGAAGGTCTCCACGAAGATGATGTAGAACATCGCGTCCGAGCCCGGGGGCGGGGCGATCCCCATCAGGGTGATGGTCAGCGGGGTGATGCCGGTGGCCAGCGCGCCGGTGAACAGGGTGATCGCCGCTCGTTTCTTGCCGAACAGGGCGCCCGCCCGGGGCGCCAGCATCACCCCAGCGACGCTGGCGGCCACGCCGACGATGGTCAGGAGCGAGAGCTGGCCCTGGGTGAGCTGGAAGAAGTAGAGGGCGAAATAGAGCTCCAGCCCGTTCTTCAGTCCCATGGCCACGGCGATGAACATGCCGGCCACCGCGGCCACCACGAAGGAGCGGTTGTTCAGGGTCGCGGCCACTTCGCGCGCCATCAACCGGAAGCCGATCTTCCGCACGGTCGGCTGGCGCAGATAGGGGATCTGCTTGAAGGTGCCGGTGGTGGAGACGATGATCACCGTGAAGATCAGCAGTGCGGCGAACACCGAATAGCCGAAATAACCCGCCCGCTCGGTGATGCCGCCGGAGCCGTCCGGCCCCTCCTTCATGAACACCTGGTAGACCATCAGGGTCATGCCCAGGCCGCCGATCACGGTGAACAGGCCGCGGATGGCGATCAGGCTGGTGCGCTCGTTGTAGTCGTGGGCGAGCTCCGGCGCGAGGGCGGAGGAGGGCAGTTCGAAGAAGGTGTCGAACAGCCGGATCACCAGCAGGCAGGCCAGCATGTAGCCGAACAGCTCGCCCTGGCTCCAGCCGCTGGGCGGGTTCCAGATCAAGAAGAAGGCCAGGCTGACCGGCAGGGCCGCGGCGTACATGAACGGGTGTCGCCGGCCCCAGGGGGAGCGGAAGTTGTCGGAGATCTGCCCCACCAGCGGGTCGCAGAAGGCGTCGAAGATCAAGGCGATGAAGATGGCCGTGGAGACCATCTGCGGCGGCAGCCCCACCACCTGATTGTAGAAGATCAGCAGGAAGGTCGAGAGACCCCGCGCCTTCACCGCATTGGCCACGGCCCCCAGGCCGTAGAGCACCTTGGTGGTCAGCCCGACCGGGGGACGCGCGCCCGTAGCGAGAGTGGCGCTCATCGAAGGCCCCGGAGAGCGCCGCGGGAGACGGGAAGGGGAGAGGCCGGAAACGCCGTCGAGAGTCCGCGCGTCATCGGCGCAGGGGGGCCGCGATCCACCGTCTTCCTCCCGCCGCGTCGTAGGTGCGCGGCCTGTTTATGGTCTCTTTGGAATGAACCGTGCGGGAGGTCCGCCATGGCGTCAACGGCTTTGATCTTACAGTTCTGACACAATGCAAGCCCTTGCCAGCCAAGGGTTTGACGCAGGCGTTCGCAGCGTTCGCGACCTGTTCCCTCGGCCGCCTTTCGATCGTCGGGGATGGCGGGCGCGCCACGAAGGGCGCGCCCGGTCCGCCCTACCAGCGGTACTGCAGCTCCACCCCATAGGTCCGCGGCGGGACCAGGACATAGGTGCGGTTCAGGTTGTAGGCCCCGCCGGCGTTGAAGCCAGTCTGGCGGGTCGCCGTCAGGGTGTCGAAGTCCTGCTCGTCGGTCAGGTTCTTGCCGTAGAGGATCACCGTGTAGCGGTCCGCCGCGTCTTTCCAGGCCAGGCGCGCGTCGATCTGGCTGCGGGCCGGCGCCTGGTAATAGGGCCGGTCGAAGATCGAGGAATAGACCTTGTCGCGCCAGACATAGCTCACCGATCCCGTGATGGAGCCGGGCTCGAACTCCCAGGTGTAGTTGGCGTTGAAGCTGATCTTATTGCGCGGCGCCACCGGCAGGTGATTGCCCGAAAGGTCCTGGCCCCGGGAGGTCGGCGCACCGGTGATCGGATCGACCGCGCCGAGCGCGCTCACCGGCTTTGCGCCGGGCGCCACGGCGGCCGGATCGGCCCCGTCGGTGATGCAGCAGGACTCCCGGATGGTGGCGTCGAGATAGGAGTAGTTGAACAGGAGCTGCAGGTTGGCGATCGGCTGCCAGATGCTCTCCAGCTCGAAGCCGAGACTGCGGGCCTTGGGGATGTTGTAGAAGATCGAGGTCGACGGTCCCACCGGCGGCTGGGTGCTCACGGGCACCTGGGCGTCCTGGTAGTCGTAGTAGAAGGCCGAGACATTGGTCTGCAGCGCGCCGCTCCAGTCCTTCTTCAGCCCCAGCTCGTAGGCGTTCACGTGCTCGGAGTCGGTCTCCGGGAAGGCGGTGATGGTGCCCGAGTTGAAGCCGCCGGCCTTATAGCCGCGGCTGTACTTGGCGTAGGCCAGCGTATTGGTGTCCGGCTGCCATTCCAGGCCCAGCGTTCCGGTCCAGGCGCTCCAGGTGTCGTGGAGCCCGCGGCGGCGGACGCCGGTGGCGGCGTCGGTGACGGCGGGGCCGACGACACCCTTCTGCGGGTCGGTGACGCCGGCGGGCCGGGCCCCTGAGAAGGTCGAGGTGGTGATGTCCAGCACGGGGGTGAAGGACCCGAGGACGCGCGGATCCACCGCCGCCGAGCAGCCGAAGCAGAAGAGGCGGCCGGACTCCACGCCCTTCTTCTTGTCGGCGGTGTAGCGCAGGCCGGCGGTGAGCTTCAGGGTCTCGGTGAACCGCCAGTCGATCTGGCCGAAGGCGGCCTGGGACCAGGCTTCCATCGCCTGGTCGGTATAGTAGATGATCCGCCTGGGATTGGCCGCGGCGGCCGACGGCGTGGCCAGCTCGGCCTGGTCGGGCAGGGTGATCTCGAAGGGCTGCTTGTACTTCTCGTTGTAGAGATAGGCCCCGACGATCCACTGCAGCGGCCCATCATTTGTGGAGGCCAGGTTCAGCTCGTGGCTGAACCACTCCTTGTTCTCCTGATAGAGGCTGACCACGTTGGGCCGCGCCACCAGGGGCCGGCAGATTCCAAGCGCCACATAGGTGGGGTTGCAGGCGCTGGGCGAGGTCAGGCCGGGGTTCAGCGGGATCGTGTAGGACTTGATCGCGGTCCCGTCGAAGTCGCTCTGCAGGGCGTACCTGTAGTGCTGGAAGCCCCCCACATACTTCAGGTCCATCCCATCGAGATGGTAGGTGACGTTGGCGGCGATCTGGTCGTTGTAGTCGGTCAGCCGGTTGAAGGTCTCGCCGTTGGTGGAGAAGGCCGTCAGGTCGCCGGTGGTGACGAAGGCGCCGTTCCGGGCCGGGCCCAGGGTCACCAGGTTCTGGCCGAAGGCGAAGCCATAGCCGGCGCCGGGCGACAGGCTGCCGGGCGTGATCAGGGCGGTGTCCAGCGGTGTCAGGCCGCCGCCGGTGCGTCCGCCCGGCGCCGAACGGTTGTCGTACTTGCTCCTGGCCACCTTCAGCCAGAAATCGGCATGGTCCCCCAGCTCGCCCTCGAACTGAGCCTCGAAGTATTTTTCGTCGCGGATGTCCCCCTCGTCGGGGCCGCCGGAGATGTTGTGGAACCAGCCCTCGTCCTGTTTGGTCATCGAGGCGCCGAGGCGGACGCGCAGGCCGTCCGTGATCGGACCCGACACCGTGCCCTCCAGGACGCGCCGATTGTAGTTCCCGTAGCTGCCGCGGATCTCGCCGGAGAAGGCGTCGGTGGGGCGCTTGGAGATGGCGTTGATCGCCCCGCCGATGGAGTTGCGGCCATAGAGCGTGCCCTGGGGCCCGCGCAGCACCTCCACCCGGCCGATGAACAGGGGCGAGCGGCCGACCTCGACGGTCGATGAGGTGTAGACCCCGTCCACATAGGTGGCGACGCCGGGCTCGGAGGCGAGGTTGTTGGTCAGTCGGCCGATGCCGCGCAGGCTGATCCGGTCGTTGCCGGCCGAATAGGCCAGGCCCGGCGTGAAGTTGGTGATGTCCTGGACCGTGCTGATCCCGATCAGGTCACGCTTCTCCGAGGTGAAGGCCGAGACCGCCACCGGTACATCCTGCAGGCTCTGCTCGCGCTTCTCGGCGGTGACCACCAGCTCCTCGATGGTGGTGGCGCCGCTCTGGGCCTGGGCGACGCCCGTGAGCGCGACGGAGACCAGGGCGGTGGCCGCCAGCAATTGGAATCTACGATACATCCTAGGAATCCTCCCCCTATGGCTCTTCGGCCTGACGCGGCTTCCACGTCATCTTCGAATTTGCGGTACGCATTCCGCGCCGTCAATCTCTGACATTCCCTTCAGTTCTGGCTGGGGAATGAGTCTCCACGCTCGGAAGGCGTGAAATATTTCGAACTTAGGGTGCGCAGAGTCGGTCGCCGGATAACCCGTTACGCCTTATAAATACTAGGATTGAGTATTGTCCTGATGAGTCCGGGGCGCCCCTTGGCCATGGCCGCCAGCGCAAGCCTGACCTATCCAAAATATATCGTTGATGGGGCAGGTCGCCCGGTGAGGCGAGGGCTCGGAGACGGCCCGCCATTCTTCGAAGAACGGGTTTGCGCCGAGGGTGGGCGAG
Organism: Phenylobacterium sp.; assembly: GCF_030645195.1. GTDB lineage: Bacteria > Pseudomonadota > Alphaproteobacteria > Caulobacterales > Caulobacteraceae > Phenylobacterium. The sequence continues at coordinate 34,304 of NZ_JAUSLW010000027.1, read as the reverse complement.
GCCCATTCTCCGCCGCAGGGATCGCCTGATACGGCTCGTGGGGAAGCGCATATGGACCGCCTGAACAAAAAAATCGCCGTCATCACCGGCGGCTGCTCCGGCATCGGCCTGGGGACGGTGGAGCTCTTCGTGGCGGAGGGCGCCAAGGTTCTGGTGGGCGACATAGACGACGCGGCGGGCGCGGCGCTGGAGGCCCGCTTCGACGGCCAGGTCCGCTATCGCCACTGCGACGTGATGCAGGAGAGCCAGATCGAGGGGCTCATGGCGGCTTGCGCCGAAACCTTCGGGGGGCTGGATATCTTGTTCAACAACGCCGGCGCCGGCGGCTCTCCCGCCCGGCTGGAGGACATGACCGGCGAGGCGTGGGATCTCAGCCAAAACCTGCTGCTGCGCTCGGTGGCGCTGGGCATGCGCTACGCCCTGCCGCACATGAAGGCCCGCGGTGGCGGCGCGATCGTCAATACCGCCTCCATCGCCGGGACCCAGGCCGGCGCCGGGCCCATCGCCTATTCCGTGGCCAAGGCCGGCGTCATCCACCTGACCAAGGTCGCCGCCGCCGAGCTGGCCCGCGACGGGGTTCGGGTGAACGCCATCTGCCCGGGCCTGATCCTCACCAACATCTTCACCCCCAGTTCGGTGATGCCTGCGGGTCTGGCCACCATGGTCAAGCAGGGCATGGCCCAGACCGCCCCAGACGCCCAGCCCATCGCCAAGCCCGGCCTGCCGGAGGACATCGCCAACGCCGCCCTGTTCTTCGCCAGCGACGACAGCGCCTTCGTCACCGGCGTCAGCCTGCTGGTGGACGGCGGCATGCATGTGGGCCCCCGCACCGCCTGGGATCCCGCCCTGCGCGCCGAACGCCTCGCCCAGATGGAGGCCCGCCGCGCGGCGTTCGAGGCCGGCCAGGCCGAGGCCGCCCAGCCGGGGTGAGCCTTCGCAGGTGCGGCGAAAATGGCGTTCACACCTCGGGCCGGAGCCTCGCCGCCGGACCCTCGGCGCGCGCCAGATCCGTCGGAAGCCCCACACACACGGGCCTCCAACGCACCTCAAGCGTCGAAAACGCGCGAAATGCGGGCAGAGGCGCCGGTCATCCTGCTTTGCTGCTGTGCAATATGACCCTGATCGCGGGCGATCCCCCCAGATAGCGCTGTTTTCCGATTGCCGACGCGATCAGCCGGCCCCCTCCTGAGGGCGACACGCGGGACAACGAGGTTCCGCGAGGGCCCGAGAGGGCCGCCGACGGCGACCGTCGGATGCATGGACAACGACGTCCGGAGAGGCCGCTCAGCGGCTTCGCCGGGCGTCTTTTTTTTGGCCTTGGGGGATTGAGGCATGACGAGAACCAAGACGAGGCTCGCCCTGGGAACGGGCGTTGCGGCCCTGCTCTGGGCGGGACTGGCCCAGGCGCAGACCGCCGAACCACCGCTGGAGTCGGAACCGGCGGCCGAGGTGGCCGAACCGCCGGCCCCGCCGGCGCCCGAGCCGACGCTCAGCGACCAGATCGCCGCCGGCAAGCTGCTGCTGGAGGTGCGGGCCCGCTACGAGACCGTCGACCAGACCCGCACCGCTACCCTGCGCGACGAGGGCCGGGCCTTCACCGTCCGCACGCGGCTCGGCTGGGAGACCGCCGACTTCAAGGGCTTCAAGGGCCTGATCGAGTTCGAGGATGTCCGCCAGATCGGGCCCGAGCACTTCGCGGTCAACGTGCCCGGGGCGGCGACCCCGCCCCTGAACGGCGCCGACAAGGCCCGCTATCCCATCATCAACGACCCCGACGTCACCGAGCTGAACCGAGCCCAGCTCACCTGGACCCCCAGCGCCGCCCTGCAGGTGACCGCCGGACGCCAGCGCATCCTGCTGGATGACCAGCGCTTCGTGGGCAATGTCGGCTGGCGCCAGGATGAGCAGACGTTCGACGGCGTGCGCGCCGACGTCGCGCTCGGCCGGGTCAAGGCGACCTACGCCTATGTCACCGATATCAACCGCATCCTCGGCGAGCTGAAGGACTGGGACAGCGACAGCCACCTGCTGAACGTCACCTGGTCCCCGGGCGAGGCCCTGCGCCTGCAGGGCTTCGTCTACGCCCTGGATTTCGGCAATTCGGCGATCAATTCCTCGATCACCAAGGGGGCCAAGGTCTCCGGCAAGACCTGGGTCGGGCTCTACCAGCTGGCCTACAACGCCACCTACGCGGTGCAGAGCGACTATCGGGGCAATACGCCGGCCTTCGACCTGGCCTATGTCGGCGCCGACCTGGCAGGGACCTTCGACATCTACAGCCTCAAGCTCGGCTACGAGTCCCTGGAGGGGGACGGGGCCCGCGGCTTCACCACCCCGCTCGCCACCGTCCACGCCTTCCAGGGCTGGTCGGACGCCTTCGTCTCGGCCGGCGGCAACAAGAGCTTCGCCGACGGGATCGAGGACAAGAACCTCAGCTTCAACGTCAAGCCGCGGTTCAAGAAGACCTACCTGTTCAACAGCGACATCCTGGTCCGCTACCACGACTTCGACGACCAGAGGACGGGGGCCGACCTTGGTCACGAGTGGGATGTCCAGGTCACCGCCGCCATCACGCCCAAGCTGTCGATCCAGCTGAAATACGCCGACTTCCAGCGCGAGGCGGCCGTCCCGATCGGCACGCTGGCGCCCCCGCCCTCGCGCGCCAAGGCGTGGCTCACCCTCGAATACAAGCTCTAGGGGACTTGCAGATCATGACCCACAAGACCGACCTGACCCGCCGCAACGCCATCCTGGCCGCCACGGCCACCCTGGCGGCCGCCAAGGCCGCCTTCCCCTCCGGGGCGCATGCCGCCGGGGCCGGGCCCGAGGTGGCCAAGGCCCGCCTGGGCTTCATCGCGCTCACCGACTCCTCGCCGATCATCATCGCCAAGGAGCGGGGCCTGTTCGCCAAGCACGGCCTGCCCGACGTGGAGGTGGTGAAACAGGCCTCCTGGGCCGCGACCCGCGACAACCTGGTGCTGGGCTCTGGCGGCGGCGGCATAGACGGCGCCCACATCCTGTCGCCCATGCCCCTGCAGTTCACCCTGGGAGTCCAGACGGGCGGCAAGCCCCTGCCGATGTACATCCTGGCCCGCCTCAACACCAACGGGCAGGCCATCTCGGTGGGCAATGACCTGAAGGCCGTGAAGGTCGGGCTCAACGCCGCCGGCGCCAAGGCCAAGTTCGCCCAGCTCAAGGCCGCCAAGAACCCGGCCAAGATCGCCATGACCTTCCGGGGCGGGACCCACGACCTGTGGATCCGCTACTGGCTGGCGGCGGCCGGCATCAATCCGGAGACCGACGTCTCCACCATCGTCATTCCGCCGCCCCAGATGGTGGCCAACCTCAAGGCCGGGACCCAGGACGCCTTCTGCGTGGGCGAGCCGTGGAACGGCCAGACCGTCAACCAGAAGATCGGCTACACCGCGACCACCACCAGCGAGATCTGGATGAACCACCCGGAGAAGGCGCTCGGCATGCGCGCCGACTGGGTCGACCGCTATCCCCGCGCCGCGCGGGCGCTCACCGCCGCGGTGCTGGAGGCTCAGATCTGGTGCGACAAGATGGGCAATCGCCCGGCCATGTGCTCGATCGTCTCGGGCCGCCAGTACATCAACGTGCCCATGGGCGACATCCTGCCCCGGCTGCAGGGGACCATCGACTACGGTGACGGCCGCAAGGTCACGGGCTCGCCCCACGTCATGAAGTTCTGGGCCGACAACGCCAGCTTCCCCTTCAAGTCCCACGACCTGTGGTTCGCCACCGAGAACGTCCGCTGGGGCGTCCTGCCCCAGGCCGCCAACACCAAGGCCCTGGTGAACAGGGTCAACCGCGCCGACATCTGGCGCGCGGCGGCGGCCTCCATCGGCCAGGCCGCGCCGGCCGCCGACAGCCGGGGCGTGGAGAGGTTCTTCGACGGCAAGGTCTTCGATCCCGCCAATCCGGCCGCCTACCTGGCCAGCCAGTCGATCAAGAAGCTGGTCTAGGGGGTGGTGCGATGAGTTTCCCCAAGCCTGCCTTCACCGCCAGCGAGCCGATCGCCATGGACCTCCGCGAGCCCCCGCCCAGGCCCTTCGCCGGCCTTGCTCGCCGCGCCAGCGCCACGGCGGCCGCCGTCCTGCCGCCGGCCCTGACCCTGTTGATCATCATGGTGGTCTGGCAGCTCCTGTGCGGCGACTCCTATGAGGGCCTGCCCTCGCCCTCGCGCATCTGGGCGGAGTCCCGCGAGCTGATCGTCGATCCGTTCTTCGATCGGGGCGGGGTGGACAAGGGCCTCTTCTGGCACATCGCCACCAGCCTCAAGCGGGTCGCGCTCGGTTTCTCCATCTCGGCGGTCTGCGGTGTGCTGCTGGGGGTGCTGATCGGCGCCAACCGCTGGGCTCACCGGGGCCTGGATCCCATCTTCCAGGTGCTGCGGACCGTGCCGCCGCTCGCCTGGCTGCCGATTTCGCTGGCGGCCTTCCACGAGGCCAATCCCTCGGCCCTGTTCGTGATCTTCGTGACCTCGATCTGGCCCATCGTCATCAACACCGCCGTCGGCGTGCGCAATATCCCCGACGACTATGTCAACGTCGCCCGCGTCCTGCGGCTGTCGCCGGTGGAATACTTCTTCAAGATCCTGCTGCCGGCCACCACCCCCTACATCTTCACCGGCCTGCGCATCGGGGTCGGCATGAGCTGGCTGGCCATCGTCGCCTCCGAGATGCTGCTGGGGGGCGTCGGCGTCGGCTTCTTCATCTGGGACCAGTACAACGCCTCGCGCATCTCCGACATCGTCGTGGCCCTGGCCTGGGTGGGCCTCACCGGCTTCCTCCTCGACCGCGTCGTGGCGCTGGCCGGCCGCATCGTCTCGCGCGGCAGCGCGCTGAGCTAAGGAACCTGACCATGGCCAAGGCCTATCTTTCCATCGAGGGCGTCGGCGTCACCTTCCAGAAGGGGGCGAGCACGTCCGAGGTGCTGCGCGACATCAACCTGCAGGTCGACCAGGGGGAGTTCGTCTCCATCATCGGCCACTCGGGCTGCGGGAAGTCGACCCTGCTCAATGTGGTGGCTGGCCTGATCCCGGTGACCACCGGGGCGGTGATCCTCGACCGCGAGGCCGTGGAGGCGCCGGGGCCGGAGCGGGCGGTGGTGTTCCAGAATCACTCCCTGCTGCCCTGGCTGTCGGTGCAGGAGAATGTCCGCCTGGCGGTGGACAAGGTGTTCGCCGGCAAGAAGTCCGCCGCCGAGCGCCGCGACTGGACCCTGCACAACCTGGACCTGGTGAAGATGACGGAGGCCCGGGACAAGCGGCCCTCGGAAATCTCCGGCGGCATGAAGCAGAGGGTGGGCATCGCCCGGGCCCTGGCCATGCAGCCCAAGGTGCTGCTGCTGGACGAGCCCTTCGGCGCCCTGGACGCGCTCACCCGCGCCCACCTGCAGGACAGCGTCATGGAAATCCAGACGGCGCTGAAGAACACGGTCCTGATGATCACCCACGACGTCGACGAGGCGGTGCTGCTGTCGGACCGCATCGTGATGATGACCAACGGGCCGCGGGCGACCATCGGCGACATCCTGGCCGTCGACCTGGCCCGGCCCCGCGATCGGCTCGCCGTGGCCGGGAACCCGACCTATGTCGGAGCCCGGGCCTCGGTGATCGAGTTCCTCTACGCCCGCCGCGCGGCCTGACGCCCGTCAGGCCGTCAGCATCACCTTGCCCACATGGGCGCCGTCCTCGAGGTGGGCGTGGGCCTTGCCGGCCTGCGCCAGCGGGAAGGTGGCGTCGATGCGCGGGCGGATCTTGCCAGCCTCGATCCAGGGCCAGACGGTGGCCTCCACGGCGGCGGCCAGGCGCGCCTTCTCGTCGGGCGCCCGGGGCCGCAGGGTCGAGCCGGTGATCACGGCGCGCTTCATCATCATCCTGCCGATCGGCAGGGTGACCTCGCCGCCCCCCTGGCTGGCGATGAAGACAATGCGGCCGCCCGTCTTCAGCGCGTCCAGGTCCTTGGCGAAATAGTCGCCGCCGACCATGTCCAGGATGACGTCGCAGCCGCCCTCGCGCTTGGCGACCTCGGCGAAGTCCTCGGTGGTGGCGTCCACCGCCACGTCGGCGCCCAGCGCCTTGGCGGTGGCGGCCTTGTCGGCGCCGCGGGCCGTGGCGATCACCTTGGCGCCGGCGGCCTTGCCCATCTGGATGGCCATGACCCCGATGCCGGAGGTCGCGCCGTGCACCATCAGGGTCTCGCCGGCCTTCAGGCCGCCGTGCTCGAACACATTGGCGAAGACGGTGAAGACGGTCTCGGGCAGGGCCGCGGCCTCCAGCAGGGACAGACCTTTGGGGATCGGCAGGGCGTGCCGGGCGTCCACGACGGCATATTCCGCATAGCCGCCGCCGCCCAGCAGGGCGGTGACCTGGTCGCCGGCCTTCCAGCGACCGGCGCCGGTGACCACCTCGCCTGAGACCTCCAGGCCCATGGTGTCGGGCGAGCCGGGGGGCGGCGGATAGAAGCCCATGCGCTGGATCAGGTCGGGGCGGTTCACCCCGGCGTGGGCCACCTTGATCAGGATCTGGCCCGGGCCCGGCACGGGACGGGGAAGCTGCACGGCCTTCATGTCGGCCGCCGAGCCCTTGCCGCCCTCGACGGCGATCGCCGTCATGTCCGTCTGGCTCATCCTGTGGCCTCCCTGGTCTTGCGCGCTGGTGTCGTTGGGGGTTCAGATAGGCGCAGAAACGGAACCGGCAAAGGGAGGTCTTCGATGGAGGAGCCCGCAGAGGTTCGGATCGGCCGCGGCCAGCGGCTGACGGAAGCGGTCCGCGAGGACCTGGAGCTCTATGGCGTCGCCGAGCTTGAGGAGCGCATCGAGATGCTGCAGGGCGAGATCGTCCGCTGCCAGGCGCAGATCGAAAGGAAGCGGGCGGGGCGCGAGGCCGCCGACGCCCTGTTCGGATCGAAGGGGTGACAGCCTGAAGGGGAAGCCGGTTCGGGCGTCCGGCCCCGGTTAGGGGGCGGTTAGGGGCTGGTTAGGCATAAGGGGGCGTATCTGTCGCATCAGGACGGTGTTTGGCACGGCGGTTGCAACGGCTAGGACCAGACGGCGCATCTGTGCGCGGACGAATTTGTCAGGGACTGTAGGTTCATGAGCGACGGGACTTTGCTGGCGGGAGCGTGGCGGGCGGACGTGATCCAGGACTTCGCCCGTTCGGAACTCTTCGACCGCACCTTCCAGGAGGGCATGGACCTCGTTGAGGAGACCGCCGGCTATCTGGACGGCTCCGGACGACAGGAATCCAAGCTGCTCTCCCGCAATGCGGCGCTGGCCTATGCCGGCGAGAGCATGCGGCTCACCACCCGGCTGATGCAGGTGGCCTCCTGGCTGCTGGTGCAGCGGGCCGTCCGCGAGGGCGACATGCCCCCCGAGGGCGCCTGCGACGAACGCTACCGCCTGGGCGCCGAGGATGTCTGCCGGGCGCCGCCGGAGACCAACGAGGACCTGCCCAGCGGTCTGCTGCTGCTGCTGGACCGCTCCGAGCGCCTCTATGAGCGGGTCCGCCACCTGGATCGCCGCATGTATGTCGAGGACACCGACGTCGAGACGCCGAACCCGGTCCAGACCCAGTTCGACCGCCTGCGCACCGCCTTCGGCGGCTAGATATTCTGAGGTGAAGGCCTCCGCCGGGCGGAGGCCTTTCGCCGATCACCAGACAGCAAAAAACGCCGCGTGATCCACGCGGCGTTTTTCGTGACCCAAGTCGCGCGCGCCGGCGAGCCGGCGCGGCGCTCTTACTTGCGGGTGAAGGCGCCGAACTTGGCGTTGAAGCGCGAGACGCGGCCGCCACGGTCCAGCAGCTGCTGGTTGCCGCCGGTCCAGGCCGGGTGCGTCTTCGGATCGATGTCCAGGTTCAAGGTCGCGCCTTCCTTCCCGTAGGTGGAGCGCGTGCGGTAGGTGGTGCCGTCGACCATCACCACATTGATGAAGTGGTAGTCGGGGTGGGTGTCTTGTTTCATCGCGCGGGCATCCGACGTAAAGGAGCGGCCATATAGAAATCGCTCCGCCGGCAGGCGGATCGAACGGAGCCGCGCCTATACAGGAAAAGGCGGGGCAAGAGCAAGGGCGTGGGTTTTCATGAGTGATTTTGGGTCCGGGCCGGCTGTCGATGGCCGACCGACCGTGGGCGCCTCCCTGGCCCAGGATATCTCCGAGGCCGCCGAGCGCCGGCCCAAGAGTCGCAACATCAAACCCCTGGCGGCCCTGACCCCCTTTCTGAGGGCCCACCTGGGCGATGTCGGCCTGGCCGGGGTCTTCCTGATCACCGCGGCGGCCTCGACGCTCGCCCTCTCCGGCGCCGTGCGGCTGCTGGTGGACCACCTGACGGACGCCCGGACCACCGGGGCCTCGGTGGATCAGTGGTTCTGGCTGATGGGGGTGGTGGCCGTCGCCCTGGCCGCCTCCTCGGCCCTTCGCTACTTCTTCGTCACCAAGCTTGGCGAACGGATCGTGGCCGATCTGCGCAAGGCTGCCTACGCCCACATCCTGACCCTCGATCCCGCCTTCTTCCTGCACATGCGCACCGGCGAGGTGCTGTCGCGCCTGACCACCGACATCCAGATCGTCGAGAGCCTGATCGGCACCTCCATCTCGGTGGCCCTGCGCAACCTGCTGATGCTGATCGGGGCGCTGATCCTGATGGTGATCGTCAGCCCGCACCTCACCGGCATGGTGGTGGTGCTGATTCCGGTAGTCCTGGCGCCGCTCTTCCTGTTCGGCCGCAAGGTGCGCAAGCTGACCGCCTCCACCCAGGACCAGTTCGCCCAGGCCGTGGGCCACGCCGGCGAGACCCTGGACGCCCTGGAGACCGTCCAGGCCTTCGGGCGCGAGGCCGCGGGCGCGGCGGTGTTCGGCGGGGCCGTGGAGGCCTCCTTCCGCACCTCCCTGCGCCGCATGACCGCCCGGGCGGGGATGATCGCCGCGGTGATCACCCTGGTGTTCGGCGGGGTGGTGGGAATCTTCTGGCTCGGCGTCCATGCCGGCCTGCGGGGCGACATGACCTGGGGCGCGCTCTTCCAGTTCGCCTTCCTCTCTGTGATGGCCGCCGGCTCCGTCGGCGCGCTGGGCGAGACCTGGGGCGACGTCCAGAAGGCGGCCGGCGCCATGGAGCGGATCAGCGACCTGCTGGCCGCCCGACCGGGCATCGCCGCGCCCGCCGTGCCCAAGCACCTGCCGGCCCCGCCGCGGGGCGAGATCGAGTTTTCCAACATCACCTTCGCCTATCCCGGCCGCCCCGACCTGCCGGCCCTGCAGGGCTTCGACCTGCGCGTGGCGCCCGGCGAGCGGGTGGCCCTGGTGGGCCCCTCCGGCGCCGGCAAGAGCACGGTCTTCCGCCTGCTGCTGCGCTTCTACGATCCCCAGTTCGGCACGGTGAAGGTCGACGGCGTCGACCTTCGCCAGGCCGATCCCGCCGAGGTGCGCGCCCGCATGGCCCTGGTGGCCCAGGACTCGCCGCTGTTCTCCGGCTCGGCCCTGGACAATATACGCTTCGGCCGCGAGGGGGCCGACCTCGAGGCGGTCCGCGCCGTGGCCCGCGCCGCCCAGGCCGACGGCTTCCTCGACGCCCTGCCGCAGGGCTTCGACACCCCGCTGGGGGAACGGGCCCGCAGCCTTTCCGGCGGCCAGCGCCAGCGCCTGGCCATTGCGCGCGCCCTGATCCGAGAGACCCCGATCCTGCTGCTGGACGAGGCCACCAGCGCCCTCGACGCCGAGAACGAGCGCCTGGTCCAGAAGGCGTTGGAGGAGGCCATGGAGGGCCACACCACCCTGGTCATCGCCCACCGCCTGGCCACCGTGCTCAAGGCCGACCGCATCGTGGTCATGGACAAGGGCCGGGTGGTGGAACAGGGCTCCCACCACGAGCTCCTCACCCGCGGCGGCCTCTATGCGCGGCTCGCCTCCCTGCAGTTCGGCAACGCGGCCGCTTAGCCCCTAAGTCTCAGTGTCATCCCGGTCTTCCGCGTGCCGCGGAAACCGGGATGACACTCTAGGGGGCGGTCGAGAAGCTGGGCAACTAACCTCGCGCCTTCACGGCCAGCCCCGGGAAGTCGCTGAACAGGCCGTCGACGCCGGCGGCGTAGAGGGCCTTGTAGACCGCCGCCACGTCGCCATGGGCGGCCTTGTCGGTCCCGTGGCGCAGCGCCTCCGGCAGGAAGCGGTTCTCGGCCCGCACAGTCCAGGGATGCACCAGCAGGCCCGCCGCATGAGCGTCGGCCACCAGGGTCGTGGCGGGGCCAAGGCCGCCCTCCACGGCGGGGATCACCAGGGACCAGTCTGGGCCCACCCCGTCGGCATAGGTCGCCATCTCCCTCAGGCCCGCGGCCGTCACCAGGTGCTTGGAGTCGTCGGCCACCAGCCGCACCCGCCGCGCCGAGGATAGCCTGGCGAAGGTCTTGAGCGGCGCGGTCTCGAAGCACTGGACGAAGACCGGGGCGGTTCGGCTGTCGAGCCCATTGGCCTTCAGCGCGTCGGCCAGGCGCTGTTCGATGGGCAGGCCGATGCTGGCCAGGAAGCTCGGGTGCTTCATCTCCGGATAGACGCCGATCGTCCGGCCGACCCGTTTGGTTTCGGCGCTGGCCAGGTCCACGACCTCCTGGAAGGTGGCGATGGCCTCGCGGCCGTCGAAGGCGGCGCTGGCCGGACGCAGGTCCGGCAGCCGCTCGCGGGCCCGCAGGGTCTTCAGTTCGGTGAGCGTGAAGTCCTCGGCGAACCAGCCCTCGACCGTCTCCCCGTCGACGATCTTGGTGGTCTTGCGGTTGGCGAACTCCGGACGGGCGGCCACGTCGGTGGTGCCGCCGATCTCGTTCTCGTGGCGGACCACCAGCACCCCGTCCCTGGTGAGCACCAGGTCCGGCTCGATGAAGTCGCAGCCCTCCTCTATGGCCAGGCGATAGGCCATGGGGGTGTGCTCGGGCCGCTCGCCGCTGGCGCCGCGATGGGCGATGACGATGGGGCGGGCGGCGCCGGCGGCGAGGGCCGGGGTGGCGGCGAGCGCGGCGGCGGCGGCGGAGAAGGCGCGTCGGGTCAGGGTCATGGCTCCGATCTAGCCGGCGCCTGTGACGGTATCGTCAAGCCTGGACCAGGACGAGTCGAAGCCGGGGTCAGGCCGCCGCGCGCAGGCGCTGCAGGATCAGGGGGTGCAGTTCCAGGTTCGAGGCGCAGATGCTTCCCGAGCCCAGCACATCCTCGTCGCCCTCGGCGCTGGTCACCTTGCCGCCGGCCTCGCTGACCAGCAGCAGGCCCGCCGCCAGGTCCCAGGGCTTCAGGTCGCGCTCCCAGTAGCCGTCGAAGCGGCCGGCCGCCACGAAGGCCAGGTCCAGGGCCGCGGCGCCGAACCGGCGAACGCCGGCCACCCGCTGGCTGATCTGGTGCAGCTCCTTCAGGAAGGTGGCGTGCTGGCCGTGGCCCAGGAAGGGGATGCCGGTGGCGAGCACGCTCTCGTTCAGGTGCTGGCGGGCGGCGACCCGCAGGCGCTTGTCGTTGACGAAGCAGCCCTTGCCCTTCTCGGCCCAGAACAGCTCGTTGGTGACCGGGTTGTAGGTCACCGCCGCGACGATGGCGCCCTCGCGCTGCAGGGCGATGTTGATGGCGAAGTGGGGGATGGCGTGCAGGAAGTTGGTGGTGCCGTCCAGGGGGTCGACGATCCAGGTGTGGGTCTTGTCGGTGCCCTCGATCAGGCCGCGTTCCTCGCCGAGGAAGCCGTAGCCGGGACGGGCCTTCTGCAGCATCTCGAAGATGGTCTGCTCGGCCTTCAGGTCGGCGGCGGAAACGAAGTCGGCGGCCCCCTTCTTGGAGACCTGCAACTCGGTCAGTTCGCCGAAGTCGCGGTTGAGGCCGCGGGCCGCCTTGCGGGCGGCGTCGGACATGACTTTCAGGAGGGCGGTTTGGGTGGACATCAGTCGGCCCGCCGCACGTATTCGCCGGTCTCGGTGGCGACCAGGACGCGTTCGCCGGCCTCCATATAGGGCGGGATCAAGATGCGCATGCCGTTGTCCGCCTTGGCCGGCTTGTAGGAGGAAGAGGCCGTCTGGTTCTTCACCACGGCGTCGGCCTCGACGATGGTCAGGACCACGTGGTCGGGAAGGGTGATGCTGATAGGGCGCTCCTCGAAGAGCTGCAGCTTCACCACCATGCCGTCCTGCAGGAACCGGACCTGGTCATCGCCGACGAAATCCTTGGCCAGTTCGATCTGCTCGTAGTTTTCCTGGTCCATGAAGACCAGCATGTCGCCCTGCTCGTAAAGGAAGGAATAGTCCTTCTGGTCGAGGTGGATCTGCTCGACCGTGTCGGAGGTGCGCCAGCGTTCGTTGAGCTTGCGGCCATCCTCGATGTTCTTCAGTTCGCACTGGGCGAAGGCGCCGCCCTTGCCGGGCTTCACGTGCACGACCTTCACGGCCACCCACAGTCCCCCGTCATGCTGCAGGATGAATCCCGGCTTGATCGAGACGGCGTTGATTTTGGACATGGGGTTCTTTGCGAAAATTCGAGGCGCGGAACCTAGTGGGAGCGGCCCCCTAAGGCAAGGCGAGGGGGTTAGGCCCTGTCGGCGACGCCGAGCGCGATCTGCGCGTTCAGCGCCTTCACCGCCGCCGCCGGTCCCTCCGGATGGCTCCACACGCCGGCCGAGACCGCCAGGAAATCCGCCCCGGCGGCGGCCAGGCCCCTCGCGGTGTCCACCGTGATCCCGCCGATGGCGACGCAGGGGGTCTCCATCACCTCCTGCCAGATGGACAGGATCTCCGGCTCGGCGCGGGTCGGCGCCTCCTTGGTGTTGGTGGGGTAGAAGGCGCCGAAGGCCACATAGTCGGCCCCGGCCTCGGCGGCCTCCATGGCCAGATGCCGGCTGTCGTGACAGGTCACCCCGATCATGGCGTCCGGCCCCATGACCTTGCGGGCCTGGGCCAGCGGCATGTCGTCCTGGCCGATATGGACCCCGTCGCACTTGAGCCTGGCGGCCAGGGCCGGGTCGTCATTGAGGATCACCGCGGCTCCGCGGGCCAGGATGATGGGCGAGAGCACGTCCACCGCCGCGGCGATCACCTCTTCGGGCTGGTCCTTCAGCCGGATCTGCACCGCGGCCACGTCGCCGGCGTCCAGGGCGTGGGCCAGGGTCCTGCCGAAGTCGGCCAGGTCGTCGATGCGGGGCGGGGTGATCAGGTAGAGGCGGCAGGGCGGGGTCATGGGCTGTCCAATACCCCATCCCATCCCGTCATGGGGAGGGGCAGATCGCCGGGGCGTTTGGCGGGTGCTCAGGGACGGGCGGCGTCGGGCGGTTGGCCGCTCACCGGGCCCTGGCCGATCAGGCGCAGGACGTACAGGGCGCCGAGACCAAGAACCAGGCCGTGCAGGGCCAGGACACCCAGCAGGGCGAGCGGAGCCATGGCCGAGGCGGTCCCGCAGGGCGCGCGCCACAGGTCGTGGACCGCGAAGGCCTGGCGCCCCCGTTCCGTGACCGCCCAGCCGGCGACGAGGCAGACAAATCCGCTTGGCGCCATGGCCATCGCCGCGATCAGATAGGTGCGGGTCCGCTCCAGGCTGTTGCGCCAGGAGAGCCAGGCGCCCCAGGCGCCCAGGCCGATCATCGCGACGCCGAGCCCGACCATCACCTGGTAGGCCCGGGAGGCTTCGAGGATCGCCGCGTCGCCGCCGTCCCAGCCGCCGCCTGTCACCAGCTGCAGGGGCGCGGCTATGGCCACCAGGCCCACCCCCATGCGCAGGGCGGTGGAGGACTCGACCTCCTCCGGATCCCTCACCACACGCCAGGCCGAGGCCGCCCCGACCACCAGGGCCGTGGTCAGGTAGGAGGCCAGCGCCAGGTGGGCGAAGCGGGACGGGAAGCCCGGCGACAGTATCGCCGCCCTCCAGCCGGCGGCCGAGACGAGCCAGAAGGAGAGCAGCAAGGCGCCGATGGCCGCCAGGACGGTGGCGGCGAGATGCAGCCGTGGGTCCATCTTCCGCCAGCCCGACAGCATGATCGCCAGCAACCCCGTCTCCAGGAAGGCGGCGGTGAGCAGGGCCGAGGCCTGCCGCGGCGCCGTCATCGGGGCGAGGGTCGCCGAGAGCAGGCTCCAGTTGGCGGCGATTTCACAGCCCAGCCCCGCCAAGGTCACCACGCACATGCCCAACGAGACGGCGAAGATCCTCAGCCAGAAGGCGTAGAGCGTCTCGAAGACCCTGTTCCCGGAACCCAGCCACAGGCCCTCCAGCACCGCGAGGTAGGCGGCCAGCCCCACGGTGAAGCCTGGGAAGGCGATATGGGAGGCGGTCAGGGCGGCGGCCTGCAGCCGTGACAACAATAGGGCGTCGACCTCCATGCTCGCGGCCCCTTCGCGAGGTGGCGGTGACATGTCTCCGCCAGCCCGGGCGCGCACTCTCATCCCGGATAACGTGTGACGCCAAGCGCGGGCGCAGCGACAAACCGTCGCGCCCGTTCCGCGAGACCTCGAATCTAGATGATAATGAGTTGCAACGGCGTTCGCATCTGATAGAGGTGGAGGCGTAGTCGGAGGGAAGAGTCCCCGTGTACGTCTGTAACTGCAACGGCATCCGCGAGCGCGACGTCCGCGCCGCCATCGAGGGGGGCGCTCAGCGCCCGGCCGAGATTTTCCGCGCCTGTGGGGCCAGGCCCCAGTGCGCCCGCTGCGTCTGCGACATGAAGCAGATGGTCGACGAACAGGACGAGGCCCTGCGCTACGCCGCCGAATAGCCCGCCGCTGGCGGGGCCGTATCACGATCGAACATAGGCTTTGACAGGTCCCGCCGCCCGCCTGAGGTTGCGCGCCTGGCGGGCATTTCACGGAGGCTCACATGCAGGGCGACAAGGCGATCATCCAGCTGCTCAACGCGGTCCTGACCAATGAGCTGACCGCGGTGAACCAGTACTTCCTGCATGCGCGGATGTACCAGAACTGGGGTCTGGCCCGGCTGGGGGCGGTGACCTACGAGGAGTCGATCGGCGAGATGAAGCACGCCGACAAGCTCATCAAGCGCATCCTGTTCCTCGACGGCCTGCCCAACCTGCAGGACCTGCACAAGCTGAAGATCGGCGAGACCGTGCCCGAATGCCTGGCCGCCGACCTGGCCGTCGAGGTGGGCGGTCGCGCCGACCAGGTTCGCGGCATCAAGCTCTGCGAGGACTCGGCCGACTATGTCAGCCGCCAGATCCTGCGCGAGATCCTCACCGACACCGAGGAGCATATCGACTTCCTGGAGACCCAGATCAGCCTGGTGCGCCAACTGGGCGAGCAGAACTATCTGCAGAGCGCCATGGGCGAACTCGCCGGAGGCGAAGGCCACTAAGTCGGCCCGGGTTCTCCCGGACGGTCGACAGCCGCGCAATTGAAGCTAGGCTCCCGGCTCGAAACTTCGGGGGAAGGGCGGCATGGCTCAGGAAAAGCGCGCGAGCGGCAATGGCATGGTGATCGCCGGGGCCTCGGTGGGCACGGTGTTCGAGTGGTACGACTTCTACCTCTACGGCTCGCTGGCCGGCTTCATCACCCAGCACTTCTTCTCCGGCGTCAACGAGACCACCGGCTACATCTTCGCCCTGCTGGCCTTCGCCGCGGGCTTCGCGGTGCGTCCCTTCGGAGCCCTGGTCTTCGGGCGCCTGGGCGATCTCTGGGGCCGCAAGAACACCTTCCTGGTCACCATGCTGCTGATGGGGCTGTCGACCTTCGCCGTCGGCCTGCTGCCCGGCTATGACCAGATCGGCGTCGCCGCCCCGGTGGCCCTGATCGTCATGCGCCTCATCCAGGGCCTGGCCCTGGGGGGCGAGTACGGCGGGGCGGCCACCTATGTCGCCGAGCACGCGCCGCCCGGAAAGCGCGGCCTCTATACGAGCTGGATCCAGACCACCGCGACTCTGGGCCTTTTCCTCAGCCTGATCGTCATCCTGGCGGTGCGCTCCAGCCTGGGGGAGGAGGTGTTCAAGGCCTGGGCCTGGCGCATCCCCTTCCTGGTCTCGGCCCTGCTGCTCGGCGTCTCGCTGTGGATCCGCCTGAAGCTCAACGAGAGCCCGGTCTTCCAAAAGATGGTCGACGAGGGCACGACCTCGAAGAAGCCGCTCACCGAGGCGTTCGGCGAGTGGGGCAATCTCAAGCTGGTGCTGCTGGCCCTGGCGGGGCTCACCGCCGGCCAGGCGGTGGTCTGGTACACCGGCCAGTTCTACGCCCTGTTCTTCCTGGAGAAGATGCTCAAGCTCGACGGGGCGCTGGCCAACACCCTGGTGGCCTTCGCCCTGATTCTGGGCGTGCCCTTCTTCGTGGTGTTCGGCTGGCTGTCGGACAAGATCGGGCGCAAGCCGATCATCCTGCTGGGCTGCCTGCTGGCGGCCCTGACCTACTTCCCGATCTTCAAGGCCCTGACCGCGGCCGCGAACCCCGCCCTGGCCGCCGCCACCGCCAGCGCCCCGGTCACCGTGATCGCCGACCCGGCCGACTGCGCCTTCCAGTTCGATCCCGTCGGCAAGACCGCCTTCACCTCCTCCTGCGACGTGGCCAAGTCGGCGCTCGCCACCGCCGGGGTCTCCTATTCGAACCAGGCCGCCCCGGCCGGGACGCTGGCCGTGGTGAGGATCGGCGCCGTCGAGGTCGCGAGCCTGGACGGGACCAAGCTGCCCAAGGCGCAGTTCGCCGCCGCCAAGACCGCCTGGGCCAAGACCCTGACCGCCGCCCTCTCCGACGCCGGCTATCCGGCCAAGGCCGACTCCGCCCTGGTCCACAAGCCCGCCGTGGTGGGGCTGCTGTTCCTGCTGATGTTCTATGTGACCATGGTCTACGGGCCCATCGCCGCGGCCCTGGTGGAGATGTTCCCGGCCAAGATCCGCTACACCTCGATGTCGCTGCCCTACCACATCGGCAACGGCTGGTTCGGCGGCTTCCTGCCCACCACCGCCTTCGCCATGGTCGCCGCCACGGGCAATATCTACTACGGCCTCTGGTACCCCATCGTCATCGCCGCCGTGACGGTGGTGGTGGGCGTCTTCTTCGTGAAGGAAATGCGCGGGGCCAACATCGACTAGGCGCCCCAAATTCCTCCCCCAGCGCGTAGCGCGTTTCGGGGGAGGTGGATCGTGGCCGAAGGCCGCGAGACGGAGGGGGCTTCGGCCGTTGAAGCGGCAAAGCCCTAACCCCCTCCACCGCTACGCGGTCCCCCTCCCCCGCAGGGGGAGGAAGTAGCTCAGTGCTACTCCGCAGCCTGGCGCGTGACGCCGATCTTCGGGGCCAGTTCGCCCGAGGCGTAGCGCTTGGCCATGTCGGAGAGCGGGATCGCCTTGATGCTCGAGGCGTGGCCGGCGGTTCCGAACTCCTCGAAGCGCTGGACGCAGACCTTGCGCATGGCTTCCTTGGCGGGCTTCAGATAGCTGCGCGGATCGAACTCACCGGGCTTCTCGGCGAACACCTTGCGGATCGCGCCCGTGATGGCCATCCGGTTGTCGGTGTCGATGTTGATCTTGCGGACGCCGTGCTTGATGCCGCGCTGGATCTCTTCCACCGGCACGCCCCAGGTCTGGGGCATCTCGCCGCCGTACTGGTTGATGATGTCCTGCAGGTCCTGCGGCACCGAGGAGGAGCCGTGCATCACCAGGTGGGTGTTGGGCAGGCGGCGGTGGATCTCCTCGATCACCCCCATGGCCAGGACGTCGCCGTCCGGCTTGCGGGTGAACTTGTAGGCGCCGTGGCTGGTGCCCATGGCGATGGCCAGCGCATCGACCTCGGTGGCCTTCACGAACTCGACGGCCTGGTCGGGATCGGTGAGCAGCTGGTCGTGGCCGAGCTTGCCCTCGAAGCCGTGGCCGTCTTCCTTGTCGCCCATGCCGGTCTCCAGGCTGCCCAGCACGCCCAGCTCGCCCTCGACGCTGGCGCCGACCCAGTGGGCCATGTCCACCACGTTGCGGGTGACCTTGACGTTGTAGTCGTAGTCGGCGGGCGTCTTGCCGTCGGCCTTCAGCGAGCCGTCCATCATCACCGAGGTGAAGCCGTACTGGATCGCCGTGGCGCAGGTGGCCTCGTTGTTCCCGTGGTCCTGGTGCATGCAGATCGGGATGTGCGGGTACATCTCGGCCATGGCGTCGATCAGGTGCTTCAACACGATGTCGTTCGCATAGGACCGGGCGCCGCGCGACGCCTGCATGATCACCGGCGAGTCGGTGGCCTCCGCGGCCTCCATGATCGCCAGCGCCTGTTCCATGTTGTTGATATTGAACGCCGGCACGCCGTAGCCATGCTCGGCGGCGTGATCCAGAAGTTGTCTCAGTGTGACCCGGGCCATGTGTCCCCGCGCTCCATCAAAATCGTTAGTCTAATTGGCCAGGGCCGCCACGCCGGGCAGCTCCTTGCCTTCCATCCATTCAAGAAACGCGCCGCCCGCCGTGGAGACGAAAGTAAAGTCATCCGCGCAGCCGGCTGCATTCAGAGCCGCGACTGTATCACCGCCGCCGGCCACCGCCACCAACTTGCCGGCCTTGGCCAGGCCTGCCGCGTAACGCGCCGCGCTCACCGTGCCCTTGTCGAAGGGCGGCATCTCGAACACGCCGAGCGGGCCGTTCCAGATCAAGGTCTTGGAGTTCTCCATGGCCCGGCAGAGCCGCTCCACGGTCTCGGGGCCGGCGTCCAGGATGCGCTCGTGCTCATCCACCTCGCCCAGGCCGCGCACGCGGGCCGCAGCGCCGGGGGCGAGGGCCTCGGCCACCACGATGTCCAGCGGCAGGAAGAGCTTGCAGTTGTTCTGGCCGGCCAGGCGGATGATATCCCGCGCCGTCTCGGCCAGGTCCTTCTCGCAATAGGACAGGCCCACGTCGTGGCCCTGGGCGTAGAGGAAGGTGTTGGCCATGCCGCCGCCGATGGCCAGCTTGTCCAGCCGGGTCACCAGGTTGCGCAGCAGGTCGAGCTTGCTGGAGACCTTGGAGCCGCCGACGATGCCCATCACCGGCCGCTCGGGATGGCCGAGCGCCTTGTCCAGGGCGGTCAGTTCCAGCCGCATCTGCTCGCCCGCATAGGCCGGCAGCAGGTGGGCCAGGGCCGCCGTGGAGGCGTGCGCCCGGTGGGCGGCGGAGAAGGCGTCGTTCACATAGAGATCGCCGTTGGCGGCGAGCGCCTTGGCGAAATCGGGATCGTTGCTTTCCTCGCCCGCATGGTAGCGGACGTTTTCGAGCAGCAGGACATCGCCCGCCTTCAGGGCCGCGATCGCCGAGGCCGCCGCCGGACCCACGCAGTCGGGACCGAAGGCGACGGGCGCTCCCAGCACCTTGGCGAGCGCCGGGGCGATGGGCTCCAGGCTCATGGAGGGCACCACCTTGCCCTTGGGCCGGTCGAAGTGGGCCAGCAGGATCACCTTGGCCCCGCCGGCCCGCAGCTTCTCGATGGTGGGGACCGCGGCGCGCAGGCGGGTGTCGTCCGACACCTGCCCGTCGTGCATCGGCACATTGAAGTCCACGCGAACCAGGGCGCGTCGGCCCTTCAGGTCGGCGTCGTCGAGGGTCCGGAAGGTCATGATCTGATCTCTTAGATCAGTTTCGCCATGGCCATGGCGGTGTCGCTCATGCGGGTCGAGAAGCCCCACTCGTTGTCGTACCAGGACAGCACCCGGCAGAGGCCGCCGTCGACGATCTGGGTCTGGGGCAGGGCCACGGTCGAGGAGGCCGGGGCGTGGTTGAAGTCGATGGAGACCAGCGGGTCCTTGGTGACGGCCAGGACGCCCTTGAGCTGGCCCGAGGCGGCGGCGGCCTCGAAGGCGGCGTTGATGGCCTCGACGGTGGTGGTCCTGCTGGGCACGAAGGTCAGGTCCACCACCGAGACATTGGGGGTGGGCACGCGGATGGAGGAGCCGTCCAGCTTGCCCTTCAGGGCCGGGATCACCAGGCCCAGCGCCTTGGCGGCGCCGGTGGAGGTGGGGATCATCGACATGGCCGCGGCCCGCGCCCGGTAGAGATCCGAGTGCATCGTATCCAGGGTCGGCTGGTCGCCGGTGTAGGAGTGGATCGTCGTCATGTAGCCACGCTCGATGCCGCACAGGGCCTGCAGCACATGGGCGACCGGCGCCAGGCAGTTGGTGGTGCAGGACGCGTTGGAGACCACCAGGTCCTCGGCGGTCAGGGTGTCGTGGTTCACGCCATAGACGATGGTCTTGTCGGCGTCGGTGCAGGGGGCCGAGACCAGGACGCGCTTGGCGCCGGCGGTCAGGTGGGCCGAGGCCTTTTCCTTGGTGGTGAAGAGGCCGGTGCACTCGAAGGCGATGTCGACGCCGAGATCCTTGTGCGGCAGTTCGGCCGGGTTGCGGATCGCGGTGACCTTGATCTTGCCGTGGCCGAGATCGATGGTGTCGCCGTCGACGGTCACCACGCCCGGGAAGCGGCCATGCACGCTGTCGTAGCGCAGCAGGTGGGCGTTGGTCTCCACCGGGCCCAGGTCATTGATGGCCACGACCTCGATGTCCGTGCGGCCATGTTCGACGAGCGAGCGCAGGATGTTCCTGCCGATGCGGCCGAACCCATTGATGGCGACGCGGACGGTCATGGAGATCTCCTCAAGAGCTGAACCGATACTTGGATTTGCGCGCGGTTTTTCGGGTTGGGGGCGCTTGAGTCAACCCCTGGACCGATCAAGTCTTGCCGCAAAGTGTGTCCGACCCTGGATTTCCGACCGCCGAGGCCGCAACAGCGTCCCTCGGGCGGCCGATCCGGCTAATTATATGATCTTGAGGCGTTTCCTCCGCGGAAGGCCGCGGTGGGGTCAGCCCTTGACCACCGCCACCCGGTCGGCGGCCAGCTTGGCGTTGGCGCGCGCGGTGTCGGTGTCGGCGGCGCGGGCCAGGGCCACCCCCATGCGGCGTCGCTCGAAGGCCTCCGGCTTGCCGAACAGGCGCAGGTCCGCGCCGGGCACGCTGAGCGCCTCGGCGACGCCCTCATAGGCCACGCCCCGGGCCTCCATCCCGCCATAGATCACCGCGCTGGCCCCAGGCTCGCGCAGGCTGACGTCCACCGGTAGGCCGAGAATGGCGCGGGCATGCAGGGCGAACTCGCTCTGCACCTGGGTGGCCAGCGTCACCAGGCCGGTGTCGTGGGGCCGCGGGCTGACCTCGGAGAACCACACCTCGTCGCCCTTCACGAACAGCTCGACCCCGAACAGGCCCAGCCCGCCCAGGGATCCGGTCACCACCTGCGCGATCTCCCGGGATCGCGCCAGGGCGGCCGGGCTCATCGCCTGGGGCTGCCAGCTCTCCACATAGTCGCCCTTCACCTGCCGGTGGCCGATGGGGGCGCAGAAGGCGGTCAGGGTGGTCCCCTCGGGACCCCGATAGCGGACGGTGAGCTGGGTGATCTCGAAGTCGAAGGCGACCCGGCCCTCGACGATCACCCGGGGCTGCTCCACCCGGCCGCCCTCCAGGGCGTATTTCCAGGCGGCGGAAATGTCCTGCGGCCGTTCCACATAGGACTGGCCCTTGCCCGAGGAGCTCATCACCGGTTTCACGAAACAGGGGAAACCGGTGACCGCCTCGGCGGCCGCCGCGAGTTCGGCCTCGCTGGAGGCGAAGGCGTAGGCGCTGGTGGGCAGGCCAAGCTCCTCGGCCGCCAGCCGGCGGATTCCCTCGCGGTTCATGGTCAGCTGGGCGGCCCGGGCCGTGGGGATGACGGTGGCCAGGCCCTCGGCCTCGATCCGCACCAGCTCGTCGGTGGCGATGGCCTCGATCTCCGGCACGATCAGGTGCGGGCGCTCAAGCTCGACGAGCGCCCGGAGCGCCGCCGCATCGGTCATGGCGATCACGTGGGAACGGTGGGCCACCTGCATGGCCGGGGCGTCGGCGTAGCGGTCCACCCCGATCACCTCGCAGCCCAGTCGCTGCAGCTCGATGGCCACCTCCTTGCCGAGCTCCCCGCAGCCGAGAAGCATCACCTTGACGGCGGAGGGCGAGAGCGGCGTGCCGAGGCGCATGGTGGTGGCTCCGTCAAAGGGTCGAAAGAAGACTAGACCACGAACCACACGAACCACACGAACAAGGGTGCCGCGCTCAAAACCTTCTCCCCTTGCGGGAGAAGGTGGCCCTGCGGAGCAGGGTCGGATGAGGGGTCGATAGGCCTCTCGGGTTAGGCCTTCGCCATTCGCGCGGAGAAGGGAGCGCGACCCCTCATCCGGCGCGCTCTTGCGCGCCACCTTCTCCCGCAAGGGGAGAAGGAAAGCTGCTTACTTCATTCGTGTGGTTCGTGTGGTTCGTGGATAAATCTTTTACAGCTTGCCCTTCGCCGCCGCCGCCACGGCCTCGGCGGTGATGCCGAACTCCTTGTAGAGCCGCTCGGCGGGCGCGCTGGCGCCGAAGCCGGTCATGCCCACGAAGACTCCGTCCTCGCCGATGAACCGCTCCCAGCCGAAGCCGACCTGGGCCTCGACGGCGACGCGGACCGGCGCCTGGCCGATGACCTGCGCGCGGTAGGCCGCCGGCTGGGCGGCGAACAGCTCCCAGCACGGGGTGGAGACCACCCGCGTGGCGATCCCCTCGGCTTCCAGCAGGCCGCGGGCGGCGACGGCCACCGAGACCTCGGTGCCGGAGGCGAAGAGGGTCACCTGGGCCGGGCCGCCTGCGGCGACCAGCTCATAGGCGCCCTTGGCCGACAGGTTCTCCGCGGCGCTGTCGCGCACGGCCGGGACCTTCTGGCGCGACAGGGCCATGACCGACGGCGTGGTCTTGGTGGACAGCGCCAGCTTCCAGCACTCGGCTGCCTCGATGGCGTCGGCGGGGCGATAGACGTTGAGGTTGGGGATCATCCGCAGGGCGCCGACATGCTCCACCGGCTGGTGGGTCGGCCCGTCCTCGCCGACCCCGATGGAGTCGTGGGTCATGACGTGGATCACCCGGGTCCCCATCAGGGCGCCCAGGCGAATCGCCGGGCGGCTGTAGTCGGAGAACACCAGGAAGGTGCCGGAGAAGGGGATCACCCCGCCGTGCAGGGCCATGCCGTTCATCGCCGCGGCCATGCCGTGCTCGCGCACGCCGTAGTGGACGTAGCGGCCGGAATAGTCGGGCAGGTCGAAGGCCTTGGCGCCCTTCACATAGGTGTTGTTGGAGCCGGTGAGGTCGGCCGAGCCCCCCACCATCTCCGGGATCGCCGGCACGAGCTGCTCCAGCGCCGAGCCGGAATGCTGGCGGGTGGCGGCCGCGGGCTTGGAGGTGGCGGCCTCGGCCATGTAGGCGTCGATCCGCTCGAAGGCGCCGGCCGGCAGGTCGCCATTGATGGCGCGCTCGAACTCGGCCTTCAGGTCGGACTTGTCCAGCTTGCCCTGCCAGGTCTTGCGGGCCTTGCCGCCCTTGCGGCCGGCCGAGCGCCAGGGCTTCAGCACCGCGTCGGGCACAACGAACGGTTCTTCCTTCCAGCCCATGGCCAGGCGGGCGTCGGCGATCTCGTCGTCGAACAGGGTGTAGCCGTGGCTGTGGGGGTCGCCTTCCTTGCGGCCGGCGCCCTTGGAGATCTTGGTCTTGCAGGCGATCAGGGTCGGCCGGTCCTGGCGGGTCGCCCAGCGCAGGGCCGCGGCGATCTTGCCAAAGTCGTGGCCGTCGACGGCCTTCACCGCCCAGCCATAGGCCTTGAAGCGGGCCAGCTGGTCGCCGGTCTCCGAGATGGTGGCCTCGCCGTCGATGGTGGTGTTGTTGTCGTCGAACAGCACCGTCAGCTTGTTTAGGCCAAAGCGCCCGGCGATGGAGGCCGCCTCGTGGCTGACCCCTTCCATCAGGCAGCCGTCCCCGGCGATCACCCAGGTGCGGTGGTCCACCAGGTCCTCGCCGAAGCGGGCGGCCAGGTGGCGCTCGGCCATGGCCATGCCGACGGCGGTGGCGATGCCCTGGCCCAGGGGCCCGGTGGTGGTCTCGACGCCGGGCGTGTGGCCGTATTCCGGGTGGCCGGGGGTGTTGGAGCCCCACTGACGGAAGTTGCGGATCTGATCCATGGTCACCGCCTTGAAGCCGGTGAGGTGGAGCAGCGCGTAGATCAGCATCGAGCCGTGGCCCGCCGACAGCACGAAACGGTCGCGGTCGGCCCAGTCGGGCTTGGCGGCGTCGTACTTCAGGAACTTGGTCCAGAGCACCGTGGCGACGTCGGCCATGCCCATCGGCATGCCCTGGTGTCCTGATTTCGCCTTGTGGACGGCGTCCATGGAAAGGACACGGATCGCGTCGGCCATGGTCTGGAGCGGTGCGGGCATGGGGCTTCCGGTGAGTCTGAACGGGAATTGCGGGCGGGGTCGCACGCACGCAACATCGGGTCAAGGAACGTGACGGGTTCCGGCGGCCGCCCGGCCCGGTCTATAGATTAACAGTCACACCTTCGGAGCGTCGAATGAACCGGGAGTCTGCGGGCGATAGCGCCCTCGACCAGGCCGCAAAACGGCTGGATCGCGCGGTCGCCCAGCTGGAACAGCGTCTGGCGGCCCGTGCGCCCCAGGCCGGCGAGGAGCCTGGCGGCCTGTTCGATCAGGACCGCGCCCAGCTTGCCGACCAGCTCGACCGGGCCCGCGCCCGCGAGCGCGCCCTGGAGGAGGCCGGCGCCGAGGCTTCCGCGGCGCTGGGTCGCGCCATCGCCGAGATCCAGGCGGCGCTGGCCGAGGCGCCGCAGGACGAGGTTCCCGCCCCCGAGAGCGAGGAAGCCTAGCCATGGCCCAGATGATCATCGAGGTGAACGGCCGGCCCTATTCGGTGGGCTGCGAGGATGGCCAGGAACAGCACCTGCTCGAACTGGCGAGGCTGTTCGACCGCCAGGTTCGCCAGGTCTCCCAGGACATGGGGCAGCTGGGCGACACCCGCCTGTTCCTGATGGGCGCCCTGCTGTTGGCCGACGAACTGTCCGACGTGAAGGCTCGGCTCGCCACCGTCCAGGCCGACCTGGCCCGCATGCAGTCGGATCAGGCCCGCATCGAGGTCCGCGCGACGCTGGCCCTCGACAACGCCGCCAAGCGCATCGAGAAGCTGGCGGCGGAATAACACTTCCGCTCACCCCGGTGAAGGCCGGGACCCAGGTCGTAGGTCACATCCTGAGCCAGGAATCCTGAATTCGGCAGATGTAGCTGGGCCCCGGCCTTCGCCGGGGTGAGCGGCAGGTTTGCTACCGCCGCCCGAACAGCCGCTCGATGTCGGCCAGCTTCAGTTCGACGTAGGTCGGCCGCCCGTGGTTGCACTGGCCGGAGTGGGGGGTGGCCTCCATCTGGCGCAGCAGGGCGTTCATCTCCGGGGCCGAGAGCCGCCGGCCGGCGCGGACCGAGCCGTGGCAGGCCATGGTGGAGCAGACCTCCGCCAGCCGTTCCTTGAGCGCCAGGGCCTGGCCGTTCTCCGACAGGTCGTCGGCGATGTCGCGGATCAGTCCGGCCACGTCGGTCTCCCCCAGCAGGGCCGGGGTCTCGCGCACCAGCACCGCCCCGGGACCGAAGGCCTCGACGGAAAGGCCCAGCGCCATCAGTTCGTCGGCCCTGGCGATCACCCGCTCGGCCTCGGCGGGATCGAGCTCCACCACCTCGGGCAGCAACAGGGCCTGACGGGTCACCCCGCCCGCGTCCATCTGCAGCTTCATCGCCTCATAGACCAGCCGCTCGTGGGCGGCGTGCTGGTCGACGATGACGACGCCGTCGCGGGTCTGGGCGACGATATAGGTCTCGTGCACCTGGGCCCGGGCCGCGCCCAGCGGGAAGTCGACGGGATCGAACACCACCGAGGCGGCCGGCGCCTCCCGCAGGCCTGGGCCGGGAACATAGCTGGAGGGCTCGTAAGCGACCTCGGCGCGGGCCGAGACCTCGGTCAGGCCCGGGATCGCCTGGGCCGCCGCCTGCGCCCAGCCGCCCATCCGCCAGGCCGAGAAGCCCTCCGCCGAGGGCTGCGGCGCGTAGCCGGGACGGAAGCCCGAGAGCGCCTCGCTGGCCACCGAGGTCGAGGCCCGGTGCCCGGCGCCGGCCAGGACGTGGCGCAGGCCACTGACGATCAGGCCGCGCACCATGGCCGGGTCGCGGAACCGCACCTCGGCCTTGGCGGGATGGACGTTGACATCCACCTGGCTGGGATCGAGCTCCAGATAGAGCGCCACCAGGGGATGGCGGTCGCGGGCCAGGAAGTCGGCATAGGCGCCGCGCAGTGCGCCCTGCAGCAGACGGTCGCGCACCGGCCGGCCGTTGACGAACAGGTACTGGTGGGCGGCGTTGCCGCGATTGTAGGTGGGCAGGCCGGCGAACCCCGACAGCCGGATACCGTCCCGCTCCTGGTCGATGGCGAGCGCATTGTCCTGGAATTCGCGGCCCATGATCGAGGCCAGGCGGGCCAGGCGGCCCTCGGGCCCCTTGCGCTCGGCGGGCAGGCGCAGGGTGCGGCGGCCGTCCAGGTCCAGGGCGAAGCTGACAGCCTCGTGGGCCATGGCCTGGCGCTTGATCTCCTCGGCGATGGCCATGGCCTCCGAGCGCTCGGACTTCATGAACTTCAGCCGCGCGGGCGTGGCGTAGAACAGGTCGCGCACCTCCACCCGCGCCCCGTGCGGGCCGGGGAAGGCCGAGGGCGAGACCGCCCCCATGGCGCCGCCCTCCACCAGGATGGCGTGAGCGTCGGCCGATCCACGAGCGCGGGAGGAGATGGACAGCCGCGCCACCGAGCCGATGGAGGGCAGGGCCTCGCCCCGGAAGCCCAGGGTGTGGATGTGCAGCAGGTCATAGTCCCCGTCGTCGTCGGGGCTGAGCTTGGAGGTGGCGTGGCGCTCCACCGCGAGCGGCAGCTCCAGGGGCGACAGGCCCGAGCCGTCGTCGGCCACCAGGATGCGGGTCAGGCCCCCGCCGTCGGCCTGGACCTCGACGTTGGTCGCCCCGGCGTCCAGGGCGTTCTCCACCAGCTCCTTGACCGCGCTGGCAGGCCGCTCCACCACCTCGCCGGCGGCGATGCGGTTCACGGTCTCGGGCGGCAGGCGGCGGATGGTCATGGTGAAGCCTAGATCCTCAGCTTCGATATATAGGACGATTCCAGCCGGTATGAGGCCCATGACCTTCGCAAGAACCCTGGTCCTCGCCGCCCTGGTCCTGGCGGCGCCCGCCGGCGCCCAGACGCCGGACCCCGACGCGACCCTGGTGGAGGAGCTGGTGGTCACCGGCCGCCTGCCGGGGCCGGCCTGGTGGCGGGTCTCCGACGCCGACACCACCGTCTATGTCCTGGGCGCCCCCTCGGTCATGCCCAAGTCCCTGCCCTGGGACCAGAGCGTGCTCGTCCGCCGGCTGGAGGGCGCCAATCGGGTGATCCTGCCCTTCAACCAGGTCAGCGTCAGCCTGCTCACCGTCCCCGGCGCGGCCTTCAACCTGCTGCGCCTGAGATCGAAGACCCCCTATGAGGAGACCCTGGCGCCGCCCCTGCGGGCCCGGTTCGCCGCCGTGCGGACCCAGGCCGGCAAGCCCGCCGACCGCTATCGGGTCAAGAACGGCCTGGCCGCCGGCCTGATCCTGGTGGACGACTACCGCCAGGCCGCCCAGCTCACCGCGGCCGACCCGGCCAAGACCATCCGCCGCCTGGCCAAGGCCCGCCGGCTGAAGGTGGAGGAGAAATCCTATGACGGCGCAGCCCTGCTGGGTCAGGTGGTGAAGACGCCGCGCGCCGCCCAGCAGGCCTGCCTTGACGACGCCCTCGATGAGGCGGAGGCCGGTCCGGGCGGGGCGCGTCGCGCCGCCCAGGCCTGGGCCGAGGGCGATGTCCGCGGCGCCCTGTCGGCCGAGCGCGGCTTCGAGAAGTGCCTGGCCGCCGCGCCCGGCGCGCTCGCCCTCGACACCCGCTTCAAGGCCGACCAGGCCGCCGCCATCGCCCGGGCCCTGAAGACCCCGGGCCACGCCGTGGCCGTCGTGCCCCTGCGCCCCCTGCTGGCCCAGGGCGGCGTGCTGGACCAGCTGCGGTCCCAGGGGTTCGAGGTGAAGACGCCGGGAGAAGAATAGGGCCCCTTGATCGCGGTCAAGGCGGTCCCGACCGTCAGGGTCCTACAGACCGGGAAGCTTGATTCTTGAGCTCTTTTCGCGGGCGATGATCACCGGCTTGTCGCCGGTCACTTCGCGGATCTTGGCGGCTTCGGCGGCGGGATCGATCGGGGCGGCGACATTGTCGCCCGCGCCGGCGGCGGCCGCGGCGTTGGCCTTGTTGTCCTTCCAGAACATCACCTTGTCGGCGAAGCTCTTTTCCTTGTGGGCCAGGTCGCCGCCCTCGTCGTCGACGACGTAGCGGATCAGCGGGTCGGCCTTGTCGGCGCCGGCCTTGGCCACCAGCAGCTTCTCGCCGTCGGTGCGCGCCTCGGCGTCGCGGCGGCCCAGCAGGGCGGTCCGCGCGGCGCTCTCGGGCTGCAGTTCCTGCGGACGGGGCTCACCCGGCGCCGGCGGGCGCAGGGAATAGTCGGGCGGCACCACCAGGGGGGCCTTGGACACCACGCGGAACTCGTCGGGGGTCACCTTGGTCATGCCCAGGGCCTTGCGGCTCGAGGCGCAGCCGGTGAGACCCACCATCCCGATCAGGGCGGTCGCGACGATCACTCGGTTCAAGCTCATGAACTATAGGCTCCGATAGGCCGCCCCCGGCCGGGATGGATAGGTGAGATACCGCAAACGGCGATGAGCGCCAACGCGCTTTCAGGCCGCAGCTTCCTTGCGGGTGGAATCGAGCAAAAGGAAGACCACGCCCACGGTGATGGCCGCGTCGGCCACGTTGAACACCCAGGGGAAGAAGCCCAGGCGCTGGAAGTCCAGGAAATCCACCACCGCGCCGAAGCGGATGCGGTCGATGGCGTTGCCGATGGCCCCGCCGATCACCAGGCCCAGGCCCAGTCCCATGGCTAGGCGCTCCGTGCGGCGCGCCCAGCCGGTCAGCAGCACCGCGACGATCAGGGAGAAGGCCACCAGCAGCCAGCGCACCAGGTCGTGCTCGGCCCGGAACAGGCCGAAACTGACCCCCTGATTCCACACCAGGGTCAGGCTGAAGGGCCCGCCCACCGGCACGCTGGAGCCCGCCTGGGTCCCCAGCAGGTTGAGAATCGCGGCCTTGGCGATCTGGTCCAGCACGATGACGGTGGCGGCCAGGCCATAGGCCAGCCACCCCAGCTTGGAGACGGATTTCACGTTCAGGCCCTTTCAGCGTCCCAGGCGGCGACAGCTTCGGCGTCCCGCAGGGAGAGTTCCGGATAGCGCGGGTCTGATCCCACCTCCGGCAGGATGCGCCAGGAACGGGCGCACTTCTTGCCTTCGGCCTTGAGGGGTTCGACGGCCACGCCTGGGGTCTCGGCCAACCGGAAGGCGCCGGCCGGGCCGTCGCCGGGCGCTAGGGTCGCCTGGCTGGTGCGGAACAGTTCGGCGGGATCCAGGCCCTCGAAGGCCGCCATCAGGGCGGGATCGGCCAGGTGGACGCGCGGGGCGGCCTCCAGGGCGGCGCCCATGCGCTTCTCGCGGCGTTCCACCTCGAGCGCGCCGGTGACCACCGAGGTCACCGACTGGATCTTCGCCCAGCGTTGGGCCTCGGCCGGATTGGCCCAGGCCGTTGGAGTCACCGGGAAGACCCGCAGGCAGTTGGACGGGCTCTCGGGGTGACGCGTGGTCCAGGCCTCTTCCATGGTGAAGGGGATCAGCGGCGCGAGCCAGATGGTCAGGCGCTCGAACACCGCGTCCATCACCGTGCGCGCGGCGCGGCGGCGCAGGGACGAGGGCTGGTCGCAATAGAGGGCGTCGCGGCGGATGTCGAAGAACAGCTGCGACAGCTCCACCTGGCAGAACTCGGTGATCGGCCGGCTGACGTCCTGGAACAGGTAGCCCGCATAGGCGTCGCGCACCTGGCCGTCCAGCTCGTGCAGGCGGTGCAGGATGAACCGCTCCAGGGGCGGCATGTCCTCCAGCGCGACGCGCTCGCTCTCCTCGAAGCCGGCCAGGGCGCCGAGCAGGTAGCGGACGGTGTTGCGCAGCTTGCGATAGGCGTCGGTGGTGGTGGCCAGGATGGTCTTGCCGATCCGGCTATCGTCGGAATAGTCGATCATCGAGGCCCAGAGCCGGATGATCTCGGCGCCGGACTCGCGGATCACCACCTCGGGGTCGACGGTGTTGCCCTTGGACTTGCTCATCTTCTCGCCGTTCTCGTCCATGGTGAACCCATGGGTGAGGATGGCGTCGTAGGGCGCGCGGCCTCGCGTGCCGGAGCTTTCCAGCAGCGAGGACTGGAACCAGCCGCGGTGCTGGTCGGAGCCCTCGAGATAGAGGTCGGCGGGCCAACGGGTGTGCTCGCGGTTCTCAAGCGTGAACGCGTGGGTCGAGCCGCTATCGAACCAGACGTCGAGGATGTCCTCGACCTTCTCGAAGCGCTCGGGATCGTGCTCGCCCAGGAAGTCGCTCACCGGCCGGGTGAACCAGGCGTCGGCGCCCTCGGCGGCGATCAGGTCGACGATCCGCTTGTTGATGTCGGCGTCCACCAGGGGCTGGTTGGTTTCCTTGTCGACGAACATGGCCAGGGGCGCGCCCCAGGCGCGCTGACGGCTGATCAGCCAGTCGGGGCGGCTCTCCACCATGGCGCGGATGCGGTTCTTGCCGCCGGCCGGATAGAAGGTGGTGGCCTCGATGGCGTCGAGCGCCGTCTCCCGCAGGGTCTTGCCGTCGTGGACCCTGTCCTCGATGGGCTCGTCCATGCGGATGAACCACTGGGGGGTGTTGCGGAAGATCACCGGCGCCTTGGAGCGCCAGGAGTGGGGATAGGAGTGCTCCACCCGGCCGCGCGCCAGCAGGCGGCCGGCCTCGATCAGCCTGTCCTGCACCGCGGCGTTGGCCGGGCCGAACTTGCCGACCTTCTTGCCCTCGGTCTCCAGCACCTTCAGGCCCGCGAACAGGGCGACGTGGTCGTAATAGGCGCCGTCCGGATCGACGGTCTCGGGGATCTCGCGATGGCCGTGGGCTAGCCAGACCAGGTAGTCGTCGGCGCCGTGGCCCGGGGCGGTGTGGACGAAGCCGGTCCCGGTGTCGTCGGTGACATGGTCGCCGTCCAGCAACGGCACGGCGAACTGGTAGTAGGAGTCCAGACCCGCCAGCGGGTGCTCGGCGGTGACGCCTTGCGGGTCGAAGGTCTCGATCCGGCGGGTGGCGGCGATCTTGGCGGCCTTGAAGACGTCGCCCGCCAGCTTGTCGGCCACGATCAGCTTGTCGCCGGCCTTGGCCCAGGGCTCGAACTCCAGGCCCTCTTCCATGGCCTCGACGAGATAGACGCCATAGGCGATGTCGTTGTTGTAGCTGATCGCCCGGTTGGCGGGAATCGTCCAGGGCGTGGTCGTCCAGATGACGATGCTGGCGCCGCGGGCGGCGTCGCTGCCCTCCACCACCGGGAACTTCACCCAGATGGTCGGCGAATTGACGTCGGCGTATTCCACCTCGGCGTCGGCCAGGGCCGTGCGCTCGACCGGGCTCCACATCACCGGCTTGGAGCCGCGATAGAGCTGACCTGAGGTCACGAACTTGTGGAACTCCGCGACGATGGCGGCTTCCGACGAATAGTCCATGGTGGCGTAGCGGTGCTCCCAGTCGCCCACCACGCCCAGGCGCTTGAAGCCCTCGCGCTGGACGTCGATCCACTGGGCGGCATAGGCGCGGCAGCGCTCGCGGAACTCGGCCTTGGAGACCTCGTCCTTGCGGCGGCCCTGGCTGCGCAACTCCTCCTCGATCTTCCACTCGATGGGCAGGCCGTGGCAGTCCCAGCCCGGCACGTAGTCGACGTCGTAGCCCATGGCGAATCGTGAGCGGACCACGAAGTCCTTCAGGGTCTTCTGCAGGGCGTGGCCGATGTGGATGGCCCCGTTGGCGTAGGGCGGGCCGTCGTGCAGCACGAACAGGGGCGAGCCTGCCGCCTGCCGTTCCCTGCGCATGGTGTTGTAGAGGTCGATCCGCGCCCAGCGGGCCAGGATCTCGGGCTCCTTGACCGGCAGGCCCGCCCGCATGGGGAACGGGGTGTCGGGAAGGAAGACGGTTTCGCGATAGTCGCGCGCGGGCTTGTCAGCGTCGTCGGCCATGGGGCTTTCCAGCAGGGTTCGGAACGAGTGTGCGGGTGATCCCGGCGCGCGCTGGAGCTTCGTCCGGCGGCGTCACGCCGGGCGGGTAATTCGCGACATTGTCCGAACCAGAGTCATAGCGGGCGGCAATAGCAGAGGGCGCCGCGTGGGGCGAGCCCTTTGGTTTGTCGGACTACCGCCGCCGTTCCCTTGGCGTGATGGTGACGGTCATGCGCCGGCCCTGGCGGATCACCTCGAAGGCCATGGCCCGGCCGATGGTGTCGGTCCCCAGCACCCGCATCAGGTCGTCCAGGCCGGTCAGGGCCGCCCCCTCGGCGGCCACCAGCAGGTCGCCGGGCAGCAGGCCGGCGCGGGCGGCCGGGCCGTTCACCTCGCAGGTGGCGATCCAGACCCCGAAGGGCTGGTCCAGGCCGACGGCGCGGGCCAGGTCGCGGGGGATCGGCGCCTGCTGGGCGATGATCCCGATGGAGCCCCGCCGCACCCGCCCGTGCTTGATCAGCTCCCCCACCACCAGGGCCGCGGTGTTGGCCGCCACCGCGAAGCACAGGCCCTGGGCGCCGGCGATCACCGCGGTGGCGATCCCCACCACCTCGCCGGCGGAATTGACCAGGGGCCCGCCCGAGGAACCGGGATTGAGCGAGGCGTCTGTCTGGATCAGGTCCTCGATCAGCCGTCCCCGCTCGCCGCGCAGGGAACGGCCCAGCGCCGAGACGATCCCGGCCGTCACCGTGGCCTCGAACCCCAGGGGCGCCCCGATGGCGATCACCAGCTGGCCCCGGCGCATGGCCTTGGAGTCCCCCAGCTTGGCGTAGGGCAGGGTGACCCCGCCCTCGATGCGCAGCAGGGCCAGGTCGGTGTCGGGGTCGTCGCCGATCAGCCGGGCGCGGAACACCCGCCCGTCGAGGCCGACGATCTCGGAGAGGGTGGAGCCGCGGACCACGTGGCTGTTGGTGAGGATCAGGCCGTCCGGCGCGATGACCACCCCCGAACCCACGCCTTCGGGGCCCTCCGGCCCGCGCCAGGGGTGGACGCTGACCACGGCGGGCCCGACCCGCTCCACGGCGCTCACCACGGCGTGGGAATAGGCGTCCAGCAGACCCGCGTCGCCGCCGGGCGCGGCGATGTGGCCGGGCGGCTGCGGCGGCAGTTCCGAATAGGTGAAGGTGGCCCCCGGCGCGAAGGCATAGGACGGCGGCCGCTTGCGCCGGGGTCGGCGCGCCGCGGCGAAGGCGGCGTATTTGAAGCCCTTGATCTGGGTCGCCATCGGCCCCTCGCAGTCCTGGCCAACAGCAAACCCCACCCGTTAACCAGGAGTCCAGGGCTGTCGCGCGTGGGGAGAGGTGGGCGCCGCGCCTAGATCTCCGGCAGCAGCATCGCCCGGGCCTGGGCGGCGTCGGCCATGATCTGGGCGGTCATGGCGTCCATGCTGTCGAACCGGGCCTCGTCGCGCAGGAAGGCGATCAGGTCGGTCTCGATGACCTGGTCGTAGATGTCCTCGTCGAAGTCGAACAGCCAGACCTCCAGCCGCGGGGCGATGACCCCGTCGACCGTGGGATTGACCCCGATATTGGCCACGCCGGCGATCTCGCGGCCGTCCGGCAGGCGGGTGCGGGTGGCGTAGACCCCGAACCGGGGCTGGACATAGTCCCTCAGGTCCACATTGGCGGTGGGATAGCCCAGGGTGCGGCCCAGCTGGCGGCCATGCTCCACCACGCCCTCGATGGCGAAGGGCCGGCCCAGGATCGCCGCGGCGTCCTGCGGGCGGCCGTCGCGCAGGGCGTCCCGCACACCGGTGGACGAGAACTTGCTGATCCCGTCCCCCACCGCCTGGGCCACCGAGACGCCGAACCCCAGTTCCTGGCCGTAGCGGGTCATGGTCTCCGGACTGCCGGTGCGGTCCTTGCCGAAGGAGATGTCGAACCCCAGGGCCACGTCGCGGACGCCCAGGCCCTGGTGCAGCACGTCGATGGCGAACTCGCGGTCGGTCATCTGGGCCAGCTCGGGGGTGAAGGGCAGGACGTAGAAGATATCGACCCCCAGGCCGGCCAGCGCCCGGGCCTGCTGCTCGGCGTTCATCAGCCGGAAGGACGGCGCGTTGGGCTGGAAGATGCGGCGCGGGTGCGGCTCGAAACTGATCACCCCCAGGGGCGCCTTGAGCTGGCCCGCGGCCTTGGCGGCCAGCGCGATGACGCTCTGGTGGCCGCGATGCACGCCGTCGAAATTGCCCAGCGCCACGGCCGCGCCGCGGTCGCTCTCCGCCAGGTCCTTCCAG